>DASWIB010000340.1:0-10786 GCA_036397915.1 Thermoanaerobaculia bacterium | reverse complement strand
CGTTCGCCGCTGGCGCGCATCGCTTCGCGCATCAGGTCATCATCGATATCGATGTTCGTGCGCACTCATGCCTCCATGTGTAAGAATCGCCGATTCGTGTGTATTCGTCAATGAGCGCCGGAAGCGAGACGACCCATCAAGTGTCTGGGCGCTCATTTCGCCAGCTTTTCCGGCCAGACGCGGAGGCCCGCTCCCGGCGCCGCCTCCCACAGTTGGCCGTCGAACGTACCCAGGAGAACCTCCTGGCCGATCGACTCCTGCCACGTCAGCCCGGACGCCAGTTGGACGGCATCGTAGCCGCGAAGACCATAGTCCCATGCCAGCGTCTCGGCCCGCGACACCAGCGCTTCACTCACGGGAACTCTCGCGATGTCGGGCCACTCGCGTGAGAATCTGCGTTGCGCCCGCCGTCCGCCGTCATGTTCGAGGACGCCGAGGCGCACGGCGCGGGCGAAGGCGGCGGCCACTTCAGCCCGACTGATGAGAGATGTGGCGACGACATCCGCGGCGGCTATCAGCCCGTTCACCTCTTTGGAACCACGCTCCGCGACGTAGCGCTTGACCAGCGCGCTCGCATCCAGGTAAAGGATCACTTGCGGTTCTCGACGACGATGTCAGCGACGGTTCGCTTTCCACGGACGCGAGCGGTCGGTTTCGTGGCACTCAATCGACGACCGCTCCACCGGATGCCGCCCGTCTGTCTCAGCGCATCGATCCGGCTGTCGAGCGAATCCGTCTCCGGGATGAGCCGCGCCACTCGGCGCCCGTGCTCGGTGACCACGATCGTCGCACCCATTTTCACGTCGCGGACACACTGACTCAGTTTTGACTTGAGCTCACGGATGCCGATTCGACGCTCGCTTATCGCCTTCTTCATGAGTCCACATTCTACCATTTGTGGTTACATGTGCCGTCCCTATGGGCTGAGGGGGATCCGTCGTCGCGTGCTCCTCAGCACGCAGATTAGCGCCGTCTCGACGACGGCGCTTGTCGCGCTCTGCGGCCGTTCGCAAGCTCACGTCCGCAGAAGGCGCTCGGTACTCTCGTCGCTCCGCTCCTCGGAATGACACGGATCCGGCGCTACCGCAGCTCGGAGACCGCCTTCCCCTCCAGAAACGCCTGCGCTTCCGCGACCTGCTCCTTCGCGCCGTCGGCTTTTCTGCAGAGGGCGAGCACCTTTTCGTAATAGCTCTTCGCCGCAGCCGCATCACCCGAGAGACGCGCCGCCCGCGCCGCTCCGTAGTACCCGTTCAGGCGGTTGGGCGACGCCGCCAGGTCCGCCCGATACTCGGCCAATGCCTCGGCGGGCTTACCGAGCTCGAGTAACAGATCACCCAGCTGTTCGCGCGCCGGGAGAATCGGCCCGGGCGTCACGGGGTGCTTGTCTGTCGAATCCTCGAGCGCGGCGGCGGACCGCATGAGCTCGAGCGCTTCCGCGTCCTTCTTCTCCGCACGGGCGAGCCAGGCGGCCGCCTGCCGGCGCGAGATCTCGACCTGGTCGGCCCAGTACATGTTTCCGGCTGACTTGAGCGAGTCGCGAAGTTTCTCGAGGCGATCGATCTCTTTTCGAGCCGAGGCAGTGTCGCCGAGGCGGGCGAATCCGACCGCCCGCGCGAAGACGACCGTCGATTCCGTCCAGGGGAACTTGTTCCACGGGAAGCCGGCCGGCCGCATCTCGACCTGTGCCGCGTCGCTCCAGTTGCGCCGCTCCAGCGCGAGCCGCGCCGGGATCGCCGTCAGCGCGTACGCCGCCGCGAAGTTCTGCTTGTCGAACTTCTCGGCGCGTGAAGCACCTTCCACGACCCTCCGGGCTTCCGCGTCGCGTCCGGTTTGCAAATACGCGTATGCCAGATAGTCCATGGCGTGGAGCTCGTCGAAGGCGAAAGCGCCCGGCATCGTCTGCTGGAGGTCTTTCCTTGCGGCGGCGGCGGAGTCGAGGTTCGACCCGATCGAGTCCTCCCAGAGTCCGAGCCGCGTGAAGATGTGAGAGGGCATGTGGAGCGCATGGGGCGAGTCCTGAGCGATCTTCGAGTATCGCCGCGCCGCATCGAGGCCACGTTCGGCGAGCGTCGGAAAGTCGTAGCTGTGGATGATGTAGTGCGCGACGCCCGGGTGCTGAGGCATCTCCCGGAAGATCGGTTCGAGGATCTCTCCCGCCTTCTTCTGCCGGGCATAGGTCTTGTCGGGGGGCAGCGCGAGCGCGACGCCGTTCAGCGCGAGAGCGTAGAAGATCGACGCTTCGCGGTCCTTCGGATACTTCGCGGCAAGGTCGCCTGCCGCCTTCTCGTAGGCGACGAAGCGTGTGACGTGATCGAGCGTGTCCGACTTGTCATAGTAAACGCCGAGAGCCTCGACATAGTCGCGCTCCCGCTGCGTTTTCGCGCCCGCGGCTCGCGCCGCGGCGATCGCGGCCACGCCCGCTTTCAGGTCGTCGGGAGGAGGCGCTTCCCAGATCTGGTGGAAGCGGCTCATCGCAACTCCCCAGTGCGCCATCGCGCAATGCGGGTCGGCGGCGGCGAGATCGGCGAATTCCTTATCCGACTTCGCATACCAGAAGGAGTGCAGCATGGCGAGGCCGATGTCGAACTTCTTCTGGGACGCGGCGCCGCACGAGATCGGGAAGTGGACCTTCCCGAGCTTCGTGGGATCTCCCTCCTTGTGCTCGTGCCCGGTGTCGGCAAGCGCCGGGAAGGCGAGCGCGAGAAGGAACGCGGCGGAAACCGAGAGGACAGTTCCTCGGCGGTCGCTGCGCGACGGGCGGACAGAAACTTTCGAACGGGGACCTCGATGTCGGCCAAATCCACTTCGGTCTGATTTCATGAGAGCCTCCCGAAAGTAGAAACCGGATTCTACGGCGGAGTTTCTGCCAAGGTATCATCGGCCCCTTTTGTCGGATACGGGGAGGTTTCATGGCCTGGGCAATCGCGCTCGCCGCGGGGATCAGCGTCCTCGCCGGCGGGCAATCGGCGGGAACCGCGACGGAGTCGGCGAAGCTTCCGGCGGCGCGGCGGGAGACTAAGGTGGACGTCGTTCAAGGAGAAAAGCGTTCGGACGAGTACTTCTGGCTTCGCCGGAAAGAGGATCCGCAGGTCCGCGCCTACCTCGAGGCAGAGAACGCCCACACCGACCTTTTCATGAAGCCGACCCAGCCGCTCCAGGAGGCGCTCTACTCGGAGCTTCTCGGACGGATCAAGGAGACCGACCTGACGGTCCCCTATCGGATCGGGAGCTACTTCTACTACTCGCGGACCGAGAAGGGGAAGCAGTACCCGATCCTCTGCCGGAAAAAAGACGGCCTCGACGCACCCGAAGAGGTCTACCTCGATCAGAACGCTCTCGCGAAGGGCGAGAAGTTCTTCGACGTCGGTGATCTCGAGGTGAGTGACGACGGAAACCTGCTCGCCTACACGACCGACGTGACCGGTTTTCGGGAATACAACCTCTTCGTCAGGGACCTGCGTACCGGAACGCTCGGGCCCGAGAGAGTCGCGAAGGTGAGCTCGATCGCCTGGGCCGCCGACAACCGGACGCTCCTTTACGTCACCGACGATCCGGCCAAACGCCCCTATAGCCTCCACCGGCATACGGTCGGGAGTGACTCCGCGGCCGACCCGCTTCTTTACGAAGAGAAGGACGAGAAGTTCGTCCTGAGCGTCGCGCGATCGCGCAGCCGCGCCTATGTTTTCGTGGACTCGAGCAGCCACACCTCTTCGGAGGTTCGCTTCCTTCCCGCGAGTGAGCCCACGGGCGAGCTTCGTGTGATCGCGCCGCGGGAGAAAGACCGCGAGTACGAAGTCGAGCATCGCAAGGGCGCCTTCTTTCTGCGGATCAACGACACCGGCCGGAACTTTCGCGTCGTGATCACGTCGGTGGCGGACCAGCGCCGCCAGAACTGGAAGGAGATCATTCCGCATCGAGACGACGTCATGATCGAGGGCCTGGACGTCTTTGCCGGACACCTGGTCCTTCTCGAGCGCGAGGACGGCTTACGCCAGCTTCGTGTCATGTCTCTTTCCACGGGAGCTTCACACCGGATCGAGCTCCCGGAGCCGGTGCACGCGGTCTTCCCGGCGGAGAATCGTGAGTTCGAAACCAACGTCTTCCGCTTTCGCTACCAGTCCCTCGTCACGCCCGAGTCCGTGTTCGACTACGACATGGACAAGCGGGAGCGCAAACTTCTGAAGCGCGCGGACGTGCTCGGCGGCTACGACCCGGCCCGATACGTCTCCGAGCGGCTGCACGCCAGAGCATCCGACGGCACCACGATCCCCATCTCGATCGTTTACCGTCGCGGCGTCCAGCGCGACGGGAGCAGCCCGCTCCTGCTGACCGGGTACGGATCCTACGGGCTCTCGACCAACCCGAGCTTTTCTTCGAACCGCGTGAGCCTGCTCGATCGCGGCGTGGCCTGCGCGATCGCGCACGTGAGGGGCGGCGGCGAAATGGGCAAGAAGTGGCACGACCAGGGAAGGATGTTCGCGAAGAAGAACACCTTCACCGACTTCATCGCGGTCGCCGAATACCTGGTCGGCGAAAAGTGGACGTCTCGCGACCGGCTCGTCATCGAAGGAAGAAGCGCCGGCGGCCTGCTCGTCGGCGCGGTGGTCAACATGAGACCCGATCTCTTCAAGGCCGCGATCGCCCGCGTGCCGTTCGTGGACGTCATCAATACGATGCTCGATCCCACGCTCCCGCTCACCGTCGGCGAATTCGAGGAGTGGGGCGATCCGCGGGTCCGCGAGCAGTACGAGTACATGAGGAGCTACAGCCCGTACGACAACATCGCCGCCAGGGCCTACCCGGCGATGCTCGTCAAGACTTCGTTCAACGACAGTCAGGTGATGTACTGGGAGCCGGCGAAGTACGTCGCCCGGCTCCGCGCCACGAAGACCGACTCGAACCCGCTCCTCTTCAAGGTCGACATGGCCGGCGGCCACGGCGGCTCTTCCGGCCGCTACGACAAGCTGCGCGAGACGGCGTTCGACTACGCATTCCTCCTGAACCAGCTCGGCATAGGGGGCTGACGCGGCAGACGGCAACTCCCACTTCAACCGATCCGCCGGCGACGGGGACCCGGCATAGACTTTCGGCTCGAACATACCAGGAATGTGTCCGAGTAATCTTTTGGCGGGGGACCTTGCGGTCCCCCGAACCCCCCGGCCGGAGGACCTATGCCAGAAAAGCCGCGAACACCCGGATTTCGACTCGGCGTCTACGTGTTCAAGGACGCGGAGATCGTCGACTTCGCCGCGCCCTACGGGGTCTTTTCCGTGGCGCGGCGGTTCGATCCCGAGCTCGACGCTTTCCTGATCGCCGACTCTCTTCGTCCCGTGCAGACCCAGGCGGGCTTCACGGTCCTGCCGAACTACTCGTTCGAAGACGCTCCGGCGATGGACGCCTTTCTCATCCCAGGAGGGTTCGGGACCCGTCAGGAGCTGTACAACCGCCGGCTTCACGACTACGTCCGGACGCTTTCGGACTCGACGCTCTTGACGAGCGTCTGCACGGGATCGTGGATCTACGGAAAGATGGGGCTTCTCGACGGCCTTCCGGCGACCAACCGCAAAGAGCCCGATCGCATCGAGTCTTCGCCGGCGGGAATGGTCCCCATCGACCGGCTCGCCAGGATCGCGCCGGCTACCCGCATCAGCCGCGCTCGCGTCGTCGACGCGGGACGGATCGTCACCGCCGGCGGCATTACGTCCGGGATGGAGATGGGATTTCACCTCTTGCGCCGCGCCGGATACAGCGAGGAGTTCGTCGCCGAGGTCGCGCGCGTCATGGAGTACCAGCGGGCGTACGAGCTTTACCGGGACGACGTCGAGACATTCGAATCCGGAAGATCTGCGTGACTCTTTCCCCCGGTGCTCACTTCGGTCGCTAAGAGATCGTCGCGAAATTCGTCGTGCATAACGTGAACCCGTAGAATCTGCATCGAGAGGCAGATCATGAGGACCACTCTGGACTTGGACCAGGAGGCGCTCAAGGCGGCGATGGAGGTCGGCGTCGGAAAGACGAAAACGGCGGTAATCAACGAGGCCCTGAGGGATTACGCCCGCCGCAGAAGGCTGCGGCGCCTCCTGAAGTTCGAAGGGGAGTTGCGCTGGGAGGGGAACCTGAACGCTCTCCGGAAGCGGCGCCGCGCGCGGCGTTGAAGGTCCTGGTCGATACCTCGGTCTGGGCCGACTTCTTCAACGGGTATCCATCCGCCCAGGCGAAGTCGCTTTCGCGGCTGGAAGTCCTCGCTCCCGTGCCGCTCTTCCACGTCGAGACCGACGTCGCGAACTACGACGTATCCCCCGACGGCTCCCGGTTCCTCGTGAGCACACGGCTCGAGAGGTTCCCGGAATCGCCGCTCCGGATCATCGTGAACTGGGATGCGCTACTGCCGAGGGAGCGATGACCTCGCCGGCTCCCGTCTCCGCCCGTCAGGAGATCGTCGGGTAATTCTGGCGCCTCGCAGGCTGATATGGGTGGATGGCCTGCGTGATATTGTTACCCATATGAAGACGACGGTCGAGATCTCGGACGGCCTTCTGGACGAGGCGCGGAAACTTGCGTCGCGCGAGGGGACCACCGTGCGCGCCCTGATCGAGGCTGGGCTTCGCAAGGAAGTGCGCGAGCGCAAGCGAGCAAGGCCGTTCCGGTTGAAACGCGCGACGTTTCGGGGTCGCGGTCTGCGGCCGGAGCTTCGGGGCGCGCGCTGGGAACAGATCCGCGAGCTGGCCTACGAGGGCCCGAACGAGTGATTGCCGTCGATACCAACGTTCTCGTCTACGCCCACCGAGAAGATTCGGAGTGGCACGGCCCGGCCTACGCCTGCCTGGAGACCCTCGCGGAAGGAAAGGGCGCGTGGGCCATTCCCTGGCCCTGCGTTCACGAGTTCTTCTCGATCGTGACCCATCCCCGGATCTACGACCCGCCCACACCGGTCTCCGGTGCGCTCGAACAGATCGACGCGTGGCTCGAGACGCCCGGCCTCGTCCTGCTCTCCGAGTCGGGCGGCTACTGGCCGGAGCTGAGAGGGTTGCTGGAGGCCGGCCAGGTCGCGGGAGGCCGGGTCCATGACGCCCGCGTGGCCGCGCTCTGCCGGCTTCACGGTGTGCGAGAGCTGTGGACCGCCGACAGGGACTTCAGCCGGTTCCCCGGGCTCGCCCTGCGCAACCCTCTGATCGAACGCGGGTGACCCTCGCCACGGGATCGCGCCTCGGACCCGACGAGATCGTCGCGCCGCTCGGGGTCGGTGGGATGGGAGGTCTCGACTCTTTCCCTGCAATGGGACAGCCGCCCGAACTCTCGGCGAGGACGGGATTGTCGTGGCTGTCTGGCGCCGAACACCGGGGTCACTTTGGCCCGTCGCGTTCACCAGACCCCTCCGGGTGATATCATCGCTATCAGAAGGAGACGGCGGCCATGGCCCAGCTGATCGTCAGGAACTTGGATGAAGAACTGGTTCGGCAGCTCAAGGTCCGGGCGGCCCGGCGCGGCAGATCGGCAGAGGCCGAGCATCGCGAAATCCTCCGCGAGGCTCTAACGGCCCGAAAGACGAGGAAGACGCTCAAGCAGAGGCTCCTCGAGATGCCTGCGGTGGGCGAAGACGCAGACTTCGAGCGCCCGCGGGACCTGGGTCGCCGGACCCGGCTTTGAGGTACCTCGTCGACACGAACGTCTTGTCGGAGCTGCGCAAAGGCCGGCGGTGCGATCCGAACGTTTTCCGGTGGTTCTCGGCCATACCCGACGAAGACGTGTTTCTTTCCGTGCTCGTCATCGGGGAGATCCGCAGGGGCATCGAGCGAATCCGCCGGCGAGACGTCGGGTCGGCAAAGGCTCTCGAAGCATGGCTCCGGAGGTTACTGGTGGGTCACCGGGACCGGATCCTTTCGATTGACGAAGCGATCGCGGAGGAGTGGGGCCGCCTGAGCGCGGCGGACCCGATTCCCGTTGTAGACGGGTTGATGGCGGCGACAGCTCGCGTGAAAGGCCCGACCCTGGCGACGCGTAACGTGCGAGATGTGGCGCTGACCGGCGTTCCGGTCGTGAATCCCTTCGAGCCAGCTGGCTAGGAGTTTGTCCGAGTAATCTTAGCGGGGGACCTTGCGGTCCCCCGAACCCCCAGCCACTCACGGCTGCTGGCTCACCACGGGATCTGGTTCAAGTTCTGGTATTTGTTGTGGTAGTGTCAATACCATGAAAACTACCATTGACCGTGCCGGAAGACTCGTCCTCCCCAAGAAGATCCGCGAGGCCGCCGGAATCCTGCCCGGCTCCGAGCTGACGATCCGCGTCTCGGACGGCGTGATCGAGATCGAGCCGGCGCCGCTCGAGGTGCGCCTCGTCAAGCGGGGATCGCTGACCGTAGCCGTTCCGCGCAAGCGCGTGACGCCCCTGACACCGGAGGCCGTCGGGCAGACGCTCGACCGGCTCCGGCGGCGAGGGGAGCGGGCCGCCGCCGGCGAGAGCGAGTGAGCTCTTACCTGCTCGATACGAGCTGCCTGGTGGCGGCGGTCTGCGCCTGGCACCGCCATCACGCTGCCACCCGCCGGGAGATCGAGCGCCGCGACGCGGCCGGAGAGAAGCTGGTACTGGCGGCGCACTCGCTGGCAGAGGCCTTCTCGGTCCTCACGCGGCTGCCGCAGCCTCACCGGCTGCGTTCCGACGACGCGCTGGCGCTGATCGAGGCGAACTGGGGAGAGACGCGGCTGGTCGCTCTGGCAGCCACCGATTACCGCGCGGCCCTGCGCCGCTGCCGGGACGCCGGGATCGGGGGAGGCGCGGTCTACGACGCTCTCATCGCGGCGTGCGCCCGCAAGGCGCGGGTCGCCACGCTGGTGACCTGGGATCTCGAAGGCTTCGAGCGGTTCCTCGAAGACGAGCCGGCTGTCCGAACTCCTCAGGCGCGGTGACTCTCTCCTCGGGAACGGAGCTCGATCGCCGTCGGGATTGGCGTAATGATCCACATTGGAAGTCCGGGATGAAAGTGGTGCAAATGACACTCGATGAAGATCTCGTCGCAGCGGTGGACCGAGTCGCGAAGAAGCTCGGGACCAGCCGTTCCGCCTTCACCCGGCAGGCGCTGCGTGAAGCAGTCGAGCGCGCCCGGTTGGAAAGCCTCGAACGAAAGCACCGTCAAGGGTACCTTCGGATGCCGGTCAGACGCGGCGAGTTCAGCAGCCGGGAACCGGAACAGGTTTGGACCGAGCCGCGAGAAGAGCAGAAATTCGCTGGTCCCGGTCCGGGCCACTCGACAAGAGAAGGTCCGTCGTGATCCTGACCCGCGATTCGGCAATCGAGTACTTGGGCGAGGTCGCGATCGCGCCAGTGAACTCGACGATCCGCGACGTCCCCTCGGAGCTCCCGCTTTCGCGGGAGGATGGGATGCCCCGCGATTGCGCGGCGAACCTCGACCATATTCAGACAGTGAGCAAGTCCCGAATCGGCGCACTGATCGGGATTTTGAGTCCGCAACGCCTGCAGGAGCTCCGCAAGGCGCTTCTCTTCGCGCTCGGCTTCTAGGAGGAGACCGGAAAATGGGTCTCGCGATGATCGGCCAGACCGTCTCCCACTACCGGATCCTCGAGAGGCTCGGCGGCGGCGGCATGGGCGTCGTCTACAAGGCCGAGGACGTCAAGCTCGGTCGGCGCGTCGCGCTGAAGTTCCTCCCGGAGGAGGTCGGCGACGACCCGCAGGCGCTCGAAAGGCTTCGCCGCGAGGCACGCGCCGCCTCCGCGCTCGAACACCCGAACATCTGCACGATCCACGACATCGACGAGGACGCCGGGCGTCATTTCATCGTGATGGAGCTCGTCGAGGGCGAGACGCTCGGCGACCGGCTCGCGACCCGGCCGCTCTCTCTCGACCAGGTGCTCGAGTTCGGCATTCAGATCGCCGACGCCCTCGACGCGGCGCACGGGCACGGGATCATCCACCGCGACATCAAGCCCGGGAACGTCCTCATCACAAAGCGTGGCCAGACCAAGTTGATGGACTTCGGGCTGGCCAAGCAGGCGGGGCCGCCGGAGGCCGGCTCTGCAATGGCGACGGCGGTCGGAGAACAACCGCTGACGAGCCCCGGGTCGACGATCGGCACCGTCGCTTACATGTCGCCCGAGCAGGCCAAGGGCGAGGAGCTCGACTCGCGAACCGACCTCTTTTCGTTCGGCGCCGTTCTCTACGAGATGGCGACGGGGCAGAAGCCGTTCTCGGGTACCACGACCGCTGTGATCTTCGACGGGATCCTGAACCGCGCGCCGGTGTCGCCGGTGCGGTTGAACCCGGACCTGCCGCCGGAGCTCGAGCGCATCGTCAACACGGCGCTCGAAAAGGATCGCGAGCTACGCTACCAGACGGCCGCGGAACTCCGAGCGGACCTAAAGCGCCTGAAACGCGACACCGAATCGGGCCGTACGGCTGCGGCGAGCGGTTCCGCCGCGGTTGCAGTTCCCGCTCCTGTTCTCCGGTCGCGGTCTCCACTGGTCATCGGAATCGTCGCGGCGCTCGCTCTGGCGGCGGGCGCTCTCTGGCTCGCCTCGCGCCGCGATCGTCCCACGACCGCCGGAAGAGCCGCGACGGCGCAGATGTCGATCGCCGTCCTGCCTTTCCAGAGCCTCGGCGCGGACAAGAGCGCGGATTTCCTGAAGCTCGGCCTGCCCGACGAGATCACGACGACCCTCTCGCTTGCGCCTTCGCTGGCGATCCGGCCGTTCGCGGCGACCCGCAAATACGACAAGGCCGACACCGACCCCCAGGCGGCAGGGCGAGAGCTCAAGGTGGACCGGGTCCTGACGGG
>DASWIB010000339.1:0-18116 GCA_036397915.1 Thermoanaerobaculia bacterium | reverse complement strand
TGGAGCGGGCAACGGGGTTCGAACCCGAGACATCCAGCTTGGGAAGCTGACGCTCTACCAGCTGAGCTATGCCCGCTCGGTCGAGTCGGGAATATAACGAAACGGCTGGGCCGAGGCAATTCATCGGCCGCGACATCCGGTCGGCCGCCGGCGTCAGGGAGGTACTGCCGCCCGGAGCAGCCGGAGCTTCGAGGAGAGCCGCGGGAGGCGGATCTTGGCGAAGAGGTGGCCGTTGACGAAGAGAACGGGGATGGACTCCCCGTAGCGGCGGGTGAGATCGGGATCGCTCTCGACGTCGACGATATTCCATTCGTACGCCCGGTCCGCGAGGAGCGCCTCCACGTCTCGGCGCATCTCGTCGCAAAGGTGGCAGCCGGGGCGCGACATCAGGGTAAGACGGATCACGTCGACTCCGTCGGGGCCTGGGGCGCGCGCGCGACCCGAAGAACGTAGTCGAATCCCGACAAGATGGTGACGGTCGCCGCCGCGCCAAACGCGACGAGGACGACCGGACGCGGCCACGTCCAGACGTTGGCGCACAGGACGAAGAGAACCGTCACGATCATCGTGACGGTCGCGACTTTGCCCAGCCAGCTCGGGGGGAACCGTCTCTTGTTCGAGGAGAGGATCAGGAGCAGCGCGACGAGCATGAGAAGGATGTCTCGCGAGATCACGAGCACCGCGAGCCACACCGGGACCTTCACGGTCGCCGGATACGAGGGGACCGCGAGGAAGAGGTAGGAGCTCATGAGCAGGAGCTTGTCGGCGATGGGGTCGAGATACGCGCCGAGAGCCGAGTTCATTCGAAACCGACGGGCGAGATAACCATCGACGCCGTCGGAGATTCCCGCCGCGACGAAAATCGCGAGCGCGATTCCGAAGCGGCCCTCGGCGATCGAAAGCAGGAAAAACGGGAGCGCCGCCAGTCGGACGAGGGTGATGAAGTTCGGAAGAGTCCAGAGGCCCTTCACCGCCGCCGGCCGCTCTCCCCTTTCCCGCCCGGTTGGACCTTGGGTGCGGTCGTTCCCGCCTCGGCGCTCTTCGGCGCCGGCACGGGAGCCTTCCGGCGCGGTCGCTCGGATTGTTCCTCCATCATCTTGCGGATGCCGGAGGGGGTCGCCCGTCCCGGCTCGTCGCGCACCCACACGGTCGAGCCACGCGTCCGGATGAGCTCCCGTTCCGCGAACTGCCGCAGCAGGCGCGTGACCGTCTCGCGCGAAGCGCCGATCGAGTTCGCGATCACCTGGTGGGTGGGGCGGGAGACGACGAACCAGCCGTCCTCCTGGAGCGTACCGGACTCGCGCGCGAGGCGGAGGAGGTAGCCGGCGAGGCGTCCGCCGACGTCCAGGAGAACGAGGGACTCGATCATCTCGTTCGCCCGACGCAAACGAGCCGAAAGGGTCGTGAGGATTCGCCGCGCGATCGGAAACAACTCCTCGAGGACCGTGAGGAAGTCCTTGCGGCGGAGCACCACGAGCTCGGAAGGCTTGAGAGCGGAAACCGACGCGCTGCGGGTCTCGTTGTCGAAGAGCGCCATCTCGCCGAAGAAATCGCCGGCGGCGAGATGGGTCAGCACGACTTCCCTCCCGTGCTCGGAATCGACGAACACCTTCACCTGTCCCCGCAGGATCACGAAGAAGAGATCGCCCGGCTCGTCCTCCCGAAGGATCGCCTCTCCCGCCGCGTAGGGGCGAACCGTCGCCGCCCGGCAGAGGGCTTCGAGATGGGCCGGCTCCAGGTCCGCGAAGATTTCTGCTTTTCGAAACAGCGAAGGATCGATCATCCGGTTCCCCCCTTTCCCGTTGCCAGTACGCGGACGCGATCGAGCCCCCGCGTGAACTCCCGTCCCCCGACGCGGGATCCTTCGGCTTCGCCGAGCAGCCCGCATTTCGCCGCCGCGCGGATGGCCTCGGCGCCCGAGTGGGCCGCGTCGGGCGATCCCTCCAGACATTCCGGCCGCGAGCCGGACTTCATGATCGTGAGCACCCGGAGCATCATTCTCGCTCCGGCGCGGCGTGTCAGGCCCGCGTCGGGTCGGGCGCGGTGGGTCTCGGAGTCCACGTCGAGAAGACCCAGGGAGACGGCCTTCATGACCGCGCGACTGTCCTTGCGCGAAACCACGTCGCTCGCGACGACGCTCGTCCTCACCCTGGCCTCGCGGATCTCGGGAAACATCCACCACACGAGCGTGGCCGCCCCCGCGCGCGTCAAGCGCTCCGACTCGGCGGCTGCGCGTTCGGCGACCGGCCAGTTCGAAACGCGAAAAGCCAGGCGCGACTCCGAGGCGAGCTCCCGATACTTTTCATCGCGTCGCGCGAGATCTTCCAGGACCGCGACCGCAAGAGCCGGGTCCCTTTCGACCGCGAGCATGGCGAGCTTCTCCCGAACGGCGACGTTCTTCGGGTCGAGCCGGTACGCCTCGCGGAACCGCTCGAACGCCTTGTCGCGCTGTCCCGCCGCGAGCTCGATCTCTCCGGCGAGCGCGTGCAGACCCGCTTCGCCCGGAGTCAGCTCGATCGCGCGGTCGATCCTGCCCCGCGCGTCGGAAAACTTCTGGTCCTCGGCGCCGGCGGACGCCGAGCGGACGAGTGACTCGACCGCCTGGGCTTTGAGCTCGTCCGTCCGCTCCCGGATCGCGCGGCGATCTGGCGAACGCGCGGCGGCCCGGGCGTAGAGCTCGTGCGCCTCGAACACTTCTCCGGCGCGTGCTCTCGCTTCCCCGCAGGCGACGAGAAGCGGTACGGTGATCGGCCCTCCGGCGAGCGGCTCCCGGCAGCTCGCGAGCGCCTCCTTGATGCGACCGAGCAGCACCCGGCTTTCGATCAAGCCGATCTCCGCGGCGAGGTCCGGCCGGGCCGCACGAGCCCGCAGAAACTCGTTTTCCGCGGTGGCGGCATCTTGAGCGGCGAGCGCCTGCCAGCCCGTCGCCACCCCTGCGGCGAAGGGCTCCGAGAGTTCTTCCCGCGGATCGAGCGGGAACTCCTCGCTGCGTCGGACCGCGATGCCGCCGGGGCTTGCGCAGTGCGAAGCGGCGAAGAGCGACGTGCCGAGGAGAATCGCTGCGGCCGACGCCCTTCGAGCCGCGGCGCCGCGGGCGCATGACGGAGGCCGGAAGCGCGGCGAATGCGAGAGAGATCCGGAGCGTGAAACGCCCGGTCTCCGCGTGATTCTCACGAGGTCGGTGGCAGGCTCTCCGCTCGGATCGAAGCGATCGCGTGCTTGTAGATCATCTCTTCGTGGCCTTCCACCTCGAGTACGAGAGCGAACTTGTCGAATCTCCGGAGTCGTCCCATCCGCTCCTCTCCCGAGGTGAGCCGGACGGTGATCTCCGTGTTGTCCTTCCGCAGGTTATAGAAGAACGAGTCCTGGACGTTGATCGGGGTCTTGTTCATCCGCCTTTCTCCGTCTCGACGCGTCGGTCGAGCAACTGGAGGATCACCGGGAGGGCGTGTTCGGGTTTCACCCGGAGGGCGTCCCGTTCGCGAGCGAACCACGTCTTCTGGCGCTTGGCGAGGCGCCGGGTGGTCGCCACGATCTCCCTTTCCGTCTCCTCCCTTCCCGCGCGACCCGAAATCCAGGAGGCCACCTCGCGATAACCGATGGCACCAAACGCGTTCGATTCGAGGGAAAGCCCGCTTCGGACCAGTTGCCGGACCTCGTCGCCCCAGCCCGCATCCAGCATTCGGCGGACCCGATTTTCGATCTTAGCATAGAGGTCGCCGCGCGACGGCTCCACGAGGATCTTCACAACGCGCCACCTCGCGCTCCAGCGATCTCTTCCGGGAACGCGATCGGACGCGCGTCTCCCGGTGACGAGGAGGATCTCGAGCGCGCGGAGCGTATACCGCAGATTACCGACCGGAATCCGCGACGCGGACACCGGATCGTTGATCTCGAGCAAACGTCGCGGCGCCACCGGACCGCGCGCTCTCGCCCACGCGGCGAGTCGCTCCCGCAGGTCCGGGTTCCGCGCTTCTCCGGGAGGAAGTCCTTCGAGCAAGGCCGTGACGTAGAAGCCGCTTCCCCCGCACACGATCGGGAGACGGCCGCGCGCGGAGATGTCCTCGATCGCGCGCCGGGCTTCGGCCGCCCACCTCCCCGCCGAGAATGTCTCCCGCGGATCGGCGACATCGACTAAGTGATAGGGGATCTCCTTGCGCCGCTCCGCCGAGGGCTTCGCCGTTCCGACGTCGAACCCCCGATACACCGCGAACGCGTCGGCGGAGACGATCTCTCCCGACCGGAGGCGCGCGACCTCCTCGGCGATCTCCGTCTTGCCGGACGCCGTCGGACCGAAGACGACGAGCAGCGGAGGCCGCCCGTTTTTCTCCCGGTTCACTCGATTCCTCGCCAGGCGAGCCGCGTTCCCTTCCGTCCGAGCTCGACGCGCACGTCGGACAGCCGATCCGTCCGGAACACCGGAACGCGGAAGGCGGTCAGCGTCTTGAGCGTCTCCGCCGCCGGATGGCCGAAGCGATTCTCACGGCCGCAGGACAGGAGCGCGAGGCGGGGGCGAGCGGCCGCGACGAAGAGAGGCGTCGTCGACGTGCGGCTGCCGTGGTGACCCACTTTGAGAATGTCCGAAATCGAAATCCGCCGGTTCTCGACGAGCGCACGTTCGGTCGACCCTCCGGCGTCGCCGGTCAGGAGGGCGCGTCGTCCGTCCCGCTCGAATACCGCAACCACCGACTGATTGTTGACCGCGTCCAACTTTCGCGCCGGCCCTCCCGAGTGCAGCACGGTGAGAAGGGCGTCGCGCCAGGAAAGGACGCTTCCGCTCCGGAGCACCGCGACCGGCACGCCCGACCGGCGCGCCGTGAGCTTCAGGCGCTCGAAGAGGCCTCCTTCGTCCTCCCCGGCGGAGAGCCACAGCGCTCCGACCGGCAGCTCCTCGAGGATCGCAAGCAGCCCGAGCACGTGGTCGGGGTGGGGGTGCGTGGCGAGCACGGCATCGAGCCGGGTGACGCCGCGGTCGAGGAGCTTCGGCAGGAGGCGCGTCCGGCCGAAGTCGGCCGCCTCGACGTCGAACGGGCCGCCTCCATCGACGAGCAGCGCGTGCCGGCGCCAGCGCAGCAGGATCGCGTCCCCCTGCCCGACGTCGAGCGCCTCGACCGAGAACCCTCGAGCCGGCCCGGCCTCTCCGGGGCGCAGGGCCAGCCCGAGAAAGAGCGCCGCGGCGAGCGCCGCCGCCGGCGCCCGAAATCGACGAGGGGCGGTCCCGGAGAGAAAGGTCATCGCGCCGCAGGCGACGACCGCCGGAAGCGGCGGAGTCGGTCGGAGCAGCGCCATGCCCGATGCGCGCTCGGCAAGGAGCTCGAGAAGGCGGGATCCGAGACCGAACAGCGCCGCCGGAAGCCCGGCCGGGAGTCCGAGCGCGAAGAGCACGAGAAGAACGCCGCCGAGGGCGATCAGGACGGCGGAGAGGGGAACCGCGAGCGGAGCCGTCACCCACGCTCCGGCCGACACGACGTTGAACCTCCAGAAGAGAACCGGCGAGGTCGCGAATTGCGCTGCAAAGGTCGTGGAAAGGCCCGAGAACACCGCGTCGGGCCGGGCGGGAAGATGCCGGCGGATCGGGTCGGTGAAGAGCGCGATCCCTCCCACCGCGGCGAACGTCAGGACGGTGCCGATCGAGTAAACCTGTTTCGGATCCGCCGCGAAGAGCACCAGGGCGGAGAGCCCGATCGTCTGACCCGCGGCGATCGGCCGCTCGAACAGACGCGCTCCGAGGAAGATGGCGACCACCGTTCCGGCGCGGACGGCGGGAGCGTTCGCTCCCCCCACCAGCACGAAAACGAAGACCGCACCGAGCAGGATCCCGTCGCGTGTCTTGCCGCCGATCCGCGCGAACCGCAGACCGGCGAGGAGAAGGCCCGCCGCGAGCCCGACGTGCAGGCCGGACACCACGAGCAGATGGTAAAGCCCGCCCCGCCGATACCGCGCCACCATCCCGCGATCGAGTTGGGAAGTCCTTCCGAGGAGAAGAGCGGCAAGCGGTCCACGCACATTGCGTTCGAACCACTCGCCGCGCGAGCCCGGCGCCGGGAGCCGGCCGTCCAGAAAGCGGTTCGGAAGCGAAAGGTACGAAACCGCCGTTCTCCCGTGGTAGCGGACCTGCAACGCGCTCTTGACGGACATCCGATATCGGGTCCACGGAAGGTCGAGGTCACGCTCGGAGGCCGGGACGTCTTCGCGGCGCAGGTGTCCGACGATCGAGACTCGGTCGCCGCGGTCCGCAGCACGGAACAGCGGCTCGGCGCCGGAAACGAAGAGGAAGACCTCTGCCGGAAACGGCTGCCATCGTCGCGCGACGCGCAGCCGGCTGGCGCGCATCCGTCCGCGCGAGCGCGGCGGTGCGTCGCTCCAGAATTCCGTCAGAACCCCTTCGATCCGATCCATCCGGTCGGCGCCGGCCGGCAGCGCCGCGAACGTCGCGCGGGCGACCTCCTCCGGCCCCGCGATCGCGACCCGTCCCTCGATGAATCCGGCAGCGGACCAGAAGAGAAGCCCCGCGATCCGTGCGATCGCGCCTTCCCCGCCCGAGAGCGCGCGAACGGTCGCGAGAGCCGCGGCGAGAGCGGCAAGCAGGAGCGCCTCCCCTTCGCCTCCACGACACCGGGCTCCGAGAGCGATCCCGGCCACGAGCGCGGCCGCCGCCGCCAGGGCCGGCGCCCGGCCGGAACGCGCGACCGGACCGATCAGGCGCGGCTGCGGGCGACGCGGACCAGCGTGACGACCGCCTCGACGCGATGCGTCAGCGGGAAGAGGTCGTACAGGCGCGCGTCCGCGATCTCGAACCCTTCCGCCACGAGTTCGAGCAGGTCGCGGGCGAGCGTCGTCGGCTCGCAGGAGACGTAGACGAACCGACGGCGTGCCCGCTCGCCGAGTGGCCTCGCGATGTGGACGAGCCCGGCGCGGGGTGGATCGGCGACCACGAGGTCGAAGCGCCGCGGCGAAGACGAAAGAAATCCCGCGACCGACGACGGGACGATCTTCCAGCGGTCGGCGTCCGCCCAGCCGAGCCGGGTCTTGCCGGCGTCGCGCGCGGCGGAAGGGCTGCCTTCGACCGATACGACGGAGTGGCCTTTCTCGAGGAGCGATGCGGCGAAAAACCCCACGCCGCCGAATGCATCGAGCGCATCGCCGGCCGGTCCTCCGCTCGCCTCGCCGACGTCGGCGAACAGGCGCGCGGCCAGATGCCGGTTGCCCTGAAAGAACGTGTCCACCGACACGCGGAAGATGCGGCTCGCGACCTCGATCGCGAGGCGCGGTTCGCCGATCTCGCCCACGACCCGGCCGTCCTTGTCCAGCACTTTGACGCCCGCGAAGAACGGCGCAAGCGCCCGTGCGACGGCGTCCGCCTCCTTCCGGACGTGCCGCTTCGCCGTGTCACCGAGCGTGGCGCGGGCGAGGCGCCGCTCGCCCGCCAGGTCCTCGATCGTCGCGAGCTCGGAGGGCGCGGCTCCGGTCTCCGCGAGCGCCTCACGGACGAGCGGCAGGAGCGCCGCGGTCCGCGGCGTGAGCGCGCGGCAGGCCCCGACGGACTCGACGCGGTGGGTCCGGCCGGCGTACTGCCCGAGTACGAGCTCCGCACCCCGGCCTTCGAGATGGAACCGGTTCCGGACCCGGTAGCCCGGCGGAGAGTCGGCGATCGGAAGCTCGCCGAATTTTTCGGATGGTGTCTTCCCGATCCGCTGCATCGTCTCGAGAAAGAGCTCGCGCTTGGCCGCTCGCGCCGCGCCGAGGTCGAAGTGACCCCAGTCGCAGCCGGGACACGCGTCCGTCGGAGCGAGGACCCGATCGCGCGACGCGGCGAGAACCGCGATCGTCCGGCCGCGCCAGAAGCTCCGGCGCACTTCGCCGACCTCGGCTTCGACCTCTTCGCCGGGAAGAGCCCCCGCCACGAAACCGACGCCGTGCTCGCCGCGCGAGATCCCTTCGCCGGTCGGAGCGAGTCGGAAGATGCGAACGTGGCGGCAGGCGGTGATTGAAGACCTCAATCTCTATTGTCGGGACATGGGACACGAAACCGAAGCGCCTAGGGGATGCGGGGGACCGCAAGGTCCCCCGCCGACAGATTACTCGGACACACACTTAGTCTCCGAGCAGCGTCAGGCGCGGAAGCGCGAGCTCCTCGCGCAGCGTCCGGCGCCTCAACGCCCTTCGTGTCTTCTCCTCCGTCTCACGATCCATCCGCACCCGAGCTCTTGCGAGAAGCTCGTCGACCCGCGAGTCGATTCGTTGCCGCCGGTCCAGAGGAAGCGCCGCGTAGAGCTCGTTCGACAGGCGCCGATCGAGCCGCGCGAGCGAGGCTTCGATGTCGCCGGCCGCCTTCGACGAGCCCGCCAGACGATCGAGAGACCGCCGGGCGGAATCCACGACCTCCGTGAGCTGGGGGTAGTGCCGGGCGGCGACATCGAGTCCCTCCGCGAGGCGCGCGAGCGTTGCTCCGGCGTCCGCGGCGTCGCCTTCCGAACGCCCCGCGCCGCGCCCGACCGCCGTCTCTGACCGCCGCTCCCAGGCCGAGAGGACCGCGTCCCGGCAGTACCTCAACGAGTTGACACGGCCGGTCGCCCCCCGCTCCTCGCGACGCGTGAAGGCCTCGTCGATGCCCACCTCCACCGCCTCGATCGGGATCCCGAGCGCGCGCCATTCCTTGAGGAGCTCGAAGTCCTTCGGCGAGAGCAGGAACGGCGTGCCGCGGCGCGCGATGAAGGCGGCCTCCCCCGCCGCGTAGTACGCCCTATCCTCCTCGGTTTCGCTCATGAATCAGGCGAAGCCCGGTCAGCGTGAGCAGAGGGTCCACTCCCTCGATCCTCTCCGATCCCCCCTCGAAGAGGGCGGCGAGACCGCCGGTCGCGATCACGCGGGGACGGGGCCCACCCCCCCCGATTTCGCGGGCGATCCGGTCGAGAATGCCGTCAACGAGCGACAGGTAGCCGAAGTAGAGGCCCGACTGGATGCAGCCCGCCATGGTCCTGCCCACGACCTTTTCGGGTTTTCGAATCTCCACCGGCCAGAGCCGCGCCGCCCTTTCGAAAAGCGCCTCCGCCGAGATCGAGATCCCCGGGGCGATGACGCCGCCGGCGTACTCGCCGCGCGCGGTGACGACGTCGAACGTGGTAGCGGTCCCGAAATCGACGACGACGCACGGCCCGCCAAGTCGCTCGTAGGCCGCGATGGCGTTGGCGATGCGGTCCGCGCCGACCTCCTGCGGCACGTCGTACAGGATCGGCATCCCGGTTTTCACGCCCGGCTCGACGAAGAGAGGCTCGCTCCGGATGATCTGCCGCAAAGCCTGGCGTATCGGAAACCTCAACGACGGGACGACGTTGGCGACGATCGCCTCCGAGGGAATCGCCCCGGAGCGCGCATCGGAAGCGAGCAGGCCCTGCACGGAAAGAGCGATCTCGTCGGACGTCGCCTCCCGGCGCGTCGTGAGCCTCCAGTGGCACACGAGCTCCCGCCCCTCGAAGAGGCCGAGCACGGTATTCGTGTTGCCGACGTCGACTGCGAGCAACGCGGCGCCCCGAAGAGGCGCCGCCGACTTCTCGGTTCCCCCAGAGGAGAGCGCCGCCGTCAAGGGAGTGCCCTCGCCGGAATCGTGTTCTTTCACCACTCGTCCAGCTCCCCGCTCGCCACGACGGCTTCTCCCGCCGGAGTGCTCAGACGCAGAAAGCCGGAGGGATCGAGGCCGAGGTACTGCCCGGTGAGCTCCCGGCCTTCACCGCGCACTTTCATGCGGTCTCCGGGACGGTGCAGCGAGACCCTTTCCCATTCCTCGACCTCGCGTGCCCAGTCGGGGTGCGCGAGCGCGCAGTCGAGCCGGTCGAGGAGAGCTTGAAGCAGCGGGGCAACCGAGACCGGGCGCCCCGTCTCCTGCTCGACCGTCGTTGCGTTCGGAACGCCGAGATCACGGGCCGCGCCGCGAACGTTGACCCCGATTCCGACCGCGACGTACGTCTCCTCCCCCTGCGTCCGCGCTTCCGCGAGGATCCCGGCGATCTTGTGCCGCCCGACGTACAGGTCGTTCGGCCACTTGAGATCGGCCGTGACCCCGCACGCCTCCTTGAGCGCCTCGCGCGTCCATCGCGCGACCGCGATCGGCATGACCGAGAGCGGCTCGCCCTGCCGGACCTTTCGGAGGAACGTGAAGTAGAGACCTCGACCCTTCGGCGCCTTCCATTCCCGGCCGTCGCGGCCGCGCGCGCCGGGCTGTGCTTCCGCGACGAACAGCGTCGGCGGAAGGAGCTGTTCTTCCCGGAAGTAGAGGTCGATCACCTCACGCGCGAGGTCGTTTGACGATGGAGTCGAGACGAGGCAGGCGAGGTTCTCGAAGACGGTCCACCGCCGCGGGTCGAGGGTCCCTCCGGCGAAACCGATCGCGGATCCCTCGCCACTCACCGGCCCGCCCGCCGGCTCATGCGGACGGAGCGCTTCCGAGCGCCGCCCGCCGCTCCTCGAGCTCGACCAGGCGCCGCCGGGTCTTCTCGATGACGTCGGCCGGGGCCTTGTCGAGAAACGCCGTGTTGTGGAGCTTGGCCGAGAGCTCGCCGATCTCTTTGTCGAGTTGCGCGAGCGTGCGCGCGACCCGGGCCTGGTCCCTGTCGGGGGGGCCGGCCAGCAGAGACAACCCGACCGCCACTCCCGCGATGACGTCGCGCTGCGCCTTCGCCGCCGGCGGTCCGAAGGTCACGCGGGAAAGGCGTGCGAGGTGCGCGAGCAGCGGCTCGAGCCTGCGCAACTCCTCGACGGGCTCCGGGCTGGCGGGATCCGGCTCGATCGAGAGCTCCACCGGCTCGGTCGGCGAGACTCGCCTCTCGCCGCGGAAGTTCCGCACGCGCGTGACGACGGCGCGGAGCCGCTCGATCGCCTCCTCGGCGCGCGGGTTTTCCCAGGCCGCGTTGCCCGTGGGAAAACGCGACACGATCAATGTTCCCGGCCGGCGCGTGAGCTTCTCCCAGATTTCCTCGGTCAGGAACGGCATGAAAGGGTGGAGAAGGGCGACCGAGTCGGCGAGGCAGCGGTGGAGCACTCCGCGGGTGGTCTCTCGGGCGCCCTCATCGCCGTCGCGGCCCGAGAGCACGGGCTTCACCATCTCCAGGTACCCGTCGCAGAGCTCGTGCCACAGGAAGCCGTAGAGCGCCTGCGCCGCCTCATCGAAGCGGAAGCCGGCGAGGTGCCGGTTGACATCCGTTGCGGTCCTCGAGAGGCGCGACAGGATCCAGCGGTCGGGCAGAGTGAGCGCGCGTTCCTCGAGCGCGTCCGCGCGCGGTTTCCCTTCGGTCTGGGAAAGCGTGAACCGCGCCGCGTTCCAGAGCTTCGTCGCGAAGTTCCGGGACCCCGCGAGACGCTCTCTCTCGAGCGTGACCGTCGTTCCGGAGGTGGCCGAGCTCGCGTACGTGAAGCGCAGCGCGTCCGCACCGAACTCCGAGATCGCGACGAGCGGGTCGACGACGTTTCCGCGAGTCTTCGACATCTTCTCCCCGGCCAGGCGCACGAGACCGTGAAGGTTCACCGTGGAGAACGGAACCGAGCCCGTGAACTGGATCCCGGCCATGATCATCCGGGCGACCCAGAAAAAGAGGATGTCGTAGCCGGTCACGAGCACGTCCGTCGGGTAGAACTCCCGGAAGTCCTCCGTGTCTTTGGGCCATCCGAAGACCGAGAACGGCCAGAGCTGCGACGAAAACCACGTGTCGAGCACGTCGGGGTCCTGCACGAGCTCGCGCGATCCGCAGGTCGCGCACTCCGACGGATCCGATTCGGAGACGTTCAGGTGGCCGTTCGCGCAGGTGAATGCCGGAATCCGGTGACCCCACCAGAGCTGTCGCGAAATGCACCAGTCGTGGATGTTGCGCATCCATTCGAAGTACGTCTTCGTCCACAGGTCCGGCACGAACCGGACTTCCCCCGCTTCCACGGCACGGATCGCCGGCTCGGCGAGCGGCTGAACCTTGACGAACCACTGCGTCGAAAGGTACGGCTCGATCACGGTGTCGCATCGCTGGCAGTGCCCGAGAGAGAAGCGATGGGGATCGACGCCGAGGAGCCGGTTTTCCGCCTGGAGTCGCTTGACGATCTCCTTGCGCGCCTCGAATCGGTCGAGGCCCTCGTACTCCCCCGCCTCCGAGGTCATCTTGCCGTTCGGCCCGATCACGACGACCTCCGGAAGGCCGTGACGCTCTCCGGACGCGAAGTCGTTGGCGTCGTGGGCCGGTGTGACCTTCACGATTCCGGTGCCGAACTCGCGGTCGACCAGGATCGGATCTTCGATGACCGGCAGCTCCCGTCCGACGATCGGCAGGACCGCCGTCTTCCCGCGGAACCTCGCCGTGCGCGGATCTTCGGGGTGGATCGCCAGCGCCGTGTCGCCGAGCATCGTCTCGGGGCGGGTCGTCGCGACGACCGCGCCGGAAGACACGCCGGAGACGTCGTAGCGAATCCGATAGAGCGACCCGTCGACTTCCTTGTGCACGACCTCCAGGTCCGAGACCGCCGTCTCGCAGCGCGGACACCAATTCACGACGTAGCGCCCGCGGTAGATGAGACCCTCCCGGTAGAGACGCACGAACGCGTGCCGCACGGCCGCGGAGAGGTCGGGGTCGAGGGTGAAACGCTCGCGGGTCCAGTCGAGCGAGCAGCCCAGGCGGCGGATCTGCGACTGGATGGTGTCCTTCGCGTCCCGCTTCCACGCCCAGACCCGCTCGATGAACTTTTCTCGTCCGAGCTGCCTCCGGTCGATTCCCTGCCGGGCGAGCTCTTTCTCGATCACCATCTGGGTCGCGATTCCGGCATGGTCGGTTCCCGGCACCCAGAGGACGCGGAATCCCAGCATCCGCTTCCAGCGCGCGAGGATGTCCTCCAGCGTTCGGCCGAACGCGTGGCCGATGTGGAGGCGGCCGGTCACGTTCGGCGGAGGAATCACCATCACGAACCGGGGAGAACCCGGCGGACCAACGGGTTGAAAGCGCCCCTCCGCCTCCCACGTCGAGTACCAGCGCTCCTCGAAGCGTGCCGGATCGAAGGTCTTCTCGAGCTTGCTCGGGGGCTCCTCGGCGAGGACCTCGACGGAATCCCCGGCATCGGTGCCGGGGGCGGATCGGGTGTCCAGATGATCTCCGCGCATGGAAAAAAGGCGCAAAGGCCCCTCTCCTTATCAGAAACCGCCGGGAATCGCTATCCGGAGAGAACTCGACCGAAGGCGCGCGCCGCGGCGGGACGAGCCGCTACTCGACGCCGCTCTCGAGCTCGCGCAGCCGCTCGCGAACGACGAGCTCCGCGGCCTCCGGAACCACTTCCCAGGCGACCTCGCGAACCACGCGATCCGAGAGCTTCTCGACCAGCTTCCTCGTGAGCGTCTCCGCGAGCCGTTCGATCTCGCCGTCCGTGAGCTCGCGCGGCGCAGTCGCTCCGGGGGAGGCGGGCGGCGAGGATTCCGAAGAGGCGGGTGTCGACGGCTTCGCAGAAACCGGCGCCGGCTCCGCGGGAACGGGCGGGAGCGGTTCGAGGACACCCTCCTCAGGAGAGGATTCCCAGACTCTGCTCTCCGGCTCGGCGGAAGCCCTCGAATCCTCGACCGGGGCGGCTTCGGACGCGAGATCGAGCGCGTCGCGCGCGATCGAGACCGTCGACTGGCCGCGTGGAGGGCCAAATTCCGAGACGTCGATTCGTTGTGTCTGTCCGTCATCGGAGACGGTGCCGGCCGAAAACATCGCCGGTTCCGGTTCGGACTCCGCGGCCCCGCCGGTGTCGCCTCCTTCGTCGAGATCGCGTACGGGCGAGTCGTGGGTGATTCGGCCAACCGGCGCGGAGTCCGAAGGTCGAGCGGCGCTTCGCCAGCCGGCGGCGCGCGAGGTCGGTTCGACCTCCCGGAACGCCGCGAGAGCCGACTCGACGTCTTCCGGGCCGTACAGGTTGGCGAGCGGTTCCCCCTGGCCCGAGCGGAGTGTCCGAATCGAGCCGGAGAAGTCCTCCTCTGCGAATCCGGCGCCGACGAGATTCGGCGGCACGGACGGAGAGGAGCTCGGCGTCGCCGGCGATTCTATGGACGCCGGCGCGGCCTCGACCGCCTCCCGGCCCGGTTCGGAAGGCGAGACTGCGGTCGGCGCCGTAATGCGCTCGAATCCGCCGGCGGCATCCGTTCGCCCGGAGGCTCTCGACCCGGACCGGCCGGCGACGAGCATCTCGACCTTCCGATACAGGTCGCGCGAGTCGAACGGCTTCGACACGATCGCGTCGCAGCCCAGGCGCTGCGCGCGGTCGCGATCGAAGGGCTCGAACGTTCCGGCGAGGAGGACCACGGGAATGCCCGAGGTCGCCGGGTTCCTCTTGATCTCTTCGCACACCTCGTAGCCGTTCTTCTCCGGCATGACGACGTCCGCGAGGATCACGTCGGGTGGCTCCTCGCGGACCTTCTCGAGCGCGAGGCGGCCATTGGGGACGCACGTCAACCGGTAGTCGCTGTCCGCGAAGGTCAGCTCGACGACTTTCTGAATGGTCAGACTGTCGTCGGCGACGAGGATCTTCTTCGCCATGTATGTAACGAAAGGTACGCCCTGACCCGGCACGTGTCAATTTGAGGGGACAGACCCCAGTTCCCTGGGAGGGGAAGTTAGCCGCCGCGTCCGTCGTGACGGCCGTTATGGTTCGAGGACGGGCACCTCGTCGACCTCCTGCTCCCAAACCGCGGCGAGATAGCGTCCCGGCGGGCGCCGCCCGAGAGCGCCGGCGAGGAACCGGGAGGCCGCGACGACCTTCGGAAGCGTCACCCCGGTCTCGATTCCGAGACCGTCGAGCATGTAGAGAAGGTCCTCGGTCGCGAGGTTGCCGGAGGCGCCCGGCGCGTAGGGACAGCCGCCGAGGCCTCCCGCCGAGGAGTCGAACGTCGTGATCTCGCACTCGAGGCCCGCGTACACGTTCGCGAGCGCGGTGCCGCGGGTGTCGTGCATATGCAGCGCCAGGACGGCCCGCGTGACGCCGGAGTCATAGAGAGTCTCGACGACTTCGTACACGTCCGCCGGCGTCGCGACCCCGATGGTGTCGCCGATCGAAATCTCGTCGACTGGAAGGTCGAGGAGTTTGTGAACGACCTCGCGGACCGCCTCCGGCGAGATCTCCCCTTCGTAGGGGCAACCGAACGCGGTCGAAACGTACCCGCGGACGCGAATCCCCTCTTCCCGCGCGCGGACGGCCACCGGCTGGAAACGCTCGATCGACTCGTCGATGCCGGCACGAATGTTGCGCCGGTTGAAGGTCTCCGAGGCCGCGGTGAAGACCGCGACCTCGCGCACACCGCACGCGATCGCGCGCTCGAGACCGCGGACGTTCGGGACGAGCGCGGGATATCGCACGCCGCTGGCGCGGTGGATGCGCCGGAAGACTTCCTCGGTGTCTGCGAGCTGGGGGACGGCGGAGGGCGAAACGAAAGAGCCGACCTCGATCGCCGGCAGTCCGGCGTCGGTCAGGAGGTCGACGAAGCGCGCGCGGACCTCGAACGGGAGATTCTCCGGTTCGTTCTGGAGCCCGTCGCGCGGCCCGACCTCGTAGAGGGTCACTCTCTCCGGCAGAGAGGGACGCGTGAAAGGAAATTCCGGGGAGCTCTCGGCCATTCAAGAGAGATTATCCCGCACGCTTCGTGTCCCGTGTTGCGCGTCCCGGCTCAGTTGATCTCGGCGAGAACCGCCCCCGCTTCGACGAGATCACCCTCGTGAAGCTCGAGTCGCGTCACGATGCCGTCCTGGGGCGCGCGGATCGCGTGCTCCATCTTCATCGCCTCGAGCACGAGAACGACCTGGCCTTTCGCGACCTCCTCGCCGCGCCGAACGAGCGTCTTGCGGACCCGGCCGGGCATCGGAGCCACGAGACCCGCGTGCGACTCTCCTGCGGCCGCCGACCTCGCCCGTGGAGCGCGGGCCGCGGCCCGCCGGACCTCGAAAACTTTACCGGCGCACCAGACGAACGCGCGGTCTCCCTGCCGAGCGACACGCATCAGGAAAAGCTCGGCGCCGACTTCGAGCGCTGCCGCCGCTCCCTCGCGCCGGACTCGCCGGAAGGCGACTTTCTCTCCATCCAGTGACGCCGCTGTCTTCTCCAACCGGACCTCCCGCTCGTGACCCGCCGACTCGAGCCGGACCTCCGACACTCGGACAGTGTCCCGGTGTCGGTCGGTGGGGGGCCTTACGGTCCCCCACGCCGTCGAGCGCTGTCCTCCGGAACGCCATCCGTCGGCCGCCGACCAGGGATCCGCCGCGACCCCCGCCACCGCTGCCGGCGTGCGGTTCGACAAGGCGAGTGCCGCCGCGATCCACACGGCGTCGGGCGCGACGGGCGGCTCGAGGCTCGCCAGCCGCGATACAAGCCCGGTGTCGTAGCGGCCTGACCGAAACTCCTCCGATCGCAGCACGGCGTCCAGGAGAGGCCCGTTCGTCTCGACGCCGAGGACCACCAGCTCCCCGAGTGCGCGGAGGCTCCGCTCGATCGCGGCTGAGCGGTTCTCGCCGCGCGCCACGAGCTTCGCCAGGAGCGGATCGTAGTCGACGCTCACGGTGCTCCCCGCCTGAATGCCCGAGTCCACGCGGAGCCCGGGCCCCGCGGGCTCGACGTAGTCGAGCACCGTGCCCGCACGCGGCAAAAAGCCGACGGGATCCTCGGCGTAGAGACGCAGCTCGATCGCATGACCGCGCGGAGCGAGCCCTCCATTCCGCCATTCCGCCGGAAGAACGCTCCCCTGCGCGATCTCGATCTGCCAGCGAACGAGATCGATGCCGAGCGTCTCCTCGGTGATCGGATGCTCCACCTGCAGCCTCGTGTTCATCTCGAGAAAGTAGAACCGGCGGCCCTCGTCCAGGAGGAACTCGATCGTTCCGGCGCCCACGTAGTGGACGGCGCGGGCCGCTTCGACGGCGGCTTCTCCCATCGCCCGACGGAGCACCGGATCGAGCGCCGGGCTCGGCGTCTCCTCGACGATCTTCTGATGCCGGCGCTGGACACTGCATTCGCGCTCGAAGAGGTGGACCGTGTGACCCTTCTGGTCCGCGAACACCTGGAACTCGACGTGGCGCGGCCGCGACAGAAGCTTCTCGAGATAGACGGTGCCGTCTCCGAACGCTGCCGCGGCGATGTGCCGCCCTTCCTCCAGCGCCGCGGGCAGATCGGCCCCGCGCCCGACGATCGACATTCCCTTTCCGCCGCCGCCCGCCGACGCTTTCACCAGCACCGGGTAGCCGAGGCGTTCCGCCTCCCGCGCGAGCGCGTCGTCGTCGGTCGCGGTCTCGTCGGAGCCCGGAACCACGGGAACGCCGGCCCTCCGCATCCGGGCGCGCGAGCGGAGCTTGTCCCCCATCTCTTCGATCGCCCCGGCCGGAGGTCCGACCCACACGAGGCCGGCCGCCTCGACCGCGCGAGCAAACTCGGGGCTCTCGGCGAGGAACCCATATCCCGGGTGCACCGCGTCGGCGCCGGAGGCGCGCGCAGCCTCGAGGATCTTGCCGACCGAGAGGTAGGTTTCCGAGACCGGGCCGCCGCCGAGCGGCTCCGCGCGATCCGCCCGGGCAACGTGAACGGCGCCGGCATCCTCTTCCGCGAAGATCGCGACGGTGCCAATCCCCATCTCCCGCGCGGTCCGGAGCACGCGGACGGCGATCTCACCCCGGTTGGCAACGAGGAGCCGCCGGATCATCCGTTTGCGGGCGCGGCTACTTTCTTCCGCGCTTCCCGCTCTCCCAGTCGGTCCACAGGCCGTACGTTTTCATCTGCGCGGCCAGCCCGCTCTTCTCGAGAAGCCTGTCGATCTCCCCGCGCGACTGCCTCTTGCCGAGACGGTCCGGCGAATTCGCAATTCCGGACACGACCACGGCGGCGATCGCGGCGTTCTTGCGTGCCTGCCTCGGATCGACCTTGTCGAGAGTGTCCGATTCCGCGTGGTAGTCGGGCAGATACTTCGCCGTCTCCTGATCGGCGATCAGGTTCGGAACGCCCTCGAGGAGGAAATCGAAGTTGTCCGTTCCGAGGATCGCCTCGTCGTTCATCCCGGCAGCGCCCCAGCTCGCCACCGGAGCGAGCGCCTTCGAGAGCGCCGGGCGGATCTCCGGGCGGCCGTTGGTGAAGTAACCCTT
>DASWIB010000338.1:0-11309 GCA_036397915.1 Thermoanaerobaculia bacterium | reverse complement strand
GCGCTCCTTCGCTTTCAAGAGCAGCGTCGCCGCGCCGATCCAGGAGGTCATGTGGATGTCGTGCCCGCACGCGTGCATCACTGAGACCGTCGCGCCTGTGTCATCCGTGGTTGTGACCTTGCTCGCGTAGGGGAGCCCGGTCCTCTCCTCGATCGGGAGCGCGTCGAGGTCGGTCCGGAGCATCACGGTCGGCCCCTTGCCGTTGCGCAGAACACCCACGAGACCGGTTTTCCCGACGCCGGTCGTGACGTCGAAGCCGAGGTCGCGCAGTCGTTTCGCCATTTTCGCCGCCGTCTTCTCCTCGTGAAGAGACAACTCGGGACTCTGGTGAAGATCGCGATAGAGCTTCTCGAGATCGGGGTAGATCGCGTCGAGCGGCGCCAGCGCCGGCGAGCCCACAGGTTCCGCGGCACGCGCTGACAGCGGCCAGAGGACGGCGGCGACGGCGAGGACGAAGAGAGAACGTTTCATCGGAAAGCTCCTGCGCGAACGAAAACAGAGGAGCTCGGCCGCTGTCAAGAAAGAGCGTGGACAATTGCGGACCTGCTCGTCACACTCTGCGCCGTGAGCACCGAAGCCGCCGCGGCTGCCGCTCCATCAACCCCGGCACGCGCCCCCGGCTTCGCGCGGCGGATGCGCTGGGTCGCGATCCTCTACGTCGCCCAGGGCTTCCCGGCAGGGGTCTTTCGCAAGGTCTGGCCCATCTACTTCCGCGATCACGGCGTCTCGTTGACCGAGATCGGGCTCATCAGCCTCCTGGGGCTTCCTTACACGCTGAAACCGCTGTGGGCGCCGCTCGTGGACCGATACGGCGACCGGCGCCACTGGATCGCCGCGTGCTTGACCGCAATGGCGATCCTCCTCGCGCTCCACCCGCTCTTCGACGCCTCCCATCCGGGACTCGTGCTCTGGTCCGTCCTCCTGTTCTTCACGATCGCATCGGCGACCCAGGACATCGCAATCGATGCGCACACGATCGGCTTTCTCGAGAAGGGCGAGGAGGGCGCCGCAAACGGGATCCGCGTCTCGACATGGCGGGTCGCCTACATCGTTTCGGGAGGGCTGCTGCTCGCGCTCGCCGGGCGGACCGGCTGGCCGCCGACGTTCTTGATCGGAGGCGCGATCCTGCTCGCGCTCGCTCCGGTCGTGTTGCGCGCCCCCCGAGCCGAGCTCGTTGCCGCGGAGCGAAAGCGCTTCTTCCGCCCGTTCGTCGAGTGGCTGGCGAAGCCCGGCTCGATCACGACACTCGCCTTCATCCTGCTCTACAAGCTCGGCGACCAGGCGATCAGCCCGATGCTCGAGACATTCTGGCGGGATCGCGGTTTGACGCTGGGCCAGATCGGTCTGATCTCGAACACGCTGGGCGTCGGCGCGACCATCACCGGCGCGCTGCTCGGCGGCTTTCTCACCACTCGCTGGGGCCTGGTCCGTTCGCTCGTCGTCATGGGAATCTTCCAGGTGCTCTCGAACCTCGTGTACGCAGCCGTGGCTTTCACGGAGGGACCGCGCGCCTCGATCTACGCGGCGGGCATGTTCGAGTCTTTCACGCAGGGGCTCGGGACGGCGGCGTTTCTGGGACTCCTCATGCGGCTCTGCGACAAGGAGCACGCCGGCACGCAGTACGCGCTTCTCTCGGCCCTCTTTGCGCTCACCCGCGACCTCTCCGGCTCCGTGAGCGGCTGGGCGACCGACCGGCTCGGGTATGCACAGTTCTTCCTTTACACCGCGGCGCTCTCGCTCCCCGCCTTCGCGCTGCTGCCCTGGGTCAAGCGCCGGGTCGAGGCGGTCGTGCGGTGAGAGGGTCAGCGGATCGAGGCGCGGGCGATCATCGACGCGACTTCACGATCGAGCCGGTGGCGGCTCGCCCGCGGCCCGCCGCGTAACGCTTCCCCCATAATCCTGTCGATGCGATACGTCCTCGGGATCGACGCAGGGGGATCGAAAACGCGCGCGCTCCTCGCCGACGAAAACGCCTCCGTCGTGGGGAGCGCGCTCGGCGGCGGCGCGAACCTGAAGACACACGGCGAGCTCGAGGTCGAGAAAGTGCTCCATGCCGTGATCGAGGAGGCCTGCGGCCCGGGGGTCGCGCGCCCGGAAGCGGTGGCCCTCGGAATCGCGGGCGCCGACCGGCCTGCCGACGAGGCCGTGTTGCGCGGCATCCTGCGGCGGATCGGCTTCCGCGATCGAGTCGTCGTGACGAACGATGCCCGCATCGCGTTCGTCGCCGGATCAGAGCAGCGCGTCGGCCTCGCGCTCGTGTGCGGGACCGGCTCGATCGCCTGGGGGAGGAATCGCGCGGGCGAGATCGCCCGATCGGGAGGCTGGGGCTGGCATCTGGGCGACGAGGGGTCCGGATTCTGGATCGGGGAGCGCGCGATCCGGGAAGTCCTCCGCGCCGCGGACGGCCGTGGTCCCGCGACGTCGCTCGATCGCCCGCTCTCCGAGCACTTCGAGATCGCGCGGCCCGAGCAGATCCTCTACGCCATCTATGACCGGGAGTTCCCACGCACCCGCGTCGCGAGGTTCGCGCCGCGGGTCGAGGAAGCGGCGCTCGCCGGAGACTCCGTCGCGAAAGCGATCCTCTCGGATGCCGCGGGGGAGCTCGTGCGCGCGGCGCAGAGCGTGCGCGACCGGCTCCGCCTGGAGGAAGGACCCTACGACGTCGTCCTTTCGGGCGGGACCTTCGCCGCCGTTCCCGCTCTCGAGGCGGAGGTCGCGCGGAGGCTCGGCACCGCCAACGCGCGGGTCCGGAATCTCGCGGAGGATCCGGCGATGGGAGCAGTCAAGCTCGCGATCGAGGCGCTCGACTCCGCATCCGGGCCGGAGGGCGCGGGGTGAAGCGGTTGATCGTCAACGCCGATGACTTCGGGCGCACGCGCGGCGTAAACGCCGGCGTCGTCGAAGCGTACGTCTACGGAATCGTCACCTCCACGACGGTGATGGTTCTCGAGCCGGCGGCGGAAGAGGGGGTCGCCGATGCGCGGCGGCGGGCGCCCCGGCTCTCGCTCGGACTTCATTTCGAACTGACCGGCGGCGGGCTTCCGGCATCGAGCCCCGATCGGATCCCGGCGCTTCTGGTCGACGGCCGGCTTCTCCGTTTCGCCGTGGACCTTCCGCCCGAGCTTCCAAAGGAGGAGATCACCCGCGAGCTCGACGCGCAGATCTTCCTCTTCGAGAAGATGGCCGGCGTTGCCCCATCACATCTGGATTCCCACCACCACTCCGCACTCCATCCGTCGGTCCAGCCCGTTTTTGCGCAGGCGGCCCTCCGACTGGGGATCCCCGCCCGAGCTTCCAGCGCTGCAGCGCGCGAGGCGCTTCGCTCGGCGGGCGTGCGCACACCGGACCGGTTCATCGACAGCTTTTACGGACCGGAAGCGACCGCCGCAAAGCTCCGGGCGATCCTCCTCGGGCTTGCGCACGAGACGACGGAGCTCATGTGCCACCCGGGACGTGCGGACGAACGGCTCCTGTCGGGCAGCTCGTATGCGCGCGAGCGCGAGCGCGAGCTCGCTCTCCTCTGTGATCCGGAAGTGAAAGCGATCGTCGCGGAGCAGGGGATCGAGCTCATCTCGTTTCGGGAGCTGTGAGGGTCGAGGTCTTTCCGACGCGCACCGACTTGACGAGTTGGGCCGCAGCGCGCGTCGCCAGCCAACTTCGCCGGAACCGACGTCTCGTCCTGTTACTTCCCGTCGGCAGGACGGTCATCCCGATCTATCGAGCACTCGCATTGCTGAATAAGGTCGGATGGGTCTCCTTTCGACGGGCGACGACTTTCAATCTCGACGAGCTCCGCGTATCTCCACCGGATTCCCGGAGCTTTCGCGCATTCATGGAGCGGAATTTGTTCTCGAAGATCGATCTGCCGCGCCGTCAGATCCGATTCCTGAGGGGAGACGCGCCGGATGTCGATCGGGAGTGCGCGCGTTACGAGCGGCAACTCGCGCGCGAGGGACTGCCGGACGTCGCGCTCGTCGGTATCGGGGCGAACGGCCACGTCGCCTATCTCGAGCCGGCGCGGTCTCTTCCTCCGAGGACTTCTCTCGTCCGGCTGTCCGCTTCGACGCGGCGCGGTCTCGCGGCGGACGGGGTACGCCCGGTCCCGCGGGAGGCGTTCACGGTCGGGATCGAGACGATTCTCTCCTCGAAAGCGATTCTGTTGGTCGCGACCGGCAGGAAGAAAGCGGCAGCCGTCGCCGCGGCGCTCGCAGGGCCGGTGACGCCGCGCTGTCCGGCATCCTTCCTGTCGCTTCATCCCCGCCTGGAGGTACTCCTCGACCGCGCCGCGGCGAGCCTCCTGGCTGATCCCGGCTCTCGAGCCTCCCGGGAACGAAGCTAGCAATCCGGGTACCAGAGGTCAGCGCGAGCGTGTCGTCAGCGCACGCCGCAGGTCTCCGCCGGCGCGCTCGAGCCGGCGTAGCGCCTCGGAATAGCGACTTCCGGTCCGTCCCATCACGATCGCGGTCCTGACCTCGCCGCGGGCGCGGGCGAGCAGGCGTCGCGCCTCTTCCGCAGGTACGCCGCATGCCGCGGCGACGATCCGCAGCGCCCGGTCGCGCAGCTTCGCCGACCCTGCGCGCAGGTCGACCATCCATGGCCCGTAGACCTTTCCGGCAGACGCGAGCGCCGAAGTGGTGATCTGGTTCAAGGCGAGCTTCGTCGCGGTGCCGGCCTTGAGTCTCGTGGAGCCGGCGACGACCTCCGGCCCGACTTGGAGACAGACGACGACATCGGCGAGACCCTGCGTATCGCGCGAACGGCTCGCCGTGACGAGGACGGTCCGGGCGCCGGCCTGCCGTGCCCGCTCGAGCGCTCCTCGCACGAACGGAGTCACTGACGACGCCGAGACGCCGATGGCGAGATCGCCGCGGCGCACCCTTCGCGCGGCTCGCTCACCCTCGTCGCCGCGATCTTCCGCGCCCTCCCTGGCACGAAAAACCGCGGAGCGTCCGCCCGCCATGACCGCGCGCGCACGACGCGGATCGGTGCCGAACGTGGGCGGGAGTTCGGCCGCCTCGAGCACCGCGAGCCGCCCGCTCGTGCCGGCGCCGAAGAGAAAGCAGATGCCCCCCGAGACGTACGCCTCTTGAAAGAGCTTCGCCGCGCGCACGATCGTCGGCCGCGCCTTGCGGAGCGCCTCGAGGACCCGCCGGTCCTCCGTCTGCATGAGAGCGACGATCTTTTCGATCCCGAGCCGGTCGAGCCGCGCGCTCTTCGCGTTCACGGCCTCGGTCGAGAGTCTTTTCCAGGTTTCCCTGCGCCGTCGCACGTCAGTCTCTCGGGAGTTCGTCGGCAGCCAGAAGGATTCTCTCGACCTCGCCCACCTCGTTGTACGCGTGGGGAGAAAAGCGTACGGCGCCCTCGCGAGGGGACGTGATGATCCCGCGCGCTTCGAGTTCCTTCGCCGCCTTGCGAGCGTCGCCGTTCGGAGGGACGGCGGCGAGAATCCCGGAGCCGAACGGCTCCGGGGTCGCGATCTTCCAGCCGCGTCCGGCGAGTCCGTCCGCGAGCGCGCGGCCCAGGGTGACGATCCGCCGTGAGATCTCCCCGATGTCCATCTCCTCCAGAAGATCGAGCGCCGCGGCGAGGCCCTTGACCTGCGCCGTCGGGAGTGAGCCGGGCTCGTAGCGCTGGCCGCCCAGATGGAAATCGAGGCGGTAATCGAGATAGCCACCGGCGTGTGAGGTCTCGTGGCGGACGTTCCACCAGCCACCGAACGCCGCCGGGACGCGCTCCCGCGCGTTCTCCGCCGCGTAGAACACCGCGCACGCCTCCGCCCCGAGGAGCCACTTGTGCGAGTCGGCGGCGAGCACATCCACGTTCGCGTCCCCGACGTCGAGCGGCAAGGCTCCCAGACCCTGGATCGCGTCCACGACGAAGAGGATCCCCTTCTCGCGGCAGAACGCTCCGATCTCCTCGATCGGATAGACCCAGCCGTTGTGGAACGCGACCCAGGAAACCGCGACGACGCGGGTGCGCGCGTCGACGACGGCCGCGATCTCGTCCACGCCGACCCGCCCGTCGCGATTCTGGGCGAGGCGATACTCGACCCCGCGCCGCTCGAGGAGCATCCACGGATAGACGTTCGCCGGGAACTCCATGTCGTCGCCAACGACGTTGTCGCCGCTCTGCCACGGAAACGCCGTCGCCACGAAGTTCAATGCCCACGAGGTCGAAGGCAGGAACGCGATCTCGGAAGCCCGCGCGCCGATCAGCCGAGCCGCCTTCCCGCGGGTCTCCTCGATCGCGGCGTACCAGTCCCGCCAGTCGGCCGCGCCGCGGTCGCGTACGTTTTCAATGTGGGCGGTGATCGCATCGGCGACGCGGCGCGGCAGCGGCGCGACCGCGGCATGGTTCCAGTAGACGAGGTTTCGCCGGACCGGGAACTCGCGGTCCAGATTTTCCGGCGAATAGTCGAATGCCACTATTTGAACGAAACTGCTTTCGCCCGCGCGAGCAGCTCGAAGTACTCCGAGATCTCCCCGGTCGGTACGGGCGCGTAGCGTCCCGCCAGCATGTCGCGGATCTCAGAAACCGAGCGTCGACCGTCCGCGAGATTGAAAGCCTCCCACGCGAGGACCTCGCCGCCGTCGCGTTTCGCCAGAGCGATCTTCGTGATCGCGCCTTCTCCCGACGAGCGGTCGAGGTAGTCGAAGTAGTAGACGCCGAGCGGCCCGACGATCTCCGAACTTCGGGCCGGGATGCGCCGGTCTCCGCCGGCCTCGGCGGAAACTGGCGGGCCGAGCTCGCGCAGTCGAGCCTCTTCTTCCCCGGCACGCACAGCGACTGCCCGCCACATCGCTCCGACCGATCGGACCGCCGCCGCCGCCTGCTCGACCGCCTCCCGGCGCGCGAGCGCGGTGTCCTGCGGGGAGCGGTCGGGCTGGAAACCCGCCCGCGCGATGCGCGCTTCGCCCGCGGCCGCCGCGAGCCCGAGTAGCCGCGGCGCCTCCGAATCGGGCAGAGCGGCCAGAGTCCACGCGATGCCGGCGGCCATGTACGCCACCCGGCCGAGCTTCGTCGCGTCGAGGTTCTCCGGCAGGTCCTTGTTCGTGTGGATCGTGACGTCCGGCCAGTCGTGAAAGTAGACCATCGGCACCGCGAAGCTCGCGTCCTGGAAGACCTGGTGATCGCTGCCGAGCTCGATCCCACGGAGATCCGCGAGGAGCGCCTCGCGCGAGCCGGGCAGCCACACAAAGCCGCGGCGGGAGTCGCCTCCGTTCTCGGCGTGGCGCGCGGAGGCGGAGAGGACCTCGTTAAGGAACGTTTCTGCGACGTCGTTGACGACGTGCGGGAGTGACTCGGCGGAGCGGGAGACGTGGAGCGTCCCGCGCGTCGTGGAGAGGAGTCCGCCGACCATGTCGAGATGGATTCCGGCGACGAAGCGGCGCCCGAGATCGCGGTTCCGGACGAGGTAAGCCTGCGAGCCGGCGATCTCGGGCAGCCAGAGGAACCGGATCGTGCGCGCCGGCGGCGGCAGGGTTCTCCGCGCGATCGCCGTGCGGAGCGCGCGTGCAACCTCGAAGAGAACGGCGCTTCCCGAGGCGTTGTCGTTCGCCCCCGCGGACTGGTGGCAGAAGTGCGCGGTCAGCACGATCTCGCCGGCGGCGCGGTCGGTGCCCTCGATCTGCGCGACCACGACGTCGTAGGTCGCCGGGACCATCTTCGCGCGCACGTGCGCCATGAGCAGGATCGCTTCGCCCGCGGAGAGGCGTCTCCGGTACTCCTCGGCCTGGCGCTTCGACACCATGAACGCGAACGTGTTCCGAGTCTCGTACGGAGAGAGATGCCCCCACCGGACGAGGTCGCGGTCGTCGCCGGACCACGCGGTCGTCTGATTCGGAAAAGCGGACAGAAATCCGGCGGCGCCCTTCCGGATGACCGCCAGCTCGTGAACGGCCGGCAGCGGTCCGTCCGCGAGCACGATCTTGCCGCGGACGTCTTTGCCCGCGTAGTCCTTCGGATCGGTCCCGCGTCCGACGTCTGCGAGCTCCGCCGTCACGTCGGCGTCCTGGCTGTAGTCGGCGAGAGCGACCGCGAGCTCCGGAAACGAGGCCACGCGGCCGGGCCGCGGCTTCACCTCATCGAGAAACGCCTCGACCGGCTGCCAGCCGTAGTAGCTGACGAAGTGCGCGTATCGCGTCTTGCCGTCGGCCGGGAATTTCTGGATTTCGACACTCGACCCGGTAAACCCGGCCCGGCCCAGTTTCTCGCGCAGCAGCTCCGTGGCGGCGGCGAATCCCGGCGAGCCCTGGACGCGATGGAAACGCGAGAGCTCTCGGACCGTCTCGAGCGCGGCCGGTCCGTCGATCTGCGCATGGATCGCCGCGGGAATCACGTCCGGCCAGAACGGGATGGCCCGGTCCTCGGCGCGCGCCGCGGCGGCGCTCGAGACGAGCAGGAGCGCCGCTCCTATTCTTGTCATCCCGAAGCGCCGAGCGCGAAAGATCTCTCTACGGGAGCACCTTGAACGGCACGACCGCGCCGGTCTTTTCCCAGGCCATCGCGATCTTGCCGCCCGGTTCGGCCATGTCGACGAACGCAATCGTGAACTGATCGACCGAGACGGCCGGCGTCACCATCTTCATCGGCGCGCGCACGACGTCGAACTTCGGGTCGTAGTTGTACGCGCCCCAGGTCTTCGCCTTTTCACTCGGGTCGTACTTCTCCTGGCGGGGCTGTTTCGAGACGACGAGCGTCCACCCGGGCTCCTTCAGATCGACGAACAGGGAATACTCGCCCGGCTCGATTCGCTTGCCGTCGATCTCGAGCGGCACCTCGGTCTTGAGAGTCGTCGTCACGTTGGCGCCCGCTCTCCAGAGCGGAGCGCCGCCGCTGACCTGCTTTCCGTAATCGGCCCCTTTCCCGAAGATGTTCGTGCGGCCGCGCAGAACGGGACGGCTGTAGATGACCTCGACCCACTTTCCACCGGTATAGGTCCGCTCTCCATCCTTGTCGGGCTCGCTCCATTTTCCGCCGACCTGCGTGGCGGCCGTTCCCGCGGGAGAGAGGGGCCGGCGCTGTTCCTGCGCGATCGACAAAGCGGCGAGAGAGACAAGTGCGACACCGACGCAAATGATTCTCTTGATCGTCATGACTGCTCCTCCGATCATTAACGCCGCGTAGTATAAGATCGCGCGCCTTCCATGAGGAATCGTCTCGCATCACCGCGCGCGCGCATTGCGCTCGCGGCCGTGGTAGCGAGCCTGGCGGTCCTCCTTTCTCTCGCAGCCTTCGGTGCGACCGAGGTCCGCAGCGGCGACCGTCTCTCCTTTGCGCTGACCGGCGCGCGCGTAATCGCGGCTCCGGGGCGCATCTTCGATCGCGGAGTCGTCGTCGTGCGCGGCGGCGTCGTCGAAGCCGTCGGAGCCGAGGGCAAGGTCCCGATTCCCGCGGACGCACGCGTCTTCGACCTCAAGGGGAGAGTCGTCCACGCCGCGTTCGTGGATCCTTACGTTCCCGCCGACCGGCTCGCGGGAAGAAAGCCACGCGGGCCGTCCGACGAGGAGGAGCCGTCGGAAGAGAGAACGCCCTCCGCGCCGCGCCGGACGAGGGGACCGGCCGACCACCCGCTGGCGTCCGTTCACGCCGACGAGCACGTCGTCGATTCCCTGACTGTCATCGACCGCGTCTCCGACACCTACCGGCGGCTCGGGTACGCCGTCGTCGCGGCGGCGCCTCAGACCGGGATCCTCCGCGGGCGTGCCGCCGTGGTGAGCCTCGCGGACGGCCCGATTTCCGGGCGCATTCTCGAAGCGGAGGGCCCGCAGGTGATTTCGCTCGAGCCGGAGAGGTTCGATTTCGCGAACTTCGGCCGCGCGGGATATCCGATCTCCAGGATGGGAGCATTCGCGCTCGTCCGGCAGAGCTTCCTCGATGCGCGCTGGTGGGGGGAAGCGGAGGCCGCCTATTCGCGCAGGCCAGCCGGACAGGCACGGCCGCGCTTCGTCGCGGCGAACGCGGCGCTCCTTCCCGCGGCGCAGGCGAAGGAGACCGTCGTCTTCGAAGCGTCCGACGTCCTCGCCCTGCTGCGGGCCATGAGGATCGCGCGCGAGATGAAGCTGCGGGCGCTGTACGTCGGCGCGGGCGACGAGTTTCGCTTGAGTGACCAGGTCGCGGCGGAGAAGCCCGACCTCGTCCTGCGGGTCGACTTCCCCCGTCCCTATAAGATGGACGACGATTCGGAATGGCTCGACGTTTCGCTCGAGCGCCTGCGGGCGATCGACCGCGCTCCGTCGAACCCGAGGTGGATGCGCGACGCGGGGGTCACGTTCTCGCTCACCACTGCGGGGCTCGACGACCCGGAGGACTTCCCACGTCGGGTAGGCGAGGCGATCGCGCGCGGGCTGTCGCGCGAGGACGCGCTCGCCGCGGTCACGACGATTCCGGCGCGACAGCTGGGATTGGGAGACCGTCTCGGAGAGATCGCCGCGGGGCGGATCGCAAACCTCGTCGTCGAGACCGGTGAGCCGTTCACCGCCGGCAGCCGCGTCACGGAGATCTGGATCGACGGGAAGAGGTGCGAGGTCCCGGCCAGGAAAGACCGGAGCGGGGAGTCGTCCCCTCACCCCGGGCCGCTCCCGGCGGGAGAGGGAGAAAAGGAACCCGCGCCGGATGTCCGGCCGCTTCCCGCACGCGACGACGGGCCGGTCGCGGCGCCGAAAGCCGTGGTGGTTCGCGGCGCGACGATCTGGACCCAGGGTCCGTCCGCCATCCTCGAGAACGCGGACCTCGTCGTCTCCGGCGCGAAGATCGTCGCCGTCGGCCGAGGCCTCGCGGCTCCCGCGGGAGCGCTGGAGATCGACGGGCGCGGCAAGCACGTCACTCCCGGCATCATCGACGCACACTCGCACACCGCGATCGACGGTCAGGTCAACGAGGGCACCCACGCGATCAGCGCCGAGGTCCGGATCAAGGACGTGCTCGACCCGTTCGACGTCGCGATCTACCGGGAGCTCGCCGGCGGCACCACCGCGGCCAACGTTCTGCGCGGTTCGGCGAACGCGATCGGCGGGCAGAACGCCACCGTCAAGTGGCGCCGCGGCGGCGGGCCCGACGATCTCCTGATCACGACCGCGCCGGAGGGAATCAAGTTCGCGCTGGGGGAAAACCCGAAGCGCTCGAACTTCCCGCAGGCGCCGCCGCGCTATCCGCAGACACGGATGGGGGTCGCGAGCCTGATCCGGGAGCGATTCCTCGCCGCGCGCGACTACCGTCGGCGCCAGGAGGAGTACCGGAAGGCTTCCGCGGGCAAGGGGAGCTCCGTCGTCCCGCCGCAGCGCGACCTGCAGCTCGAGGCGATCGCGGAG
>DASWIB010000337.1:0-15874 GCA_036397915.1 Thermoanaerobaculia bacterium | reverse complement strand
CGCGTCCGTGAACCCCTCGAGCCGCGAGACTTCGCCGCCGCGCCAGCGGAACCCGGGCGACGCGCCCACGCCGGACGCGGCGAGCCGTCGGCGAAGCTCTCGGGTCACGGGCATATGCTACGAGAGTGTCCGAGTATCTGTCGGTGGGGGACCTTGCGGTCCCCCACGCCCTCTAGCCGCATGATCCGCAAGCTCGCCTCCGGCGAATATCGCCTCTACTCGCGCAAGAAGGACCCGAAGACCGGGAAGCGGAAGAACCTCGGAACGTTCAAGTCGCTTGCCGCGGCGAAGAAGCACGAGCGGGCGGTCCAGTTCTTCAAGAAACGGTGAGCGCCCCCGCCGCGCCGTCCGGCGGCCCGCACTTCGAGCTCGAGGACTACCGCCGGCAGTTCGAGTCGGCGCGAGCGGATGCCAGGAAGCTCGTCGAAGGACTCTCCGACCGGCAGTTCAACTGGAAGGCCGAGCCGAAGCGGTGGTCGATCGCCGAGTGCCTCGAACAACTGAACTCCGGTTGGATGGCCCTGCCGAGGCTCGACCGCGCGATCGCCGCGGCCGCGGAACGCGGGCTTCGTGGAGACGGTCCCTACCGCCACCCGCTCCTCGGCAGGCTCTACATCCGGTTCACGGAGCCGCCGCCGAAGATCCGGGTGCCCGCTCCGACGCGCTTCCGGCCGAAGCCGGACCAGCCCGTCTCCGCCGTTGTCCCGCGCTTCTTCGAGCTCCAGGACGAAATCCTCCAACGAATCACCGCGTCCCACGGCCTCGATCTGGGTCGGATCCGGATCCGTTCTCCGATCACGAAACGTTTCCGGATGTCGCTCGGACAGTGGTTCGCTTTTCTCGCCGCGCACGAGCGCCGTCACATCTGGCAGGCGTGGCAGGTGCGCAAGCATCCGGGCTTTCCCGCACGAGACGGACCGGACTTAAGTTGATTCGAACTCAGTTCGGCGGTGGGGCCGGGGTCGGCGTCGGGGCAGTCGGTTGCGGGCGCCGGTTCGAGTTGTCCATGTCCGCCGCGATCAGCCAGCGTCCATCTGCCGCCCGGCGCAGGGCGAGGACGAACTTGCCGGTGTCGGGGCTTCCCTCCTGCCGCCCGAACCCGCCGATGATGTAACCCACCTTGCCTTCCGTCTCCCAGGCGAGCGCCCGAAGAGCGAGCGGTCCGCCGGAGTTCGTATACGCCGTGCGAATCGCTTCGCGACCCCGGACGGGGGGGTTGCCGTTGGACATCACGAATCCGTCTTCGGCGAAGAGCGCCGCCATGGCTGCCGCGTCATGCGCCCTCCACGCACGCTCGTAGTCTCGAAGGACCCGATCCAACTCGGGCGGCAGGGCGACAGACGGCAGCGCGGCGGGCGGCGCCGGCCGGGCAGTCGCCCGTGCCGGCTGCTCCCCGGCCGCGGACGAGAGCACCCCGAGCAGGATCGCGAGGCCGCAGAAGAGCCCGGGCATGGAACCGAGGGCGAACCTCATCGCAACCTCCTCCGACCGAGCGAGCGGGCGACAGTGTTGCGCGTCGCGCCCGGCGATGAAAGAGTCTGCCAGACCTCGGAAGAAGAATGAACGATTCCTGTTCTTCAGACGTCGCGCGGCGAAGGCTCGCGCTCGCCTGGCTCCTCGTTGCCGCGACCTCCTGCTCGACGGTCCCGCAGCATCCGCCCGTCGAGCCGGGGCCGTTCCGGCAGGCGGACCTGGTCGAGATCGTGAAGCTCGATCCCACCATCCATCTCGACGTCCGCTACGCAAGTTCGAACAATTTCACCGGGCGGTCCGTGTACCGGCAGGCGCGCGCGTTTCTTCAGCGGCCTGCGGCCGAGGCTCTCGTGCGCGTGAACCGGTCGCTCCGGGACAAGCGCTACGGCCTGCTCGTTTTCGACGGCTACCGCCCCTGGTCGGTCACAAAGCTCTTCTGGGAGATCACGCCGAGGGACAAGCGCGCGAGAGGATTCGTCGCAAACCCCGCCAAGGGTTCCAAGCACAATCGCGGCGCTGCGGTCGACCTCTCGATGTACGACCTCGCAACCGGCAAGGAGGTCGAGATGCCGAGCTCATACGACGAGTTCACCGACCGCGCCGATCCCGACTACACCGGCGGCACCGCCGAGCAGCGCTCGCGCCGCGACCTGCTTCGCGCCGAGATGGAGAAGGAGGGGTTCACGGTCGATCCGGGGGAGTGGTGGCACTTCAACTACAAGGGTTGGGAGTCGTATCCGATCCTCGACGTCGCGTTCGAGTCGATCCCGTGAAGGCGGCGCTCGCGGGAGCGATTGGGCTCCTCTTCTGCGTCGCTGCTTCCTTCTCGCAGCAGCCGGTCGACCTCTCGCGGCTCCCCGAGCCGAAGGATTTCAAGGCACTGCGCTCGTCTTCCAACCACACCGATCCCGAGTCGAACGCCGACAGCAAGCGCCCGATCCCGGGAGAGACGATCACGCTGGCCGACCTGACCGGCCTTCGGTTCGGGGGACCGCAAGGTCCCCCGCTGAGATTTACTCGGACAAACTCCTCGGCCGTTCGTTCGCGCGCGCGATCTCACCGCGCACCTCTTCGGCGAGCTTCGACGCGTCCTCGACCGAGCGCCCCTTCGTCGGGACCGGCGGCAGGACGGTCACGGTCGCCGACGTCTTGGTGAAGGAGATCGAGCCCTTCGGGAGCGACTCGGCGGTGCCCGCGACCGCGAGGGGAATCACGTCCACGCCGGCCTCGATCGCCAGCCGGAACGCGCCCTCGCGAAAGGCCCCGACGGTCCCGTCCGGGCTGCGCGTTCCCTGCGGGAAGATGATGACCGAGAGCTTCCGGTCCAGCCGGTCGCGCATCTCCGCCATCGCGCGGCGCGCGCTCTCCTTGTTGCCGCGGTCGACCTCGACGTCTCCGGCGACCCGCAGCATCCACCCGAGCAGCGGGATGTCGAAGATCGACTTCTTCGACAGCCATTTCATCTCCCACGGCACCATGGCCACGAGGAAGGGGTCCGCGTTCGACGCGTGGTTCGCGACGAAGACGTAGGGCCGCCGCGGGTCCGGGTGAACGTCGTCGATCACCCGGAAATCCCAGAACGGGTTCAGCCGCGCCGCGACGACCGCGATACGGTGGAACAGGTAGCCGACCCGATAGCGATCCGGGTCCGAACGAAACGTCGCAAGCCTGTAAAGCGCGATCAGCGGGGTCCAGAGGATGACGAGGACAACGCACGCACCCCAGAAGAGAAGCGATACGGGCGCCGCGAGCCAGCGGGGCATTGCGCCGAAGTGTAAGGGGGAGATCCGCGTCGACTGTGGCGCCCGGCCACAGGGTGTTTGACATATTTATGTCACGACAATAGTCTGTCGAGAATGAGAACCACCGTCCGCCTCGACGACGCGCTCTTCCGCGAGGCCAAGAAGGCCGCGGCCGAGGCTGGCGAGTCGTTGACCCGGCTCATCGAAAGCGCGCTGCGCGAGAAGCTCGCGCGGCGGCGATCCGGAGGGCGGCGACGTCGCGTCCGCCTTCCGACTTTCGGCCGAAAAGGTGTCCTTCCGGGAGTTGATCTCGACAACTCGGCGGCTCTGCTCGATCTGATGGAGGGGATCGATTCGTCTCGCTGACGTCAATGTTCTCGTCTACGCCTTTCGACCCGATGCGCGGGACCATCCGGACTATCGCGCTTGGCTGGAAGAGCTGGTCGGCGGCGACGAAGCTTATGCGTCTTCCGACATCGTGCTCGGAGGCTTCATTCGAGTCGTAACGCATCCGAGGATCTTCGGCGACCCCGCGCCTCTCGAAACGGCTCTCCGGTTCGCCGAGTCGTACAGAGCGAATCCGAACTGCGTGCTCATCGTCCCCGGGCCTCGGCATTGGGAGATCTTCAGTCGGCTGTGCCGGGACTCGGGAGCGCGCGGGGCGTTAGTCGCCGACGCCTACCTCGCGGCCTTGGCGATCGAATGGGGCTGCGAGTGGATCACCACGGATCGCGACTATGCGCGGTTTCCCGGGCTGCGCTGGCGGCACCCCCTGGCGCGCGCCTGATCAGGGTATCGGGTCGCGTCGGTCCGAGTCGTCTTCCTGACGGCAGCCGTCCATCGCCGGGAGGCTTATCCGTAGGTCGTCGGCACGCTTTCTTCCCGGTCCCCTCGCCCCGATTCGCAAACACGGCGGCAATCACGCTATAACTTGCCGATGGCGACGGTCGAGATTCCGAGGCAGACGGGCGCGCGGGCCAGCGAGCGCACCGAAGAGCTGCTCGGTGTGCTCGCGGAGCGCGTCCTCGTTCTCGACGGCGCGACCGGCACGGGCATCCAGGCGCGCAACCTGACGGCCGCCGACTTCGGCGGACCCGAGTACGAGGGCTGCAACGAGCATCTCGTCTTCACGCGCCCCGACGTCGTCCGCTCGCTCCACGCGGACTACTTCGAGGCGGGCGCCGACATGGTCGAGACCGACACGTTCGGGGCAACGCCGCTCGTTCTCGCCGAGTACGGCCTTGCGGACAGGGCGCTCGAAATCAATCGTGAGGCGGCGCGGCTCGCGCGGGAGGTCGCGGACCGGTACCGCGAGCCTGGCCGGCCGCGGTTCGTCGCCGGCTCGATGGGGCCGACGACCAAATCCATCACGGTGACCGGCGGCGTCACGTCCGAGGAGATGATCCGGCACTACCGCGTTCAAGCGACCGGGCTCCTCGAGGGCGGCGCGGACGTACTGCTCCTCGAGACGACCCAGGACACCCGGAATCTCAAGGCGGGCCTCATCGGCGTCGAGCAGGCGTTCGCGGAGGTCGGCTGGCGGATTCCGATCATGGTGTCCGCGACGATCGAGGCGATGGGGACGATGCTCGCCGGCCAGACGATCGACGCGTTCTACGCCTCGGTGATGCACGCGCCGCTTCTGTCGGTCGGACTCAATTGCGGGACCGGTCCGGAGTTCATGACGAGCCACCTGCGCAGTCTCTCCGCGCTCGCGCGTACGCGTGTGTCCTGTTATCCGAACGCGGGCCTCCCCGACGAGGAAGGGCGCTACGGCGAGACGCCGGAGAAGCTCGCCGCGCACCTCGGACGCTTCATCGAGCAGGGGCTCGTGAACATCGTCGGCGGCTGCTGCGGGACGACGCCGGCTCACACTCGGGCGATCGCCGCCGCGGCGTCCGGGCACAAGCCGCGCCGTATGCCGGAGCACCGCAAGACGCTCGTGTCCGGCATCGAGATGCTCGAAGTCTTCGAGGACAACCGGCCCGTGCTCGTCGGCGAGCGGACGAACGTTCTCGGGAGCCGGAAGTTCAAGCGCCTCGTCGCCGCGGGGGAGTTCGAGGCGGCAGCGGAGATCGCGCGTGCTCAGGTGAAGAACGGCGCGCAGATCATCGACGTCTGTCTTCAGGATCCCGATCGCGACGAAGCCGCCGACGTGAACGCATTCCTCGAGCGCGCGACGAAGATGGTCAAGGTCCCGCTGATGCTCGATTCGACGGATGCGACGGTCCTCGAGCTCGGGCTCGAGTGGAGCCAGGGCAAGTCCATCATCAATTCGATCAACCTCGAAGACGGCGAGGAACGATTCCGCGCGGTCGTTCCGCTGGCTCAGCGGTACGGCGCGGCGTTGATCGTCGGTACGATCGACGAGGATCCCGTCCACGGAATGGGAGTCACGCGCGAGCGCAAGCTCGAGATCGCGCGGCGCAGCTACACGCTCCTCACCGAGAAGTACGGCGTTCCGCCGGAGGACCTGATCTTCGATCCGCTCGTCTTCCCCTGCGGCACGGGCGACGAGAAGTACGTCGGGAGCGCGGCGGAGACGATCGAAGGGATCCGCGCGATCAAGGCCGCGTTTCCCGAGTGCAAGACGATCCTCGGAATCTCGAACGTCAGCTTCGGCCTGCCGGAAGCGGGGCGCGAGGTTCTGAACTCGGTCTTCCTCTACCACTGCGTCCGGGCGGGCCTCGACCTCGCGATCGTGAACTCCGAAAAGCAGATGCGTTATCCGTCGATCCCGGAGGAGGAGCGGCGCCTCTGCGAGGACCTGCTCTTCGACCGCGGGGAGGATCCCATCGGCGCATTCGCCGCGTTCTACAAGGCAAAGAGCGCTCGCCCGAAGGCCGCTGCGGCGCGGCCGGGAGTCCCGATCGAGCGCCTGCCGCGCTACATCGTCGAGGGCTCGAAGGAAGGCCTGATCGACGACCTCGAGGCGGTGCGCAAAAACGGGATGGCGCCGCTCGACATCATCAACGGGCCGCTCATGGACGGAATGCGCGAGGTCGGTCGGCTCTTCAACGACAACGAGCTCATCGTCGCCGAAGTTCTGCAGTCGGCCGAAGCGATGAAAGCCTCCGTGAGCCACCTCCGGCAGTTCATGGAGAAGTCGGAGGGTTCGCTCAAGGGAAAAATCGTCCTCGCGACGGTGAAGGGCGACGTCCACGACATCGGCAAGAACCTGGTCGAGATCATTCTCTCGAACAACGGCTACGAGGTGATCAACCTCGGGATCAAAGTCGCTCCCGAGACGCTCGTCCAGGCGTACCGCGCCCACCAGCCGGACGCGATCGGGCTGTCGGGGCTGCTGGTCAAGAGCGCGCAGCAGATGGTCACGACCGCGCAGGACCTGACGTCCGCCGGCGTCACGGCGCCCCTGCTCGTCGGCGGGGCGGCCCTCTCGCAGCGGTTCACCGACAACAAGATCGCGCCGGCATATGGCGGGCTCGTCGTCTACGCGGAGGACGCGATGCGCGGGCTCGCGTTGGCCGACCGGGTTCTCTCCGGGGACGACGCGCAGGCGGCGCTCGCCGCGGAAGCGCAAGAGCGGCGTCGCTCGCGGCCCGCGGCGGAGGAGCGCGAGGTCAACCCTCTGGCCGCGCCGCAGGTGAGAAACGCGTCGATCGAGATCCTTCCGCCGGTCGCCGCGCCGGACTTCGAGGAGCACGTCTTCTCCGACCTCGATCTCGAAACGATCTGGCGCTACGTCAACCCGCACATGCTCTACTCGAAGCACCTGGGCCTGCGCGGCAGCTACTGGAAGCTGAAGGAAGAGGGCGATCCGAAGCTCGTCGAGCTCGAGGAGGTCGCGGACCGAATTCGCCGGTCGGGCTGGATCCGGCCGCGCGCGATCTACCGGTTCTTCGAGGCGTACTCCGAGGGAAATACGGTGCGCGTCGTTTCGGACGGCAGCGTCGCCGCGAGCTTCGCCTTTCCGCGACAGGCCACGGGGGAGCGCCTCTGCCTCGCCGACTTCGTGCGGCCCCGGGACGCGAGGCAGCCGCTCGACACGGTCGCGCTCCTCATCACGACCGCGGGGGAGGGGGTGCGCGCGCGGGCGGAGGACCTGAAGCACGAAGGGGAGTACCTCCTCTGCCACGCGCTCCAGGCGATCGCCGTCGAGACCGCGGAGGCCGCTGCCGAGTGGCTTCATCAGTCGATCCGGGACCGCTGGGGTTACCCGGACCCACCGGAGACGACCATGATGGATCGCTTCCAGGCGCGCTATCGCGGCAAACGCTACAGCGCCGGATATCCCGCGTGGCCGGAGCTCGCCGATCAGGTGACGCTCTTCCGCCTGCTCGACGGAAGGAAGATCGGCGTCGAGCTGACGGAAGGGTTCATGATGGATCCCGAGGCCTCCGTGTCGGCGCTCGTCGTCCACCACCCTCAGGCTCGCTACTTCGCGGCATAGCGAGACAGGGGCGGGACTTCATTTACCGTGCCGCGCGGACGAGCGGCGCGAGGTCGCGGATGTCCGCCGGTTCGCGCGGGTCCGCACGGGGGATCGACGCGACGCAGAAGCCCTCGCGTCGGTGGTTTCCGCTGCGTCCGGTTGCGAGCTCCGCCGTCACCTCGCCGATCAGGTCGGATTCGATCCGCGCGGCGGGTGCGTGTCCGGCCCAAGTGACCACCATGTCCGGGAGGTGATCGACTCGCGGACCGGCGAAGGCCTCGCTCGCGAGGTGGACCGCGCCGGCCAGGGGTTCGCCGGATCCGGCGATGCGCAGGCTCGCGAAGCAATCGCGCACGCACCCGACGTAGTCCGTGAGGGCCCTGCCGTCGCTCTCGAGAGCCCCATCTCTCTCCCGGCCGTGGACGTTCAGCCGCAGATAGCCGTTCAGGTCGGAGAGCAAATCGAAACCGGGGGTGCGCGCCCAGTCGTGTCCCGCGACGATCGACCGGTTCACGACCCCGTCGCGAATCGAGATCGGGACCAGGCGCGCGATGCGATTCTGAATCGCCGCCGGGACGCGCTCGCGCAGCCGGCGGACGATGCCCCTCGGCGAGCCGGCGCCGTTCCTCGAGCCGTTCCGCGTCCGGCCGATGAAACGCGCGTTCACGAGATCCATCACCTGCGGCACGAAGTGCTCCTGCGACCTGTTTGGTCCCATGCCGTGAAGCGAGAAGACGATCGTCGCGGCGCCCGCGACCGCGGGTGTCGCGAGGATCTCCCCGAGCGCCTCGTCGACCGCACGGTAGACCTCGAGCAGCGCGCCCGCCGGTACAGACTCGCCGCCCGGCCAGAGAATGTGCCCGCCGCGGTGCGTCTCGCCGAAGACGGCGATTGCGAAGTCCCACGGCGTCTGCTCGAGAAGCCAGCGGACGAGAGCGCCCTTGCGCCGCGCTCCACGAACCAGGTCGTCTCGGATCCGTGCGAGCTCCGCCGCCGACTTGCCGACCGGGATCTCCCATCCCATCGGATGCCGCCCGAATCGTCGCCGGATCTCGCCCTCGAGCGCGCGCGGATGGCAGGCGAAGGGGCCGAGCTGGTCGTGCGAGCCCCAGTTGATCACCTCGACGCCCTCGCGCAATCGGGGCGGAAACGTCATCGGCACGTCGATCGCGATCGCCCGACGGCCGCGCCGCGCGAGCGCGTACCAGAAAGGCTCGCAGTCGAGCCAGTCGCCGGCCACCCGCCGAAGCCGCATCGATGCTGCGTCCCACTGCAGGTGGTGGTAGATGCCGTGCTCGCCCGGAGACGCCGCCGTGTAGAACGTCGGCCAAACGGCCCCGGGCAGTAGATCTGCCGGCGACTGGAGCACAAACGACGGGTCGCGCGCCAGCAAATGATGGAGGTTGGGCAGGGCGTCCCCTGAGGATCGAATAAACCCCAGATCGGCCGCGTCGAGGCCGATCATCGCGATGCGACCCGACGGGCTCACGCCGGCCTCGCCTCGGGCCTTCCCACGGCCGCCGAGCGCGCCGCGGCCTCGAGCCAGCGGACGTTCCGCACCGCCTCGTCGAAGCCGGGCGAGAAGGGCTCTCCGGCGGCGAGTGCCTGGACGAAGCGGGCGAGGGCGTTGCCGATGCTGAAGCGCGCCATCGAGCGCTCGCGCCGGATCGCCCGGTAGCCGAAGACTGCTGCATCCCGGCATCGGGCCGCGAGCCGGCCGCTGCGCGCGCCATCGCGCTCGAAGTGGATTGCCATGTTCGGGTCCGCGAGCCGAACCGTTCCCCGCGGGCCGCGGGCCGACAGTTGCTCGCGGGTGCGATCGGCGTACGCCAGCTCGCAGCGGACGACCGATCCGTCCGCGAAGGCGAGGCCGAGACGGAGGTGATCGTTCGGCCAACGCGTGCTCCACGTTTCGGCACTGACGCTCTCCGGCTCTTCCCCGAGCAGGTTTCCGGCGAGGTCGATCGCATGGCCGCCCAGGTCGTGCAGGATGCCGCCCTCGTCCCCGGAGAGGCGATGGCGCGTCACCGTGGACCAGGAGAGAACGTCCGTGTGCAGCCGGAACTCGACCTGCACGGGCTTGCCGAGCGCGCCTTGTCGCACGAGCTCACCGACCCGCCGGTAGGTCGGCCAGAAACGGCGATTGAAGTCGAGCATGAGGCGCGCGGACGCATGGCCGTGCTCGATCTGGCCGAGCTGCTCGCAGAGGACGAACGGCTTCTCCATGAAGACCGGGAGTCCCCGGGCGGCCGCGTCGTTCCAGATCTCGAGATGAGTCGAGGGCGGCGAGGCCACCAGAAGTGCGTCGAGGCTCGCGCGCTCGAGCATCGTCGGGGAATCTGGGTAGACGTCGATGGAGCGCAGCCGGTGTGCCGCGGCCGCCCGGCTCGCGGGCAGAGGGTCGGCGACCGCGACCAGCCGCGCGCCGCCGATGGTCCGGAACGCGGGCAGATAGTAGTCCCTCACGAGGCGGCCGAAGCCCGACACGCCGATCCGGAGCGAGCCGCGCGCCGCAGGCACTAACCCGCCGCCCGCGTTCGTGCGTGGCCGGTCCGAGCCCACAGATACCCGACGCCGCTCGCGAGGTAGTGGAGAAAGAGCAATGGGAACGCGGCGGCCGCGAAGGAGAACCCCCGCGCGCGCGCGAAGAATGCGAGAAGCTTTCGGTTCGCGAGCAGCAGGCCGACGCTCGCTGCCGCCGCGAGGGCGAGCATCGCGGGATCGAGCGCCGCCAGCGGCAGCGAGACACACAGGAGACCGGCGAGCGCCACGCTCAGCCGGTGTTCCGCCTTCAGGTTCAGATGGTCGAGGCGTGCCCTGCGCTGGAGGATCAGGCGGGACCACGGCAGCGCTCGGTAGAGGACGTCCGTTCGCAGGAACGAAACGAGGGTCCACTGTTTCAGATGCGTTACACGCAGGTCCCTGTCGAGCAGAATCCGATGACCGGCGTCTCGCAACCGGTATCCCAGCTCGATGTCCTCGATGGATCGCGTGTACTTTCCGGTGTCGAACCCCCCGGCCGCCTCGAAGACGAGGCGGCGGATGGCGCCGCATCCGGCCCAGAACGTCGATGCCTCCGGGGCTCCGTGCTGGTGCACGAAGTGATGGAGAAGGTTACGGAACTGAGACACCAGTCCCGGCGCTCGAGGCGCGGCGTCGTAGGAGCCGAAGACGGCGGCGACGTCGGGACGCTCCTCGAAGACGGTGACCACGCGGGTCACGGTGTCGGGTGCGACCACGACGTCGGAATCGACGAAAAGAAGCACGTCTCCCGTCGCCTCCCGCGCGCCGTGGTTCCGCGCCGCGCCGGCCCCGGAGTTCCTCTCGAGGCGCAGAACCCGCACGCCAAAACGCTCTGCGGCGGCCGAGGTGTCGTCGGTAGAGCCATCGTCGACGACGAGGATCTCGGCCGCGGGCCCGGCGGCGGGAACGAGCGCGCGCAGACACTCCGCGAGGCCGGCGGCATTCTCGTAAACGGGAACGATGATGGAGATACGCATCGCTTCGACGGCTACCTCGAACCGACTGCGAGGTCCCGCACCAGGTCGGCAAGATCGACGATCGTCCCGAGGGACTCCGCACGACGGAACTCCCGGGCGGGGCCGGCCACGGCGGCGAACGCGACGGCTCGATGGTTGCCGCCCCGTCCCGTCTTCAAGCGTCCCGTGAACGTCCCGAGCCGCTCGGAGCTGACTGCCGTGGCGGGCGCTCCCGGCCGCCAGGCAATCGCGAGGTCGGGCAGGTACTCGCTCCGGGGGCCCGAAAAGATCTCGGCCGGGACCGTGATCGCCTCGACAAGCGGCTCGGCCGTGTCGGCGGCGCGAAGCGAGAGGAAGCCCTTTCGCACGGACTCGATGTAGCGCCGGTAAGGTGCACTGCCGCGCGCGAGGCAGCCTTCGGCCTCCCGCCCCGCGACGTTCAGACGGACATAGCCCTCGCCGCCCGTCGGGAGCGCGAAGCCCGGCGTTCGGCGCCAGTCGAGGGCGCCGGCATGGGCCCGGCCGACCACCCAGTCGCGCACGCGCGCCGGGACAGCGCGCGCGACGCGTTCCTGGAGAGGGGCGGGCAGGTATTCGCGCGCGAGTCCCATGAGGCTCCGTTTCGTGCGGGGACGACCAACCCGCGCGCTGCCGTCCGGCGCGACGAACGCCGCATTGATCCGCTCGACCACGGGGCCGACGAGGTGCATCTGGGAGTGGTTCGCCTCCATGCCGTGCAGGGAGAAGACGATCACCGAGGTGTTGCGAAGGTCGACCATCCCGATCAACGCACCCACCTCCCGGTCGACGGCCCGATGGACCTCGAGCATGACATCGGCATCGTCCGAAGCGTCTGGCGCCGAGGCATCGTCGTCGTGCCAGAAGTAGTGCCCGGCCCGGTGGCACTCCGAAAACACGGCGACGAAGAGCCTCCATGCCGTGTTCTTCAAGAGCCAGCGCGAAAGCTCCCCGCGCCGGCTCGCGACCGCGAGCAGAGTCTTGCGAATGCCGGCGAGCCGCCGCTCGCTCTTGTGGACCGGCACGTCGGGACCGAGAACATTCGTGCCGAAGCGGCGTTGGATCTCTCTCGCAAGCTCCGGCCGGTTGCAGTGGAAGCCCCCGAAGTACTCGGCGCCCCAGTTGACGATCTCGGTGCCGGCGTTCGTTCGGTTCGGGAAGACCATCTGCACGTCGAGGGTCGTGACCGGCAGTCCTTCGCGCGCGAGCGGGCGCCAGAACGGCTCCGCGTCGATCCAGTCGCTCGCCGGCTTGCGAAGCCTCATGCCGGCTGGATCCCACTGCATGGGGAAGTACCGCCCGTGCTCCCCCGGCAGGGTTCCGGTGTAGAAGGTCGGCCAGACGGATGCGCTCATGACGCTGGCCGGCGTGTCGAGCCGGCGGACGGTGGCTTCCGCGAAGACGCGCCGGAGGTTCGGAAGCGTACCGAGGCGTGGCTCGAGGTAATCGAGGTCGACGGCGTCGAGCCCGATCAGAAGGACCTTCGAGCCCTCGACGGGAAACATCGTCATTCTGCTCCGTTCACGCGGCGCGGCGGCGCCAGAGAGCGCGTCCCTCGACGTACTCCCAGGCGATGAGGCCGGGCACACCCGAGACGATCTCTCGTATCCGGGTGGCGAGCGAGGTCGCCAGCGCGACGTCCGCCGGCAGACCGATGAGGGACCCCAGCGCGACGAAGCTGCCCTCCTGGACGCCGAGGCCGGCGGGAACGGGGAATGCCGCGGTGCGGATCACCGTCCCGAAGCTCTGCAGAAGAATCGCCTCGACGGGCGTGATCGGGTGCCCCAGCAGCCGGGCGGCGAGCCAGACCTCGCCCGAGAGCGAAAGCCGCGCGAGGACCCGAAGGCCACAGGACGCGACGATCCTCGCCGGCCGGCTGTAGAGCCCGCGGATCGCGTCGTCGAGATCGCCTGCTCGTCCGACGAGATCCTCCGAGTTGAAGCGACGCCCGAGCCGGACGGCCCGTGACGCGAGGAACCCGAAAAGGCCTGCCCGTTGAACGACGACGAGAACCGCCAGAACGGTCGCGAGCAGGATCACGCCGCCGAACGCCGCGCCGAGCGAGGCGGCGTCCGGGACGACCCTGAGGAGCGCGGCGATGCCGATCAGGCCGAGGAGCGGCAGGGTCGCGACCTGAACCGTCTTGTCGACCACCACCGAGGCGACGGCGTCGCGCGTCTTTACCGACCACAGGGCGAGCAGGCGCGCCCGGACGACATCTCCGCCGATGCTCGCGACCGGCAGCAGCACGTTGATCGAGAACCCGATCCAGAGAGCAGCGAGGATGAGCGCGAATCGGGGAGGGCGCCCGGGCGGGAAGAGCAGCCGCCACGACACGGCGGCGAGCACGAGCAGCGGCACGGCGAAGCCGGTGACGAGGATGAGCGTCCAGCGGGTGGATGCCAGCAAGCTCGCGAGCCTGTCCAATCCCTGCCAGGCGACGAGCGCGACCGCGATCCCGAGCCCGATAAAGAGCCCGAGCCACGACGCGATCCCGAGGCCCGGCCGGCCGACTGAAGTCGTCATCGGCCCGCGCGCCTCCGGAAGTCCTCGAGCGCGCGACGGGCTTCCGGGAAATCGGGCTTCAGACGGGTCGCCGCTTCGAGGTTCCTGATCGCCTCCTCGATCCGCCCGCGCCCGCCGAGCGCAAGAGCGAGGTTGTAGTGCGCCCCGGCGTGGGCCGGGTCGATCCGGATCGACTCGCGGTAGTGCCCGATCGCTTCATCGGACTCGCCCCTTTCTGCGAGCACGATGCCGAGGTTGATGTGAGCCGGGGCGTTCTCGGGGTCGATCCGCAGCGCTTCGCGATAGTGGTCGATCGCATCGTCCCTCCTGCCCAGGCTCGCGAGCGCGACGCCGAGGCTGTACTGCCCCTGTCCATCTTCGGGCCGCAGGCGCACGGCTGTTGCCAGATGCTCGAGCGCCTCTGCGCTCCTCCCGTCCTTGTAGAGGTAGTCTCCGAGCCACCTGCGGGCGCGGGGATTGTCGGGGCGCTTCGCCACCACGTCGCTCCAGAACGAGAGTGTCGTTCGGTAGTCGTTGTTTCGGCGCACCGTGACGAAGGTGAGCGTCGCCGCGAGCGCCGCCACGAGAGGCGTTCCGACGGCACGCGCCCTGAGGCTGTGGAGCAACGCCTGTCCCCCGAGAACAACGAGGAACAGGACCGCCGCGAGCGGCAGATACATCCGGCGCTCGGCCGCGACCTCGGCGGGCATCGGCTTGAAACTCGACGTCGGCGCGAGGATCGCGAAGAACCAGACCCCGAGGAAGGCGAGCTTCTTTCTTTGAACGACCCCCCAGAGCGTCAGCGCGATGAGCGCCACGACAACCATCAGAGAGGGGAGGACGCTCGTGGCGGACGTCGCGATCGGCCAGCCGTCGTAGTCCGCGGCGAGGGCATCCGGCCAGAACGCGAGCCGGAGATAGTGGACGATGACGCCACACTCGGTCTTGGCGTAGTCCCACGGCGACACCGCATGGCTGCCGAGCCCGGCGATCGTCCGGCGGAGTCGCGTTCCGATCAGCAGAGTGAGCAGGACAAGGATCACAGCGAAACCCGCGTAGAGACGCCGGTGACGCCGGAGGGCTTCCGTCAGCGATTTCGAATGGAAGAGCCAGTCGTAAGCGAGAACGACCGCCGGTGCGACGAGGATGACCTCCTTGCTACCCATGCCGAGAGCGAACGCGGCGAGGGCGGCAGCGTGCCAGCCCGGCCGCTCCGGCGATTCAAAGCCCCGAAGCGCGCAGTAGAGCGTCAGCAGGAAGAAGAGGCCCATCAGGAGCTCGGTCCGCTGGATTGTGTAGTTCACGCTCTCAGTAATGAGCGGATGGATCACCCAGAGGAGCGCCGCCGCGGTCGCGATCCCCAGTGCCTGATCGCGGTAGCGGGCCCGCAGGCCGGGGGTGCCGAAAGCCCGGCGGATGACTCCGAAGAGGACCAGTGCCGCGAGGACGTGGATGGCCAGGTTGAAGACGTGGTAGGAGGCCACCTCGAGTCCGCCGAACGCGTAGTTGAGCGCGAGCGAGAGATTGACGAGTGGGCGCCCCGTGACGGCCGAGTGCGCGGGGGGTGAGAGCACGCCCCATGGCGGCCAGAGCGTCCGGATGGTCGGATTCCTGGCGATGGCGTAGAGGTCGTCCAGGACAAACGGGCCACGCAGCGCGTTGTGGTACGCGACGAGGCCCGCGGCCACGAGGAGGGCAGCGGCAAAATGCTCGGCGCGCAACCTTTTCCGGCGCGGCTCGGCGTTGGACGGCGTCGGGCTCGGCCACCTCGGCGGTGCCTCGCTGCGACGAAGCCTCTTCTGGCGAGCTGCCTTACCCATCCAACCGTTTGCGCACGACGCGGTTGTAGACGATGCTCACGAGGTATCCCGCGACGAACCCGCAGCCGAAGGCGTAGGCGAAGCCGATGAGGCTTCCCCGGAACGTCACGTCGTATCCGATGAAGAACTGCCCGAGCAGGGAGAGGTGCGGGCCGACGACGCGGCCGCCCTTCAGCACGAGCCAGTTCGTCGCGAGGAAGATGCCGAGCCCCGCCACGAGGCCCCAGGCGACGCCCTGTACGACCGCCTCGAGGCGGAGGACTCGCACCCTGAGCGCCGTTTCCAGGTCGCTGTTTTCCGCCACGGGCTACACGTAATCCAGGATCCGCCGAAGCAGGCGCGACTCGGCCCTCCGGCGAATGAGGGCCAGGGAGAAGAACGCCGCGGCATTCCGGGTCAAGGCGAATGTCCAGCCGAGCGCGAACCCGCCGACGAGCCCGTAGA
>DASWIB010000336.1:0-5262 GCA_036397915.1 Thermoanaerobaculia bacterium | reverse complement strand
TCCTCACGCGATGTTCCAGCGCTGGGAGGACCTGCTCTTCGCGCACTGGCGCGTCGAGCCCGGTTCGATCGCGACGAAGATCCCTGCTGGCCTTTCTCTCGACGTGCGCGACGGTGGGGCGTGGGTCGCGGTCACACCGTTTGTGATCACGAGGCTGCGCCTGCGGGCGCTTCCCCCGATCCCCGGCACGTCGCGCTTTCCGGAGCTAAACGTCCGTACCTACGTCACCGCGGAAGGAAAGCCCGGCGTCTGGTTTTTCAGCCTGGACGCCGGCAGCCCGCTCGCGGCGTTCTTCGCGCGGCGGCTCTATCACCTGCCGTACTTCGCCGCGCGCATCCGCGTGGTCGCGAAACGCGACGCGATCTCCTATCGGTGCCAGCGCGGCGAGCCGGGAAAGGGCGCCGAGTTCCTCGCAGCCTATGGACCGATCGGAGAGCCGTTCCGCGCCGCGCCGGGTTCGCTCGAGGAGTGGCTCACGACGCGCTACTGCCTGTACGCGGAGAACGGCGGGACACTCTACCGCGCGAACATCGCACACGAGCCCTGGGCCCTGCAGCGCGCGAAGGCGGAGATCTTCCAAAACACCATGGCGCAGGCCTCCGGGATCGAGCTGCCGCCCGATCGCCCCCTCCTCCATTACTCGCGTGCTCTGGACGTCCGGGTGTGGTGGCCGGAGCGAGTCGGCGCCGGCTAGCGCCCCTGGCGGGCCCGGCGCTTCGACTCGTGCCGCGCCTCGGCCTCTTCGACCGAGTGAGAGGCCGTCAGCTTGATGTCCTTCTTTGCCATCGCGACCAGCTTGCGGTAGTGGCGGTGCAGGGTATCGAGCTCCGCTTCCGAGAGCTCCTCGACGTCGATCAGGCGGTTCGACGCGCCCTCGATGGCAGCCACGAGCTCGTTGAGCTTCAACTCCATCGCCTTGGTGTCCTTGTTCTGTGTCTGCTGGATCAGAAAGACCATCAGGAAGGTGACGATCGTGGTTCCGGTGTTGATGACGAGCTGCCACGTGTCGGAGAAGCGAAAGATCGGCCCGGTCAGGAGCCATGCGAGCACGACCGCCAGCGCGATCCCGAACGCCCACGGCCGGCCGGTCCACCGCGTGACGCGAAAGGCGAATCTCTCCCACGCCCGATGAAGGTTCTTGGTCATCTCAGAAGCTCCATTCCCATCCGAGCCGTCGCCCCTCGAGCACGGCGATGTGTTCGCGGGTGAGCACCGGGACGGCGGCCGGCCACTCTCCAGCGACGTTCACGCGCTGCAACGAAGGTGCCGTGCGGGGGTCTCGGACCGGGCTGACGCCTTCGCGCCGAAAAGTCTGCTAAGGGTCAATCCGGATTGTCGGGTCGGCGGAGGCTTTCGCCTCGGGCCGCTGGAATATGTAGTCGTAGTAAATGCTCTTCGGCACGAACAACGACGGGTTGACCCGGCCCGAGAGGCACACTCCATGCTCGCAGGCGATCCGACAGGCACCCGCCACGCTCTCGCAGCGTTCGAACGGGAGCTGCTCGGGGGCCGATCTGTCTCTCGGCGTGATGGCGACGTGGGTAATCGTCGACTCAGCCGGCAGCTTCCACACGATCTCGTGGCCCGCACCCTTCGAGACCACGATCGGGTCGATCGAGGGCTTGTCCCCATCCAGGACGATCACGAGCTGGTTGCGCGGCTTTGTCTCGCAGCAGGTGACCGTACAGCACCCCCAGGATCCGAAAACCGTGGCCGTGAACAAGGCGAAAGCCAGGAGTGACCACCGACGTTTGTGAGACATCCTCTCCTCCTATTTCGACGATTCCCTGGACTGTCCTTTCACGACGTCGTCGAAGTCGTCGCGCTTTCTCAGGTTTGCGAGCTCCGGCTCGTTCTGGACGATCGCCACGTTGAAACCCGCGCGGACCGCGCGCGCGAGGTAGTTGAGCGCCTCGGCGGACTTTCCCGCCCGGTTGGCCACGATGGCGGCATTGAAGAACAGGACCTCGGGCCTGTCCGGTCGTATAGCGAGCGACTTGCGAAGGTGAACTTGCGCCTCTTCCGACCTTCCGGTTTTGGCCAGGCAGAGTGCGAGGTGGGAGTGAACCTGGCTGTCGTCCGGATTCGTCGCGAGCTCCGTCCGCGCCAGCGCAATACTTTTCTCGTAGGCCTCGGCGGCCTCGGCCTGGCGACCGGGAACGAGACGTTGCGCGTCGCCGAGGTTCGCCCAGTTCTGGTAATGAGAGGGGCCCAGCTTGAGCGCTCTCTCGAATGCGGCCGCCGATTCTGCATACCGTCCCAGGTAGTACTGCGTTGTCCCGATGTTGGAGTAGGCGAGGTCCGTCGGCTCGAGAGCGGCTGACTTCTTAAACACTTCGAGCGCGCGGTCGAACCCGCCGAGCGCGAAATAGCAGGCTCCGAGATTCGCGAAAGCGCGGGCATTGTCGGGGGTCAGCTGCGTGACCTTTCGAAACATTTCGGCCGCCGGGCCGAAGCGTCCGTGCGAGAAATAGAAGCCGGCGAGCTTGCTGTACCCGCCGAAATACGCCGGCTGGAGCTGGATCGCGCGCTTGTACGTGTCCTCGGATTCTCGGGTGTCGCCGCTGGCGTCGTGCGCGCGGGCAAGGCCCAGCACGGCGTCGAAGTTGTTCGGCTGAGCGGCGAGGGCGCGTCGATATGCCGTCACGGCGTCGCCCGCCTTCCCCGTGCGCAGATAGAGCTCGCCGACTGTCGCATTGACCTCCGGCGAGTCCGGAAGGAGCCCCCGGGCGCGGCCGCTTGCCGAAGAGGCGAGATCGACCCACTTGCCGTCGCGCGTCAGGTTGAACTTGTAGAGGTACGCGCGTCCGAGCGAAGCCTGGACGAGCGCGGATGAGGGACGCTCGCTCGCGAGAGGCTCGAGAAGGCGTATTGCTTCATCAATCCTCTCGGCTTTGTCGTACCGCTGAAGGTTGCCGACCGCCCGCAGATAGCGGTCCTGCTCGCTCGCGGTCTCCAGCCCAGTCGGCTGCGGCGTGCGGCGCGGCGGCGAAGTAAGCCGAAGCGAGCCCGCCACCCGCTCGGCGAGCCGGTCCTGGATCTCGAAGAGATCCGACGCCGAACCGTCCAGATCGCCGCCCGCCACCTGAACGCCATCGCTCGCGTTGAGCACGGTGTAGGTGATCCGCACGCGCTCGTCCTGCCGCTGATAGGTCCCCCGCAGCAACAGGTTTGCGCCGAGGTCTCTGGCGATGCGATGGATCTCGCTGGCCTTGTCGGACGCGGCGATGGAAGCCGTCGGGGTCACCACCTGGATCCCCGGTACCCCCGCGAGGCGGGCGCTGATGGTCTCGACGAGGCCGTCGCCGATGAGTTGGCCTCCCGGCAATCCTGAGAGATCTTTGAAGGGGAGGACCGCCAGGTACTTCCGATCGGGGAGCCGTTTTGCCGCTCGCGGCCGGAGGACCGACCAGATCCCGACGGCGGCCACCGCGATCAGGAACGTCGCAGCGATCGGGACCACAAGCCTGCGACGAGCGGGCTCGGCGGAAACAGCCGGCAGCGAGATCGGTTCGGAGACAACACTCGCGCGCTCCCGCTCACGCGCGATCTCCGCGAGGGTTTCGTCGATCTCGATCCGCGCGTCGCCCACGTCCCTCAGCCGGCCCGCGGGATCCTTCTGCAGGCAGCGCGCGAGAAGGTCGCGGACGCGCGGCGGAGTCAGCTGGGGAAGCGCCTTCCAGTCCGGCTCCGTCCTCAAGATCGCCGCGAGAACGTCCGACGCGGTCTCGCCGGTGAACGCGCGCCGCCCGCTCAGCATCTCGTAGAGGATGCAGCCGAAGGCCCAGATGTCGGTTCGCTTGTCCACCGGTTTTCCCCGCGCTTGCTCGGGGCTCATGAACTCGGCGGTGCCGAGGATGACTCCGGGCTGCGTTCCCTCGAGCACGAGGGTCGGCGAGAGCGAAGGGTCCGACCCGGATACGGTTTCTTTCGCGTCGAAGGCCTTCGCGAGGCCGAGGTCGAGGACCTTGACCCGTCCCTCCGGCGTCACCTTGATGTTGGCCGGCTTCAGGTCGCGGTGGACGATGCCGCGCTCGTGGGCGGCCTCGAGCGCTTCGGCGACCTGGCGGGCGATCCGCAGCGATTCATCGAGGGGGAGGGCTCCGGGCGAGAGGATCTCCGAAAGCGTTTCGCCGGGCACGAGCTCCATGACGATGAATCGAGTGTCATCGAATTCCTCGAGCCCGTAGATCGCGGCAATCGAAGGATGGTTCAAGGCAGCGAGCAATCGCGCCTCGCGGTCGAACCGGGCCAGGCGGTGCGGGTCTCGCGAGAACTCCTGCGGAATCCCTTTGATCGCGACCTCGCGACCCAACCGCGTGTCGAGCGCCCGGTAGACCTCTCCCATACCGCCCGCACCCAGTGGGTCCAGAACCGCGTAGACACCGAGCCGAGAGCCCGTCACGAGGGGCATCCGAGTTTGACGGATTCTATGCCCCCGGTCCGGAGGTTATGCCCCTCCGACCACCCGGCGCCTGTCGGTGGAATCGCGTGATGACCAGGCGATCAACGCGATTCTCGGCCTTCGTGTGGGGTCTTCTCTGCGGCGGCGACGGCCGGCGCCGCAAGCCGTCACGATGACCTCAGGCGTTCAAGGCCACCACGACGACGGGTTCCCAGAGGCGTTCGTCAAGGGCCTGCGGCCGCTCGGGGTTTGATTCACACGCGCCGCGCACCTACCATCTTTTGCACGCGAGAGTGGCGGAACCGGCAGACGCGCGGGACTTAGGATCCCGTGGGGAAACCCGTGAGGGTTCGAGTCCCTCCTCTCGCACCAACGATTCGGGGCCCAAACCCGCCAGGGGATCCTGGCAGAAGAGTCAGGTGGAGACTGACCCCAGAACGGGAATGTGTCCGAGTAATCTTTTGCGGGGGACCTTGCGGTCCCCCGAACCCCTAGGCGGCGACGTGAAACAGGCGGGCGAGAAGCTGGAAGTACTCCTCGGGCGCCTGCTGGAACTGAACACAAAAGCCGCTCGGCACGAACCGCGACAGTCTCTGTGGGACCTTGTAGGAGCGCACGACGTTCACCCGCAGCCGGAAGCTCCTTCCGCCGGGAACTTTGATCTGCAGGCACAGGGGAGTTCCCGGCTTGGGGAAGTAAACGGAGCAGACGAACAGTCCCGTCGGCGAGAGGTTGTGCGTGAATCCCGAGGCGGTGCGTCCCTCCGCCTCGAATTCCACGAGGTAGCGTCTCTTGATTCGCGGAAAAAGCCGTCTGTCCATCATCGGCTGACCTCCGATGTGGCGGCGTGGGAGTGT
>DASWIB010000335.1:0-11989 GCA_036397915.1 Thermoanaerobaculia bacterium | reverse complement strand
TCGCCGCAAAGAATGCTCCTCTTCGAGGTGCTAGACTCGCTCGCTCCGGCTCGCGACAGACCAGGGGGTTCGGGGGACCGCAAGGTCCCCCGCCAAGAGACTACTGACATACTCCCAGGGGGTTCGGGGACCGCAAGGTCCCCCGCCAAGAGACTACTGACATACTCCCAGGGGATTCGGAGGACCGCAAGGTCCCCCGCCAAGAGACTACTGACATACTCCCAGGGGGTTCGGGGGACCGCGCAAGGTCCCCCGCCAAGAGATTACTGACATACTCCCAGGGCGTTCGGGGACCGCAAGGTCCCCCGCCAAGAGACTACTGACATACTCCTGGTTCAAAGGGGGCACCCTTGGCGACCCGCTCCGGCGAAGGTTCTCGCGTTTTGGCTCCGAGAGAGCCGGCTCCGGACAAGCGTGTTGCGGCCGGTGTCGTTCTCGCGACGCGCGCCCTGCCGGAACCCTCGTTTTCGACGCTCTCTCCCGACTACGAAGTCCGCGTCCTCGGATACAGCCCGAGCGAGCAGGAGCTCACGGCCGAAGTCTGCGACGTCGATGCGCTGATCACCCTCGTCGACGACCGGGTGACCGAGTCCGTGATCCGCGCCGGGCGCAACCTGAGGATCGTCGCGAACTACGGGGTCGGCGTGAACAACATCGACCGCGGCGCCGCTGCGGCTCGGGGGATCGTGGTCACCAACACGCCCGGCGTGCTGACCGACGCGACGGCCGACATGACGATGGCGCTGCTGCTCGCTCTCGCGCGGCGGGTCATCGAGGGCGACCGCCTGGTTCGGGCGGGAGGCTTCGCCGGCTGGGCACCCGACCTTCTTCTCGGGCGGGAACTCAGGGGAAAGGTGCTCGGGATCGTCGGCCCCGGCCGTATCGGAAAGGCTGTCGCGCGCCGCGCCCGCGCCTTCGGGATGACGGTGATCGCTTTCGGCCGGTCCCCGCGGGCGGACGACGACCCGGACGACCCGCCGCGGGTCTCTTTCGACGAGCTCCTCCGGCGCTCCGACGTCGTCTCCCTCCACGTGACGCTGAACGAGGAGACCCGCAATCTCTTCGACCGCGACACGTTTCTCCGCATGAAAACGGGCAGCCTGTTGATCAATACCGCGCGCGGCGGCCTGATCGACGAGACCGCTCTCGTGACGGCGCTGGAGTCGGAGAAGATCGGCGGCGCGGCCCTCGACGTCTACGAGAACGAACCGGCGGTCCTTCCCGCCCTCCTCGACAGTGACCGGGTCGTTCTGATGCCCCACGCGGGCAGTGCCACTACCGAGACGCGGCGCGAGATGGCGCGGATGGTGGTGGAAGACGTCCGGCGCGTGCTGTCGGGCGAGAAGCCGCTGCACGCGGTCGCCCCGGAGGCGGCCAGACGTTGAAGCGGAGTTCGCGCAGCGGATTCATCCGACTCGAGGCGGCCGCAGACGGCGTGCTGCGGCGAATGTCGTCCGGCGACAACGCGCTCCTCTGGATCCAGGCGCGCTGGCCACGGATCGTCGGGGAGCCGCTCTCGCGCAAGATCACGCCCGCCGCGCTGTCGGGTCGCCGGCTCACGCTCACGCTCCTCGACTCCGGCTGGAGAAAGCCGGTGGAGGCGACCCTTTCGGAGCTCGAGCGCCGGCTCGCTGCCGAGCTGCCGGGGGTGCGGCCGCGCGTCGTTTTGCGCGACAAGGGACATGCGCCGTGGGACACGGAACACGGAACACGGGACACGACGAGAAAAGACCGGCGACCCTGACAGGAGCGCTCGCGTTCGCCCGGGAGGTGGAGGGCGGGATCGAGCTGCGGATCAAGGTCGTGCCGGGAGCCTCACGATCGGAGATCGCCGGCGTCCTGGGCGACCGATTGAAAGTTCGGGTCGCCGCGCCGGCGGAGAGCGGAAAGGCGAATCGCGCGGCAATCGAGCTGTTGCAGGAGTGGCTCGGGGTACGGAAAGTCGAGATCGTCGGCGGCCTCTCGAGCCCGGAGAAGACCGTGCGGGTTGAAGTCTCTGAACCCGGGACTCTTCTACTTCGGCTGACGGCTCACGGTTGATGGCTCACGCATAGAGCCCGCGCACCCTCACGCATAGAGACCGCGCACCATAGTATCGTGCGCGACCCGCGAGATTCCGAGCATGTAGGCGGCGATCCGGAAGCTGACGTTGTACTTCTCCGCCATCGTGCGCACGTCGTGGAACGACTGGCACAGGATGTCCTCGAGCCGCTCGTTGACCTCCTGCTCGCGCCAGAAGAAACCGGCGCGGTCCTGGACCCACTCGAAGTAGGAAACCGTCACGCCTCCCGCGTTCGCGAGGATGTCCGGGACGACGAGGACCCCTTTCTCGTTCAAGATCTCGTCGGCCCTCTGCGTCGTCGGACCATTGGCGCCTTCCACGATGATCTTCGCCCGCACGTTCGGGGCGTTGCGCCCGCGGATCTGGTTTTCGTTCGCCGCCGGGATCAGGATGTCGCAGTCGAGTTCGAGGAGCTCGGCGTTGGTGATGTGCTTCGCGTGAGCGAAGCCCTCGAATGTGCGCGCCTTCTCGTAATGTGCCAGAACCGCCGGCAGCTCGAGTCCCGCCACGTTGAAGATCCCGCCGCGGATGTCGGAAACCGCGAGCACCTTTGCGCCCGCCTCGTAGCACATGCGCGACGCGATCGAGCCCACGTTCCCGAACCCCTGGACGACCACACGGCTCCCCGACAACGTCAGCCCTTTGAGCGGTGCCGCCTCCCTCGCGATCAGCATGAGCCCGCGGCCGGTCGCCTCGACCCGCCCGCGCGAGCCGCCGAGCGAAAGCGGCTTTCCCGTCACGACGGACGTCACGGTGTGGCGCGCGTGCATCGAGTAGGTGTCCATTATCCAGGCCATCGTCTGCGGGTTCGTGCCCATATCGGGCGCGGGGACGTCCTTCTCGGGGCCGAGTTGATCCATGAGCTCAGCCGTGTACCGCCGCGTGATCTTCTCGAGCTCCCCCCGGGAGAGGGCCGCGGGATCGCAGATCACGCCCCCCTTTGCGCCGCCGAATGGAATGTTGACCACGGCGCACTTCCAGGTCATCCAGGCGGCGAGCGCTCGAACCTCGTCGAGGGTCACGTTCTTGTCGAACCGAATGCCGCCCTTGCCCGGACCGCGGGCAATGTTGTGAAGGACCCGGTATCCGATGAAAACCTCGATCCGCCCGTCGTCCATAACGACCGGGATCGAGACTTTGGTCTCGCGCACGGGCTCCCGCAGGACTTTGTACAGACCGGGATCGAGGCCGAGTTTCTGCGCCGCGACGTCGAACCGGGACATCATTTCGTCGAAGGGGTTGACGCTGTCCACCCCCGTCGGGAGGGTCGTAGTGGTGAGCCGGGGGAGTTCCTGTTCCGCGACCGGGTCCACGGCTTTCACTCCTCGGCTGGCGAGATGCCGGCCTTCGCTAGAATGGATTTGCGATTGTACCTCAGCCTCTTGCGCCGGCGGCGACCACGACCTCACGGCGCAGCCGACGGGCGCCGTCCGCGACCCGGACGAGATCGAGAATGAAACCGGCGGATGCGCGAGGTCAACCGAAACGCGGATCGGGCGCGGAAGAGCCCGACGGCTTCGGATCCGACACCGAGCTCGTCCGGCGGGTCCTGGCGGGCGAAGAGATGCTCTTCGAAGCGCTCGTGCGCCGGTACCAGACCCGCGTGGTCGCTCATGTGGCGCGAATGGTCGGGAGCCGGGAAGATGCGCACGACCTCGCGCAGGAGATCTTCCTCAAGGTCTTCCAGGCGCTCGACCGCTACAACCCTGAGTTCAAGTTCTCGACCTGGCTCTTCCGGATCGCGGGGAATGCCGCGATCGACCACCTGCGCAAGCGGCGACCGCGGACGGTGCCGCTCGAGATTCCCGACCCGGAGAGCCGCTCCGGCATCTCGTCCATCGAGCACGAAAGCTCGGGGCTGGATCCGTACGGGGAGCTCCGGAACGTCGAGCGGGGGGAGGCGATCTTCCGGGCCATCGCCGACTTGCCGGTCGAATTCCGGGAGCTCATCACGCTGCGTCACTTCGGAGGGCTGTCCTACGAGGAGATCGCCCGGGTCAAGAACATGCCGCTCGGGACGGTCAAGAACAAACTCTTTCGTGCCAGAGTCGTATTGAAGGAACGGTTGGCTGGAGAGCTGTCGTGAACGCTTGTCTGCGCCCCCTGGACCCGATCGACGCCGAGGCGGTGGCGTCGGGCGCCGAGCCCCCCTTCGCGCCGGATGCGGCCGAGCATGCAGCCCTCTGCGCGGTCTGTGGGGCGGCCGTCGAGCAGGCGCGGGCTCTGAACCAGGCCCTGGCAGGGCTCGCTGCAGCTCTGCCGCCCGTCTCCGACCTTGCCAAGCCAGTCACGCGGCTCCGCGCCTTTTCGCGCCGAGAGCGCCGGACTTACGCCCTCTGGAAGGCGCCGGTGCTCCTCTCCGGTGGAGTCGTAGTCGCCGGGCTCGCTCTGCTCCTCGCGCCATCGCTCGACTCCGCCGCGCAAACCGGATTGGGCACGGCCGCTCTCGTGCCGTTCGTCGCGCTCCTGCGGTCGCTCGCGCGATGGGCGGCGGATCTCGCGCGAGTCGCGCCTTCGAGCCTGGAGGCGCTCTCCGACGCTCTCCGGCAGGAGCGCACGCTCGGTCTCGTCTCGCTCCTGCTCCTCGCGCCGGCCGGCTTCGGCCTCATGCGGATCGTCGCCCGGGTGCGGAGCCGTCGTTGAGAAGTCCGGCGGCGGCCGCGGCGCTCCTCCTTCTCTGCGCGCCCGGCGCCTTCGCTCGATCGACCGGAATTTCCGCGGTCGGGCGAGACGTCGTCGTCAAGGAAAAGGTCCCGGGGAGGATCGTCGCCGTCGCTTCGGACGTCGCGATCGAGAGTGCCGTCGCGGGGGACGTCGTCGTCTGGGGAGGCGACGTCTCGTTCGGTCCCCGCGGGTCGGTCGCCGGGAACCTCGTCGTCTTCGGCGGGTCGATTCATGGGGTGCCGGGTCGGCCGCTCCCGGTCGCGGGCAGCGTCTCGACTCCGGGCACTCTCCTTCAGCTCTATCTCGCCGAGATGAGGAGAGCGCCGTGGGAGGCGGGTGTCTCATCTCGGGTCGTCTGGGGTTTTCGCCTCCTCGCGCTGGCGGCGTGGCTGGCGGCCACCGTCGCGCTGCTCTATTTTTTCGGTTCTCCGCTCGCGCGCGCGGCCGATCGCGCCGACGCCGACTGGACCGGAGCGCTGCTCGCCGGCGCCCTCGGTGTGCTCACGATGTTCCTCGCCGCGGCCGCGGCACTCACGCTGCTTCCGCCGGCGCTGGCGGTCCCGATCGCGCTCACGCTCGGCGCGGCGGCCGTCGCCGCAAAGGTGTTCGGCATGGGCGCGCTGTTCCTGCTCGTGGGTCAGAAGCTCCTCGAGAGCTTCTCGCCCGGCCGGCGTCCCGCGGCACTCGCTCTCGGTTTTGCGGTGCTCGGCGGAATCTCGCTCCTCCCGGTTGCCGGCGCGATTGCGTGGAGCGCCGCCTCCGTGGTCGCGGTCGGCGTGGCCTTCGTCTCCCGTTTCGGCGTACCGCGGATGCGAGTCTCACTCGCCTGAGCCTCAAGACGGTAGACGATGAACGGTAGACGAGAGGTCTACGAGGGTGTCCGAGTGATCTCATAGCGGGGGACCTTGCGGTTCCCCGAATCCCAGGAGAGTGTCCGGGTAATCTCTTCGCGAGGACCTTGCGGTCCCCGAACCCCGCGTCAGGTTCCTCTTCCGTCTCCCGTCTCCCTTGCATCGGCTTGGTTGATCCTGCCGCGCGGGGGCAATAGAGTGACCCCGGATGCCTCACCGACCAATCGGTGTCGTCCGCACCGATCAGCTGAGCAGCTAAAGCCATCATGTTCTGCCAGGTCTGCGGCGCGAGAAATCCCGATGACGAGGAGTTCTGCGTCCACTGCCAGTCGAAGCTCCTCGTCCTCTCCGGCGTCGGGGTTGTCGAAGAAGGGCGGGACGTGCAGGAAGAGATCCCGTTCGACGAGCACCTGCTCGAGCGGATCTCGACGCTCGAGGAGGTCATCAAGCGCACGGGCGACGCCCTCAAGTCGCTTTTCGAGTCACTCGGCAACCTCGAGAAGAACCTCTTTGTCGCGCATACCGGCGTCCTCGCCCTCCAGGAGACGCTGGAGCGCCGGGGCATCATCCGCGCCGAAGAGGTCCGGGACCTCTGGGAGACGAAGCTCGACGAACGGATGCAGGCCGTGGAGAAGAAGGACCGGTTCCTCGAGCGGCGCGACCGGATCGTCGCTCGATTCTCGGGCGCCAACCAGGAGGTCTTCACGAAACGCCTTCACGAAGCGGAGTTCGCCCTGCTCGCGCTCGACTCCGCCCGGGGCATTCGCACGCTGGAAGAGCTCTACAAGGTCGACCGCTCCAATACAGAGCTCGGGTTCTACCTTGCGGAGACGTTCTTCTCGGCCGGAGACATGGATCGCGCATCCGGCTACCTGAAGAAGGTCCTCGCTGTACAGCCGAATCACTTCGAATCGCTCGTCTACTCCGGAATCGTCGCGTCGGAAGCCGGGGACGTCGAGGGGGCAGAGTCCTTTCACCGCCGCGCGATCGAGCGCCGGTCGGATGCCTTCCTTCCTCACTTCGCCCTCGGAGCCCTTTACGCGCACGCGTCACGGTGGGACGACGCCGAAAAGGAACTCCTGAAGGCGGTGGACCTCGCCGCGCAGCCATCCGCGCACGTGCTGCTCGGGACGGTCCTGCGGGAGAAGGGCGAGGTCTCCCGCGCCGTCCTTTACCTCGAAGAGGCCTTGCACCTGCAGCCGGACTCCGAGGAGGCCATCTTCCAGCTCGGCCTCTGCCATCTCGAGAAGAACCGCGTGAAGAGGGCGCTCGAGTGCTTCCACGAGGCGCTCGAGAAGAACCCGAGAAAGCTCGAATATCAGGAGGCGGTGCGGATCCTCGAGAGGCGGAGGCTCTATCCCTTTCCGGAAGTCGCCGGTCCGGGCGCGGAGACTTACCGGCGAGCGGAGGACAGCCTGTCGCGCGGGTCGCTGCGAAGCGCGCACGATCTGTACCGCCAGGCGCTCGCCGTGGAGCCGGAGAACTCGACGATCCGGATTTCGTACGCGCTCCTCTCAACCTCCCTCGGCCTCTGGAAGGAGGCGATCGCGGCGTGTCGCAAGGTGCTCTCGAGCGAGCCGGAGGAAGTCGTCGCTGCGGCGGCCTGCTCGATTCTGTCGGAAGCCCTGCGCGCGGAAGGGCACCCGGCCGAGGCGGCCCGGGTCGTGCGCGAATTCCTCGACAGCCATGAGTCGTCGACCGCGCGGGCGGTCGGCTACTACGAGCTCGCGACGAGTCTCGCTGAGTCCGGCGAGGACCTCGATTCGGCTCTCGACTACGCGGGACGCGCGCTCGCCGCCGCGCCGGAGGAGCTGAAGCCGTACGCGCTCGCCGCGCTGGGTTGGGTGCACTACAAGCGGCACGAGTTTGATCGTGCGATCGACTGCCTCCGCCGATCGGGCGAGCGCGCGGCGGCGCCGACGACCTTCCAGCACCTCGGGCTCGCGTACCTCGCCGCCGGGCGGCCGGAGGAGGCGAAGGCCGCCTTCCACAAGGCGAAGACGGCCACGCGCGGCGGAAAGCTCGAGGACCGCGTGATGCAGCAGGTGCGCAGCAATCTCCAGCTGCTCGAAAAGGCGGGAGCGAAGAAGAAGCCGGAGTCGAGTCCGAAGTCCAAGGCGCAAAAACTCTGACGCGCGGCCCTGTCGCGTGACCCTGTCGCGCGGCCGCGCTAGGATCACGGTTCCGAAGGGCGCTCACGGCTGCGCGGCCGCGAGGAGAACTGGTCAGTTTGCTCGGCTGCGCACCGGAGCAGACCGCCCCGCTGATAATCTACCGCGCGGAAGATGCGCTGGTCGAAGTACTTCCTGCAGACCGTCCGGGAGGTCCCCGGCGACGCCGAAGCGACCTCCCACATCCTGCTGGCGCGGGCGGGCATGATGCGCCGGATCGCGGCCGGTATCTACGCGCTGACCGCGCTCGGCCTGCGCTCGCACCGCAAGGTCGAAACGATCGTCCGCGAGGAGATGGACCGCGCCGGATGTCTCGAGCTCGAGCTCCCCATCCTCCAGCCCCGCGAGCTCTGGGAAGAGAGCGGGAGATGGGGGAGGTATTCGGCGGAGCAGATCCTCTTTCAATTGAAGGACCGCAAGGACGGCGATTACTGCCTCGCGCCGACCGCCGAAGAAGCGGTCACATCGCTCGTCCGCGCCGGCGTGACCTCGTACCGCCAGCTCCCGATCACGCTGTACCAGATCCGAACGAAGTTCCGCGACGAGATCCGGCCCCGCTTCGGTCTGATGCGCGGGCGCGAGTTCCTCATGTACGACGGCTATTCGTTCGACGCCGATGCCGAGGGCCTCGACCGCTCCTATCGCGCTCAGGACTCCGCCTACCGGCGCATCTTCGAGCGCTGCGGCCTCGACTTCACGGTCGTCGAGGCGGACCCCGGCGCGATCGGCGGGAGCGCCTCCCAGGAGTTCATGGTGCTCGCGGAAACGGGAGAGGACGCGGTCGCCCGCTGCGCCGCGTGCGGCTACGGCGCAAACGTCGAGAAAGCGGAAACCGGCCGTCGCCCGTCGCCATGGGACGGTGAACCTCCGGCAACGCTCGAAGACGTCGAGACGCCGGGCCGCGGAGGGATCGACGAGGTCGTCGAGTTCCTCGGCATCACCGGATCCCGGATGATCAAGTGCCTCGTCTACGAAACCGAAAAGGGGTTCGTCGTCGCACTCTTGCGGGGCGACCTGGACGCGAACGAGATCGCTTTGAAGAACGCGCTCCGCGTGGACAACCTCGCATTGGCTTCCGAGGAGAAGGTCGAGCGGGCGACCGGATCGCCGGCCGGTTTCGTCGGTCCGCACCGGCTCTCCGGGCGCGGACTCCGCGTCGTCGCGGACGAGTCCATCCGGGAAGCGGTGAACGCCGTGACCGGAGCGGGGCGCCGCGACTGGCACGTCCGCGGGCTGTCGCTCGAGCGCGACGCCCCGCTCTCCGAGTGGCTCTCGTTCGCGAAAGCGCGCGAGGGAGATCCTTGCCCGCGGTGCGGCCAGCCGCTCGGGATCTTCCGGGGCATCGAGGTGGGCCACATCTTCAAGCTCGGCACGAAGTACTCCGCCGCCATGCGCGCGGAGTTCACGGACGAGAGCGGCGAGACCCGCCCGGTCGTCATGGGAACGTACGGGATCGGCATCGGCCGCACGATGGCGTCCGCCGTCGAGCAGCACCACGACGACGACGGGATCGTCTGGCCGCTCGCGCTCGCGCCGTTCGAGATCGAGGTCGTCTCGCTGAACCCCTCGGACGAGACGTCGCGGCGCGAGGCGGACTCGCTGTACCAGGCGCTCGCCGACGCGGGGATGGACGTCTTCTACGACGACCGCGACGAGCGGCCCGGCGTGAAGTTCAAGGACGCGGACCTGCTCGGGTTTCCGATCCGCGTCAACGTCGGCGGGCGCGCGTTGAAGGAAGGAAAGGTCGAGATCGTGACCCGCAGCGACCGAGCCGTGCGGGCCGTGCCGGCGCGCGACGCCTTTGCGGCGATTCGGGAGACCCGCGGCGAGCTCGCACGCTCTCTCCCTCTCCCTCCGGGAAGGAGTCGGGGTGAGGGCGCTCTCTTCGCCACGCGCGGTGAGGCCCTCTCTTGAGACGCATCACCCGCGAGGACGCGCTCGAGTACCACTCCCGCGGGCGCAAGGGGAAAGTCGAGGTCGTCCCGTCGAAGCCCTGCCGCACGCAGGAAGACCTCTCGCTCGCCTACAGCCCCGGGGTCGCCGAGCCGTGCCTCGAGATCGCGCGGGACCCGGAGACGATCTACGAATACACCGCGAAGGGCAACCTCGTCGCGGTCATCTCGAACGGAACCGCGGTGCTCGGGCTGGGCGACATCGGCCCGCTCGCCGCAAAACCGGTGATGGAGGGGAAGGGGGTCCTCTTCAAGCGCTTCGCCGACATCGACGTCTTCGACATCGAGGTGGATGCGAAGGACCCGGCGGCGTTCGTCGACACGGTGGCGCGCATCGCGCCGACGTTCGGCGGGATCAACCTCGAGGACGTCAAGGCGCCGGAGTGCTTCGTGGTCGAAGAGGAGCTCAAGAAGCGCTTGAAGATTCCGGTCTTCCACGACGACCAGCACGGCACGGCGATCATCACGGCCGCCGCGTTGTTGAACGCGCTCGAGATCGCGGAAAAAAGGATCGACGAGATCAAGGTCGTCTTCCTCGGCGCCGGAGCGTCGGCGATCGCATGCGCGCGGCTCTACCTGTCCTACGGAGTCAGGAAGGAGAACCTGCGCATGGTCGACAAGTCCGGCGTGATCTACATCGGGCGCACCGAGGACACTAACCCCTACAAGGCGCAGTTCGCGGTCGAGACGAGCGAGCGGACGCTCACCGACGCGCTCGAGGGCGCGGACGTGCTCGTCGGGCTGTCCGCGAAGGGCCTCGTCGAGGGCGAGATGCTGAGGAAAATGGCGCGCGATCCGATCGTCTTCGCGCTCGCGAACCCGGACCCGGAGATCACGCCGGAGGAGGCGAAAGCGGTGCGGCCGGACGTCATCATGGCGACCGGGCGGAGCGACTATCCGAACCAGGTCAACAACGTCCTCGGGTTCCCCTTCATCTTCCGCGGGGCGCTCGACGTGCACGCGACCGAGATCAACGAGGAGATGAAGAAGGCGGCGTCACAGGCGCTCGCCGCGCTCGCGAAGATGGACGTGCCCGACTCGGTCTCGAAGGCCTACGGCGGGCAGGAGTTCCGCTTCGGGCGTGAGTACCTGATTCCGAAGCCGTTCGATTTCCGCGTGCTCCTGTGGGTCGCACCGGCCGTCGCGGAAGCGGCGATGATCTCCGGGGTCGCGCGCAAGCCGATCACCGACATGGCAGCCTACATGCGTCGCCTCGAGGCGATGCTCTCGCGCGCCCGCGAGGTGATCGGGGTCGTCATCCGGAAGGCGTGCCAGGATCCGAAGCGGATCGTCTTTCCGGAAGGGGAGCACCCCAAGATCCTCCGCGCCGCGAAAATTCTCGTGGAAGAGGGGATCTGCCGGCCGATCCTGCTCGCGCGCATCGAGGAGGTCGAACCTCTCGCCCGGGAGCTGCAGCTTCCGATGGACCAGATCGAGTTCATCCACTCGCGCTCGTCACCGCGGCTGCCGGAGTACGCGCGTCTTCTCGAGGAGCGCCGGCACCGCCGCGGCATGACGGTGGCCGACGCCCTCGAGCAGGCGGGGTCGCGAAACTTCTTCGGGCCCCTGATGCTCGAGGCCGGAGACGCCGACGGCGTGATCTCGGGCCTGACCCAGCACTACCCCGAGACGATCCGGCCGGCGCTGCAGATCGTCGGCACGGCGCCGGGAGTCCGGCGCGTCTCCGGGCTGTACGTGCTGATCTTGAAGGACCGCACGTTCTTCTTCGCCGACACGACCGTCAACATCGACCCGACCGCGGAGGACCTCGCCGAGATCGCCTTGCTCACGGCCGACGCCGTGCGCCGCTTCGACATCGAGCCGCGGATCGCGATGATCTCGTTCTCGAACTTCGGCTCGAACACTCACGCGAACGCTTTGAAGGTGAAAAGAGCCGTCGAATTGGTGAAGGCGGCGAAGCCGGACCTCCCCGTGGACGGCGAGATGCAGGCCGATTACGCGGTCGTGCCGGAGCTGCTCGAGGCCGAGTATCCCTGGGCAACCGTGCGGCGCCCCAACGTGCTCATCTTCCCCGACCTCCAGTCCGCGAACGCCGCGTACAAGCTCGTGTGGCGCCTCGCCGGCGCCGAGGAGATCGGCCCGATCCTTCTCGGCATGCGGAAGCCCGTTCACGTGCTACAGAGGGGAGTCGAGGTCGCCGACATCGTGAACATGGCCGCGATCGCGGTCGTGGACGCGCAGGAGAAAGAGAAGAGGGAGAAAGCCACTCCAGAAGTGGGATGACGGCCAACTTTCGCGAGTACGCCAACTTCATCTGGGGCGTCGCGG
>DASWIB010000334.1:0-4982 GCA_036397915.1 Thermoanaerobaculia bacterium | reverse complement strand
AACTCGGCGGCGATCACGCGGACCGAGAGCTATCGGGCGCATCTGCCGAACGACGTGGAGGGCTCGAACTCTTCTACGGAGTTTCTACAGAGGGCGGAAGCGGGCGACTCCGAGGCCGTCTAAGTGATTTTGAAAACTGGTCGGGGCGAGAGGATTTGAACCTCCGACCACTCGGTCCCGAACCGAGTGCGCTACCAGGCTGCGCTACGCCCCGGGGGACGCCGGTTATACGTGATTCGGCGTCTTTTCGCAAAGACGGATGCGGGCGGATCCGAACCGCTTACTGGACGCGCACGCCGAGGTGCCCGCTCGCGTAGTCGAGCTTGAGCGTGCGCGTCTCGGCGGGAAGCATGCTCGCGGTCGTCGTGCCGAAGGCCGGCGAAATGTCAGGGCCGGAAAGCCAGACCTTTACGCTGACCGGACCCGTGGGAACGGGAATGTTCGCCGACACGGTTCCGGTACCCTCGACGGTCTTGAACAGACCCGTCTTCTTCTTGAAGTTGTACGGGCGCCGCAGAAGGATCTGATCGTTCACGGCGACCATGACGTGTCCCTCGGAGATCGGCGAGTCGAAGAGAAGCCGCAGGGTCGCCATGCTCGGGGCTGCGGGCTCCTGAGGCGGACCCACCGGTCCCTGCACTTCTGTCTTCTGCGCCGTCCGGGAAGCGTCCTTCGGCATCGCGCGGATCTTCGCGAGCTGCGCCTCGACCTTCTTCTTCTCGGCAGCCGCCTGCTCGATCCGGGCGACGGAGTCCTCGCGCAGCTTGGCGGCATCCGCGTTCTGCGAGTCGAGCAGGAGGACGGCGTCCGCCCGATTGCGCGCCTCCTCCCACTTCTTTTCGGAGAATGACTGTCGCGCGAGCTCGAGCGCGCTCTGGATCTGGGCGGCGCGCCCGACCTGTTCCGAGCGGACCTTGATGGCGCTCTCCGCCTCGCCGGCGAGGCGTCGTGCCTCCGCGTTGTCGGGGTCGCGACCGAGCAAGGTCTGGAGGACGACGAGGCTCTCCTCGTAGCGTCCGGCATCGTAGAGGCGCTTGCCCTCGCCGAGCGACTTCTGCAACGCCACTGCCTCGGCCTCCGGCACGGCGTCGACCGCCGGCGCGGCCGAAGGGGCGGCCTTCGGGCGCAGGGCGAGATAGCCCGCGACCGCAAGCGCGGCGATGACCGCGGCCGCCGCCACGAGACCGACCGGCGAGCGACGCTTCCTGCCCGGCTTCTTGAGGTCCTTGCCGGAAATCGGGTGCATGGGCTGGGTGGGAGCGGGACGCCCCGGGCTCGTCGACGAAGCCGCCACCGACGGCTCGACTTCCGGCGGCGCGCCGACGGGAGCTTCCTCGGGCGGGACGGCCCGGCGGCCCGAGCCGCTGGCCGAAAAGGGGCCAGACCCTTCGGGCGCCGGTTCCGAAGCCGCTTCGCTCTCCGCGAGGGCCGCCGGAAAGGCCGTCGGCGTTTCCTGGGTGCCTGGCGCTCCGCTCTCGGCGACCGCCTTCAGGTTGGCGAGCTTCAGCGTCGTGACGTTCTCCGCGGCGGCCGTGATCAGGGTGCCGAGGTCGTCCTGCGATCGGCGCTCCTCGAGTTGCGCCTTGAGCTGATAGAGCGCGAGCGCGAGGTCCTTGCCGCGCTGGTATCGGTTCCAGGGATCTTTCGCCATCGCCCGCCCGACGATGTCGTTGAACTCGGCGGGCACTTCCGGCGCGAGGTTTGCGGGCGGTGTGATCTCCTCGTGGACAATTTTGTAGGAGATCGCGGTCAGGTTGTCCCCCTGAAAGGGCTTTCGGCTCGTCAGGAGCTCGTACAGAACGACCCCGAGCGAGAAGAGATCGCTTCGCCCGTCCACCGGCGAGCCGGAGACCTGCTCCGGCGACATGTAGTTCGGCGTGCCGAGAAACTGGCCAGTCGTGGTCAGGTTGGACGAGGCGATCTTCGCGATCCCGAAGTCGGTGATCTTCACCTTCCGGTCCGTGGTGATGATGATGTTGGCGGGCTTGACGTCGCGGTGGATGATCCCCTTCCGGTGAGCGTAATCGAGCGCCTCCGCGACCTCGGCGACCATCTCGGAGATCTGCTCGTAAGGGAACTTCGTCTTCTCGGCGAGCAGCGTCTTCAGGTTCTTGCCTTCGATGTACTCCATCGCGATGAAGGACGTCTGCGTCTCCGGATCCTCTCCGATGTCGTGGATCGTGACGATGTTCGGATGGGAGAGAATGCCGGCGGTCTGCGCTTCCCGCACGAACCGCTCGCGGAACTCCTGAGTGTCCTCCTCGTCGCCGGCGCCGCTCGAGCGGATGGTCTTGATGGCCACGAGCCGGCCGATGACCGGGTCCTTCGCGAGGTAAACGATTCCCATCGCGCCTTTGCCCAGCTCGCTGACGACTTCGTAGCGGCCGAGCTTCGCGATCCGTGGGCCTGCGATACCCCGTGCCATGTGGCTAGAACTTTACCCCTTTCCTCCGGCGCAGAGGCCTCCCGCGCCGCGGAAAAAGACACATGGCGGAAGAAGGCCGCACTCCAGTCTCCGTGCCGGGACGGTCAACGGCGCGGCGCTTGCGCGGAGCCGCGCGAGCGTATCCTCGCGCGGTGGACCGACGATGAACCGACGGGTCGTCCGATCGCTCCGGCGCGACCTCAGCCGTCTCGGGTTCCTCCGAGACCGTGACCTCAACGATCGTTGCGGCGCGGGGCGCTTCGGGACGCGCGCGCTCGCTCGATGAGCGACGGAACCACCCAGGCGAGCAGGATGCCGGCGAAGATGAGGAGGGCGACCGCGATGACGAACGCGATCCCGAGCGCGAGACACGACAGAGCCGTCATCAGCCAGACCCGGAGCTCTCAGCCGTTGGCTGCCAGGGGGCGCGGGGGACCGCAAGGTCCCCCGCCGACGAATACTCGACGCTCTGTCGGCCAGAAAGGGTGAATGCCCGACGAAGAGCGGAACCACCACTCGAGCCCGAAGGCGGTTGCGGCAGCATTCCTTCTGGCCGGGATCGTCGTCATCGTGCTCCTCATCTTCGCCGCGGTGCTGGTTCAGCGGGTCTGCTAGGGTGTTCGGGGGACTGCAAGGTCCCCGCTAAGATTACTCGGACAGACTCCTAGGGGTTCGGGGGACCGCAAGGTCCCCCGCTGAGATTACTCGGTCAGACTCCTGGCGCCTGGTAGATCGCCCAGCAGCGGACCGCCAACAGCTTTATATAATCGCGCCCCATGAAAACGCTGTCGGCGCCCGGGCTGCGCAACGTCGCCGTCGTGGGCCACAACACAGTCGGAAAAACCACGCTCGTCGCCGCGATGCTCTACGCCGCCGGAGCGACCACGCGGCCCGGCCGGATCGAGGAAGGGACCTGCCCCACCGACTTCGACGGCGAAGAGATCGAGCGGCAGATCTCGATCAACCTGGCGGTGGCCCACGCCGTCCAGGGGGACGTCCGGGTCAACTTCCTCGACGCTCCCGGCTATGGGATCTTCTCGCCGGAGGCCTATGCCGCGGTCGCTGCCGCCGACTCGGCCCTGATCGTGCTCGACGCCGTCTCCGGCGTCGAGGTGCAGACCGACAGGGTCTGGAAATTCGCGGCGGAATTCGGGCGGCCCGTGATCTTCGTGGTGAACCGGATGGACCGCGAGCGCGCATCCTTCGAGCGGGTCATGGAGGCGCTGCACAAGAAGTACGGGCGCGGCGTGGTTCCTCTCCAGATACCCATCGGCGAAGAGAAGGGTTTTCGCGGCACGGTGGACCTCGTTCGAATGGAAGCGCACCTGCACGAGAACGGGCAGCGCGTGGACGGCCCCATCCCGGACGAGCTCGACGCGCGCGCGCGGGAGGAGCACGAGAAGTTGGTCGAGATGGTCGCGGAAGGCGACGACGGCCTCATGGAGCGGTTCTTCGCCCAGGGAACCCTCGAGGAGACCGACCTGCTGCCCGGCCTCAAGCAAGAAATCGCGGCTCGAAAGATCTTTCCAGTCTATTGCACGGCGTCCTCGCAGGGGATCGGCGCCCGTCGGATTCTCGACGCCTGCGTCGCCCTGCTCCCTTCTCCCGAGGGGACGAAGGTCGAGGGAACCGGCAAGGACGGGAAGCCCGTCGAGGTCGTCTGCGACGAGAAGACGCACGCGGTCGCGCAGGTCTTCAAGACCGTCTCCGACCCGTTCGCCGGGCGGATCTCGTACCTGCGTGTCCGAGCGGGTCACTTCCAGTCGGACGGCAACTACTTCAACGCCTCGAAGAGCGTGCCCGAGCGCTTTTCGGGCCTTTTCCTCCCCCAGGGCAAGGAGCACGTCAACGTCCCCGAGGCGCGCGCGGGCGACATCGTCGCGGTCGCAAAACTGAAGGAGACGGAAACCGGCGACACCCTGTCGACGAAGGACCACCCGGTCGTGCTCCCGACGCTCGTCGTGCCGGAGCCGGCGATCGCCTACGCCATCGAGCCGCGAGCGAAAGGGGACGAGGACAAGATCTCGACCGCGCTCCACAAGCTGATCGAGGAGGACCCGTCGCTCCGCTTCCAGAGGAACGAAGAGACGAAGGAGTTCCACCTCGCCGGGGCGTCCCAGCTCCACGTCGAGATCGCGGTCGCGCGCTTGAAGAAGCGGTACGGCGTCGAGGTGATCCTCCACCCGCCGAAGGTCCCGTATCGCGAGACGATCACGCGCCGGGCCGATGCGCACGGCCGCCACAAGAAGCAGACGGGCGGTCACGGCCAGTTCGCTGACTGCAAGATCAAAGTCGAGCCGCTTCCGCGCGGCGCGGACTTCGAGTTCGTGGACGAGATCTATGGGGGGTCGATCCCGCGCAACTACATCCCTGCGGTCGAGAAGGGGATCCAGGACGCGCGGAAGAAGGGCTACCTCGCCGGATACCCGATGGTCGACTTCCGGGTCATCCTGATCGATGGCCAGTACCACGACGTCGATTCATCCGAGCTCGCCTTCAAGATCGCCGGCGCTCTCGCGTACAAGGACGCCATGGAGAAAGCGCGCCCCACGCTCCT
>DASWIB010000333.1:0-3142 GCA_036397915.1 Thermoanaerobaculia bacterium | reverse complement strand
AGCACGGAGGGGAAGATGGCCGAGGCGTGAAGGGGGCTATGGGTGGCACTGGGGGGGCGCGACCGGCAGGCACGCCCGTGCACGCGGCCGCAGCGGCCTGTCCCTGTCATCCCCTGATCCCTGTCGAGCGGCCGCAAAGCTACGCGCCCGCCCAGGCCCGAGGTGCCCGTGGAAAGAGTCACGCGTGGGAGAGTCTAACGGCGGTGAAGCCGAGATCCCCTGCGGCGTGCCCTGAGCAGGGCGAAAGGTGGAGGTTCCGCGGATTACGGGGAGTCAGGGCTCGGCGAGGACTTGCTCGAGGTCGTACGAGCCGTCGCCGAACTCGAGGGTCAGCGCGCTCTCTCCGAAGACGGTTCGCTCCAGCGAGAGGTCGATGCCGGGCGGCATCCAGGGCGAGAGGTTCACGACCATGATGCGGTCGTCCGGGTAATAGGTCAGCAGTCCCCGGGGCGACTTCTGCACGAGGTAAGACAGGAGCTGATCCGGGATCGGGATGAACGACAGCGCCTGGACCTTGTCGAGGACGAACGCGAGGAAGCCGTCCTTCAGGCGCAGCTGAGAGAGCGTCGCCTTCGCGGAAAGCGGGACGCCGAAGCGGTGGACCACGAGCGACGCGGAGAGCTCCCCCGGCCGGACGTGGATCTTCAGATCCTGAAGGTCGGGGATGCGCTCGACCAACCGCGCGACCAGCCGGTTCAAGGTCGCCTCGTCGAACGTCAGGGCGAGCCCGCGCCAGCGGACCTTGAGTCCTTCCGTCTCCCGCGGAAGCCGCTCGGCAGCGGCGTTGCGGTCCATAGGTAATTGTAAGGGGTCAGGTCTCCACTTGCCACATATGGGGTCAGGTCTCCACTTGCCACATCGCTTCGCGATGATGGCAAGGGCACTTTCTCTTGTCGAACGCCTTCCGTATCAGTGAAGACCTGACCCCACCACGTACGCCAGTGCGAAGCCGATCTGCGCGGACATGAGCAGCAAGTACATGTGCGTCCAGGCAGGATGGTTTTCGGTTCGAGCGAGCTCGTCGGGGTTCCGGAGCAGGAGTCTCGCCGCGTAGGTGCCCCATGTCGCGAGGCCGAGACCCAGGATCGTGAGCAGCGCCCGGTTCCCTGTCAGGAGAAACCCGGTCGGCCGGTCGGGGTCGGGTAGCCACGCGAACACGGGTACCAGCAGCCATGGAACGACGAAGAACGGCGCCATCATCCGCGCCGCACGGCCGACCCCGAACCGGATCGGCAGCGTCACGACGCCGTGCGCGCGGTCTCCGGGCATGTCGGAGAAGTCCTTCGTCGATGTCGCACCGAGAAGAAACAGCGCGAACACGCTTCCGATCGTCCAGGGCTCCCAGAGAGCGACCGACGCGACGAAAGACCATCCCGCGACCTTGAGGAGACCCCCGCGAGTGACCGCGATCGTGAAATTCGCCCAGAACCAGTGGCGCTTGGAGCGCCCGAGCACGGGAAAGGAGTAGACGAACGTCGCGAGTCCGCCGATGCAGTAAATGAAGAACGCGGCATGGAGATGGACGGGCGCACTCATCCGTTCGGAGAACGAGTGGTAGGGATACGGGACGACGAGCCATGTGGGAAGGACCGCGAGGACGTAGAGGGCGATCGCCACGGCCCACGCGCTCGCGGTCGACACCTCGCCCGTCACGAGCGGGCGGTCGGGCTTGTTGCGCCGGTCGATCTCGAGGTCGGCGATCTGGTTGACGATGTTCGACGCCGCGTTCATGGCCGAAGCGCAGAGGGAACCGATCAAGGCCGTCAAGGCGATCGCCCAGGTGATCCGGCGCGACGGGTCGGGATTGTGCGCCGACCCGAACGCGCAGACTGCGCCCGAGAGGATCCCGAGCAGAGGCGGCAGCAGCGTGAAGGGGCGGGAGAGCCGGATCCAGCGCTTCACGGCAGACCTCGAGACACGGGATACGAGACGAGCGACACGAACGGCGTGGACGTGTTCTGCCGTCGGACCCGCGGGTCCGCGCCCTCGCTCATCCGGCCTGCACCGGCCAGTAGAGAGCGCCGTTCTCGAGCGATAGCGCGATCTCGAGCGCAAGCAGCGCTCCCGCGAAAGTGTTGAATCCGTTCGCGAACTCGTGATCCAGGCGGACGCCGGACCGGCGCCTCGCGTCGATGAGCACGCTCTCGGCGAGAGCGCCGAGAAAACCTCCCCCGGCCACCGCGAGGATGAGACCGTGCGGCAGCCATCCGAAGAGCCAGGAGAGGAGAGCGATGGCGCACGCTCCCCCGAACGCCGCTCCCGTCCCCGCGAGAGAGATCCCTCCCGGCGTTCCGGGCGGAACGCGCTCGAGGCCGAGCGGCGACCGCGGGTTCCTTCCGAAGAGGCTGCCGATCTCGGTTCCGAGCGTGTCGGCAAGCGCCGCGCCGAGCGCCCCCGCGAACGCGGCGGTCGGCGCTCCGAGCACCAGGAGGACGACCGGCACGAGACAGTTCGCGGCGACGTGGGCCATGCCGCGGCGCCCCCGGTCGGCCTGCGCCACTCCGGCCTCGCGCTTGGCGCCGTAGCCCCACTTCGACGCCACCGTTCCGCCGAGGAAGAACGCCCAGAGCAAAGCGTAGGCGGCCCAGCCTCCGTAGGCGAGCACCAGGACCCCGGCGATCGCGCCGGCGATCGCGCCCGACCGCGCGACGAGCCCCAGGCGCCAGGTGAGCACGGCCGCGACGAGGTTCACGGCGAGTGCGGCGGCCAGCCGTCCCGCTCCGCCCGCGTGAAACGGCGCCAGAGGTGCTTCCGGCCAGCGCCCGAGCTGGATCAGGACGAGCGCCGTCGGGATCGCGGCGACGAGGTTGTCGTCGATCCCGGCGCGCACCGATTCGAGAAAGGCATAGACGGCCGCGCCGGCGAGGAGGAGCACGGAGGCGAGCGGATCGAGCGGACGCGCGGACACGAACCAGAAGACGAGAATCGAAGCGGTCGCGCCCGCGGCCCAGTTCGCGACGAGACCGATCCATCGTTTATGGCGGTTCCAGGGAAGCGCCGGTCCCCCGAGGAGCTCGCCCGCGATCGCGGCGGCGGGATCGCCGAACGCCATCATCGCCCAGACGGAGGCGGCGATCGTCAGGTAGTGGTCGCGTAACAGCACGACGAGCGCGAGGACCATCACCGCGTACGACACGATGCC
>DASWIB010000332.1:0-2254 GCA_036397915.1 Thermoanaerobaculia bacterium | reverse complement strand
ACCCGAGAGCGCGACATAGTCCGCAAGTACCTGGAGCGGCGTGGCTTGAAGCTGACGACCGAGCGCCAGGCGGTCTTCGACCAGCTCTTCGCGCGGCACGAGCACGTCGAGGCCGACGAGATCCTCGTGCGGCTGCGCGCCAGGGGGAAAAAGATTTCGCGCGCCACGATCTACCGCACGCTCGAGCTTCTCGTCGACTCGGGCATCGTCGGGCGCGTGCGCATCGGCGAGATCGGCTACCGGTACGAGCGTCTTCGCGCGGGGGAGCACCACGACCACCTGATCTGCAACGAGTGCGGCCGCGTGATCGAGTTCTTCGAGCCGCGCATCGAGGGCCTGCAGGACGAAGTCTGCGACCGCTACGGGTTCCTCCCGATCTCACACAGCCACCAGATGCGCGGCATCTGCCGCCAGTGCCGGCCGCGTGCGCTGCGTTCCGAGGCGTCGTCGTCCCTGCAGCCGCCGAAGGCGCCCGGCCGCCGTACACCGCTCATCCACTGAACGATGGTCCGGTTTCGCGGTCGCTCGACCCGGCTTCAATCGCGACTGAGACTGAGTCTCGGTCTTGGCGGCTTTGCGGCGGCAGCCGCCTTCGCAGCGGCGGTCGCGGCCGTCGTCGGCGTTGTGGCGGCCCGGCAGCCGGATTCTTTCCGCGTCGCGCGGGCCCGCTACGAAATGGGAACGGTCCTCGAGATCGAAGCGGTCGGGCCCGATCGCGCTGCGACGGAGCGGGGACTCGCCGCGGCGTTCCGCGCGGTCGAAGAAGTCGAGCGAAGACTCTCCAACTGGAGCGAGGAATCGGAGCTCTCCCGCGCGAACGCGTCGGCCGCGACGGGCTCCGTCACCCTCTCGCCCGCGACCTGGCGGAGCCTTTTGGTCGCGATCGCTCTCGCGCGGGAGACCGACGGCGCGTTCGATCCGACCGTCGGCGCGGTCACCGAGGCACTCGGTCTGACCGGCCACCCGCCGGATTCCGCCCGTGCGCGGCCGGAGGCGATCGGCTGGGAGAAAGCACGGCTCGACCCGCAAACCCGAACACTCGCCTTCGCCGTTCCCGGCGGAGCGATCGACTCCGGCGGTTTTGCCAAAGGCGAGGCACTCGACCGCGCGCTCGTCGAGATGCGCCGCTGCGGCCTGACGGCCGCGCGCCTCAACTTCGGCGGCCAGATCTCGCTCTGGGGGAGCCGGACTCGCGCCGGGCGGCGGGATTTCGGCGAGGTCTCGGTCGCCGAACCCCGGCCCGGGTCCGAGCGGGAGCTCTATCGCTTCGTTCCCGGAGACGGTTCGGTGTCGACCTCTGCCGCGTCGGAGCGGAGGGGCCACATCATCGATCCCCGAACGGGCACGCCTGCGCCCTTCACCGGCTCCGTGACTGTCGTCGCGGATTCCGGCGTCCGCGCCGACGCTCTCTCGACGGCTCTCTTCGTCCTCGGGCCGAGAGCCGGTCTCGATCTCGCGAACCGCCGCGGCGTTGCGGCGCTCTTCGTCGTGCCGCGGGACGCCGGGAGATGGGATCTCGTGGCGAGCCGCCGGTTCCCGCGATTCCAGACTCGACTCAGTGCAGAGAATCCACTGAATTCAGGCTTTCGGCGTTGACGCTCCGGAGGTTCGTCTGACTTTCAGGAGGCTTTGGATGAGACGGTCTCTTGCGGTCTTCGCGTTTCTCTCCCTGGTTTTCTCGGCCACACTCCCGGCGCAAGAGCCTTCCGAGCGTGTCCGGCAGCTCGAGAAGAAAGTCGAGGAGCTCCAGCGCCGCCTCGATCAGCTTTCCGCGACCGCCGGCGAAGCGACCAGCCGACAAATCGAGGAACTCCGGCGGCAGATCGACGTCCTGACGAAGGAGATCGAGAACCTGAAGTCCGCAGCGCCGGAGAAACCGGCGCCCGCCGGCAGTCGCGGCGCGTTCGGGCTCGGTCCGGCGGCGTCCCGGGTCTACGGGCTCACCCGCGGCGTCTCGATCGGAGGGTACGGCGAGGTTCTCTATCAGAACTTCGACGATGAGCGGGAAGACGGCGCGGCCTCGGGCCGTACGGATGAGATCGATCTGGTACGCGCCGTCCTCTACTTCGGCTATAAGTTCGACGACCGCTTCCTGTTCAACTCGGAGATCGAGTACGAGCACGCCACGACCGGCTCGGGCTCGGAGAGCAAGGGAGAGGTCTCGGTCGAATTCGCGTATCTCGATTTCCTGCCCCGCAAGGAGATCGGCGTGCGGGCGGGGCTTCTGCTTCTGCCGGTCGGATTCCTGAACGAG
>DASWIB010000331.1:0-6598 GCA_036397915.1 Thermoanaerobaculia bacterium | reverse complement strand
TTGAAGCTTCGAAACGCGCTCCTGGACAGGAGAAACCCGACGGAAGCCTGGAGCGTCCGCTTGATCTCCTCCCGCAGGAGCTTCTCGACCATCTCTCCGAGCGCCTCGGAGACCTTCAGGATCACGTTGCCCGTGAACCCGTCGGTGACGATGACGTCCACCTTGCCGTCGAAGACGTCACGGCCTTCGACGTTGCCGATGAAGTTCAGACCGGCCTCCTTCAGGACCTTGAACGCCTCCTTCGTCCGGTCCGTGCCCTTCGTGTCCTCCTCGCCGATCGACATCAAGCCGATCGCGGGAGACTCCTTCCCGAAGGCGAGCTGCGCATAGAGCGAGCCCATCACGGCGAATTCCTTGAAGTGCTGGGTTTTCGCGTCCGGATTGGCGCCGACGTCCAGGAGGAGGCAGTGGCCGGAGAGGTTCGGCACGATCGCCGCCAGCGCGGGCCGGTCGACCCCCTCGATCGTGCCGACCACCATCTTCGCCGACACCATCGCGGCGCCCGTGTGCCCCGCGGAGACCAGCCCCTCGGCGCGCCCATCGCGCACGCAATCTGCCGCCACCCGGATCGAGGAGTTGCGCTTCCTCCGGACCACCGCGGTCGCCGGATCGTCCATCGTGATCACCTCGGGGGCGTGCACCACGTCGATGTCCGAGCCTCGATAGCCGGACTCTCGCAGGAGCTGCTCGAGGCGGGGAGCCGTCCCGACCAGAAGGCTCGGGATTCCGAACTCGCGCGCCGCCGCGATCGCTGCGTCCACGTTGGCCTGGGGGGCATGATCGCCCCCCATCGCGTCCACGGCGATGCGCATTCAGTCCAGCCTTCCGTCGAGGAGCACGGAGGCGGAATTATACGGTCCGGGGCTTTCTGAGCCGTAACACGGGACCGGGACAGGGGGCGTGAAGTCGACGGGAAGCTTCAAGTCCCATGCTCTGTCCCGTGTCCCGTCAGACGTTGATGAGCTGCTTTCCCTTGTAGTACCCGCACCGAGGACAGACGCGGTGCGGTACCTTCGGCTCATGGCAGTTGGGACACTCCGAGAGCGCGGGCGCCGACAGCGCATCATGTGCGCGGCGCTTGTCCCGGCGGGCTTTGCTGTGGCGGCGTTTCGGGTTCGGCATGGAGTTCCTACTCCTTTTTCAAAAGTTGGAGCGCGCGCCACCGCGGGTCGACTTCGTCGAAGTCGCAATCGCACTCCGATAGGTTCAGGTCAGAGCCGCAGCGCGGACACAGGCCACGGCATTCCACGCGGCACAGAGGTTTCATCGGGACCGCCATCTGGATGCGCTCCTCGGCGATCGGAGCGACGGGCACGACCGGGTCGTCGTAGAAATAGGCGTCGAAGTCCTCCCGGTCCATCTCGATCTCCGTCTGCGCAATCGGGCGCCGCGGGTAGAGAAGGAGCGAGAACTCCTCGTCATTGACGAACCCGTACGGCGCGAGACAGCGGCTGCACTCGAGCTCTCCGTGCCACGTCAGCCGCGCGGACAGGGCGTAGCCGCCTTCGACGCGAGTGACTTCCCCCGCGATCTGAGCGGGTGAGATCGAGACGAGCGGCTCCCGGTCGAGCGCCTCCACAGTCATCGGCAGCTCGAACTCGAACCGCAGCGGCTCGTCGGTAATCGTGTCGAGAGAGAAAGTTGCAACGGGCTTCATGGCGGAATCGGTGATTTTACAGATTCCAGTCCCGCAGTCAAACCTCTGATACTTTGAGCCTTTGATGAGAATCGCCGTCGACGCACGCGCGCTCCTCGGGCAGTCGACCGGCATCGGCACCTATACCCGGGGCATCTCTCTTGCCCTCGCGAGGCGCGGCGGGCTGGAGGTGGGCCTCTTCACTCCGCGGCCTCTCCCCGAGCCGCCTTCGATCGACGGCGCCCTCACCCTGCACGCCGACCGGCATCGTTTCGGGACCGTCTGGCTCCAGACGACGCTCGCCTCCCGGGCGGCCGACTGGGGCGCGGACGCGCTGCTCGCGGCCTTGACCATCGGCCCCGCCCGAGGAGACGTGCCGCTCGTCTCGGTCGTTCACGATTTGACGGCGCTCACCCATCCCGAATGGCACGCCGCGCGGACGCTCCTCGGGTTTCTCCCGCTCTGGGAGAGAACCGTCGAGCGCGCGGCGCGTTTTCTCTGCGTTTCGGAAACGACCGCGCGGGACCTCGCGGCGCGTTATCCGGAGACCGCGGCCCGGATCGCGGTCGCCCCGAACGGCGTCGACCGGAGCTTCACTCCAGCGTCGGATCCGGCGGCTGCGGAGAGAACGCGCCGGCGCCTCGTGGGTGGGAAGCGGTACATCCTGTATCTCGGGACACTCGAGCCGCGCAAGGATGTCGAGACGCTGGTCGCGGCGTGCGAGCGGCTCTGGGCGCGGCGGCGATCCCGCCCGGACCTCGTGCTCGCGGGCGGCTCCGGGTGGAAGACTTCGTCCCTCCTCCGCCGGATCGCGCGTTCGCCGTTTCGCGACAAGATCCACCTGCCGGGCTACGCGAGCCGTTCTCTCGCGCTCGACCTTTACCGCGCCGCCGACGTCTTCGTGTGTCCGTCTCTCGCGGAGGGTTTCGGTCTGCCGGTCGCGGAGGCCATGGCTTGCGGAACGCCGGTCGTCGCTTCCGCGATCGACGTGCTCAAGGAGATCGCCGGAGAGGCGGCTCTCTTCGCGCCGCCCGGGGACCCCGGCGCGTTCGCGCGCGCGATCGAGCGGGCGCTCGAGGACGACTCGATTCGCGAAACCCTCCGCGAAGCGGGCCCGGAACGGTCGGCGCTCTTCACGTGGGAAGAGGCGGCCGAAAAGACGGCGGGAGCGCTCGCCGAAGCCGCGGAGCAGTGAGTGAGCAACCTTTTTGCGGGGGACCTTGCGGTCCCCAGGAGGTCAGGTTTAAACCTGACCCCTCCGGCATGAACCCCCGACACCCGGCGATTGGAATCGATGCGCGCAAGCTGAAGGACTTCGGGATCGGGTCCTACATCCGAAATCTTCTCGAGGCGATTTCCCGGCGCCCGGAGGCGGAGCGCTACCGATTTCGAATCTACGCGCGGCGCGCGGACCGCGACTCGATGCCGCAGCTCGCCGCCAACTTCGAGATCGTCGATGAGGATTCCCCGGGGTACTCGTTTGCGGAGCTGACGGGGTTCGCGTTTCGCCTTTTCCGCGACCGGCTGGACCTGTTTCACGCGACGCACTACGTGCTGCCGCCGCTGCGGAGCCGCGCCGTCGTCACGATCCACGACATCATCCATCTGCTCTATCCGCAGTTCCTTCCGAACCGCGCGGCGCTGTTTTACGCGCGGGTGATGATTCGCCGCGCGTTGTCGCGCGCCGATCGCATCATCACCGTCTCGTACAACAGCAAGCGCGACCTCGTCGACTACTTCGGTATTTCTCCGTCACGCGTGGAAGTGATTTACAACGGCGTCTCCGCCCGCTTTCGGCCGGACCTGCCGGAGGAGGAGCACGCCCGCGTGGCGAGCAAGTACGGGCTCTCGCGGCCGTACCTGCTGTTCCTGGGCGGCGAGAGGCCCCACAAGAACGTCCAGAACGTCGTCCGGGCGTTCGCCGAAGCGAGGCGGAGCCGGCCCGATCTCCCGCACGTGCTCATCCTCGCCGGCCCGATGCCGAAGAACAGCGCACGGATCGATGCGCTCATCGCGGCGCTCGACGTCGGCTCGGCCCTCGCGCAACCCGGCCGGATCGCCGAGGAGGACCTGCCGGGTCTCTTCGCCGGGGCGGACGCGCTCCTCTACCCGACCCTCTACGAGGGATTCGGGCTGCCGGTCGTCGAGTCGATGGCCTGCGGGACGCCGGTGCTCACGTCCTCGACCTCCGCGCTCCAGGAGATCGCCGGCGGTTACGCCTATCTCGTGGATCCGCTCGACGTCGACGCGATCGCCCGTGGAATCATCGCGCTCACGACGGACCCGAAGGTGCGCGCCGATTTCATCGAGCTCGGACGAAAGCGGGCGCTCGACTTCTCGTGGGACAAGGCCGCGGAGCGCACGCTGGAGGTGTACGCCGAGGCGCTCGCCCTGCCCGAAAAACGGAAAACGGAAAACGAGAAACGATGAGCCGAGCAAATCCCGTTACGCTGCGGCCCGGACCCCTCCGCCCTCCGTTTTCCGTTTCCTGTTTCCCGTCATGAGAACTGCCGTCGTCCACGACTGGTTGAACGGGATGCGCGGCGGAGAGAAGGTCCTCGAAGAGATCCTCCCGCTCGTCCCGGAGCCGACCATCTTCACGCTCTTCCACGTGCCCGGCTCCGTCTCGCCGCGGATCGAGAGCCATCCGATCCGCGCGTCGTACCTGAACCGGCTCCCCCTGGCGCGCGGTCACTACCGCGATTACCTGCCTTTCTTCTCGCGCGCGATCGAGTCCTTCGACCTGACCGGCTTCGACCTCGTGGTCTCCTCCTCCCACTGCGTCGCGAAAGGCGCGATCGCGCGGAACGGAGCACCCCACCTCTGCTACTGCCACACGCCGGTCCGCTACGCCTACGATCAGTTCGACGTCTACTTTCCCCGCCAGACGACCCGCCTCTGGGCCGTGAAGAAGTCGCTCGTCGACCGGCTGCGGGAGTGGGACCAGGCGACCGCCGGCCGGCCGACGCGGTATCTCGCAAACTCTTCCGCGGTGGCGGACCGAATCCGGCGTCACTACGGCCGCTCGGCGACCGTCGTCCACCCGCCGGTGGACGTCGATTTCTTCCACGGCTCGAGCGCGGCGCGCTCCGACCTCCTGCTCGCGGTCGGGTCGCTCGTTCCCTACAAGAGGCACGAGCTCGCCATCGCGGCGGCCGGCCGGCTCCGCCGGCCGCTCGTGATCGTCGGCAAGGGGCCGGAGGAGCGCCGCCTCCGCGCGCTCGCATCCCCCTCCGTAAGAATCGTGCCGGACATCGGACCGGAGGCGCTCCGGGAGCTCTACCGGACGTGTCACGCGTTCGTCCAACCGGGAGAGGAAGATTTCGGCATCTCGCTCGTGGAAGCGCTCGCGTGCGGCTCGCCGGTCGCGGCGCTCCGACGGGGCGGTGCGCTCGACACGGTGCGCGACGGTGAAAACGGGTTCCTGTACGAGGAAGAGACGCCCGAGGACCTGGCCGGAGCGGTGGAGAGGATTGGACGGACGCGGTTCGATTACACTGCCGTCCGGGCGACGGCGCTCCCGTTCGCGCGCGAAAGATTCGCCCGACAGTTCAGCCGAGCGATCTCCGAAGTGCGAGACCCGCGAACCGAACCTAAGGCCGCTCCATGAGGCCGGGAGACATCCACCGCTCGAACCGCCGCCTGGCGGTGCTGTTCCTGGTCTGCGACCTCGCCGCGACCTTCCTGGCGCTCGCCGCCGCATACTGGCTTCGTTTCGACGCGGAGATCATCCCGGTGACGAAGGGAGTTCCGCCGGCTTCCGCTTATCTCCGTCTCTTCCCGTTCATCGCCGTGCTGTGGCCGCTCGTCTACTACTTCCACGGCCTGTACCAGGTCCGGCGCAACCGCTCGAGCGTCGAGGAAGGCTTCGCGGTCCTCGTCGGGACGGCGCTCGCGACGCTGCTTCTCATCGGGATCGCCACCTTCCTACGCGGGTTCGACTACTCCCGCGCGGTCCTTCTCCTGTTCTTCGCTTCCGACGTTCTTTTCGTATTCGCCGGCCGGACGGCGATCCGCCGTTACCTCGAAGAGGCGTGGCGACACGGCTACGGCGTCCGGCGCGTGCTGGTCGTCGGCGCGGGGCGGCTCGGCCGCGCCGTCGTGGACAAGCTCGCCGAGCACCCGGAGGCCGGGCTGCGCGCGGTCGGGTTCGTGGACGACGATCCGGGCAAGCAGGGACTCGCCTATCGGGGCGTCCCCATCGTGGGACAGACTGCCGACGCGGAGGAGATCGTCGAGCGGAAGCGTGTGGACGCCGTGTTTCTCGCCCTCCCGCTCGAGGCGCACCGGGCGATGCTCGCGGTCTTGAAGGACGTCGCGCGGACGGTCGCCGACGTGCGGGTCGTCCCCGACCTCCTCCAGCACATCACGTTCCGCGCCGGAGTCGAGGACCTGGACGGTCTCCCCGTGGTGCACCTGACGCAGGTGCCGTTGACCGGGTGGATGAGCCTCGTCAAGCGGACGCTCGACCTCGTGATCGCCGCGACGGCGCTCGTGCTCCTCTCACCGCTCTTCGCGGTCATCGCGCTCGCGATCCGGCTCTCGGACGGAAGGCCGGTCTTCTACCGGCAGCGGCGGATGGGCCTGGACGGCCGGCCCTTCGAGATCGTGAAGTTCCGTTCGATGCGTCTCGGCGCGGAAGACGAGTCCGGGCCGACCTGGGCCGGCCCCGACGATCCGAGACGAACGCGCGTGGGCCGCTTCCTGCGGCGGTGGAGCCTGGACGAGCTGCCGCAGCTCGTCAACGTCGTCAAGGGCGAGATGTCGCTCGTGGGTCCTCGTCCCGAGCGCCCCGAGTTCGTGCGCGAGTTCAAGGAGAAATTCCCGCAGTACATGGTCCGCCATCGCGTGCGCGCCGGGATGACCGGCTGGGCACAGGTCCACGGCTGGCGCGGCGCGACTGACCTCGCGAAGCGGATCGAGTACGACCTCTACTACATCGAGAACTGGTCGCTCGCGCTC
>DASWIB010000330.1:0-2236 GCA_036397915.1 Thermoanaerobaculia bacterium | reverse complement strand
GACCGCGGTCGAGAGGCCGCGTTTCTTCAAGATCGCCTTCAGGGCATGGAAGGTCTCGACACCCGCCCGGAGCGCCTCCGCGAAAGAGCCGAACCCGGCCGGACAGATCATGAACTCCTGCGGGTCGAGCCGGTTGTCCGCATGGACGCCGCCGTTGATGAGGTTCATCATCGGGACCGGGAGCGTCCGTCCACCGGCGCCGCCGAGATACCGATAGAGCGGCAAGCCCGTGGCCTCGGCCGCCGCCCGCGCGACGGAGAGCGAGACGCCCAGGGTCGCGTTGGCGCCCAGGCGCCCCTTGTTCGGGGTTCCGTCGAGCTCGACCAGGACGCGGTCGATGAGCGGCTGATCGCGTGCGTCGGCCCCGCGCAGCTCGTCGGCGATCTCACCGTTGACGTTTGCGACCGCCTGCAGGACCCCTTTGCCGCCGTAGCGCTTCTTGTCGCCGTCGCGAAGCTCGAGGGCTTCCCGCGTGCCGGTCGAGGCCCCCGAGGGAACGCCCGCCCGCCCGGTGGCGCCGCCGGAGAGCAGGACTTCGACCTCGACCGTCGGGTTGCCGCGCGAATCGAGGATTTCGCGGGCGTAGATGTCCTCGATCGCGAAGCTCATTGCTCCGCCACGAGCTCGTGGGTCGCCTGCGCGAGCGCGGCGACCTCCTTCTCTGATCCGGCTTCCACGTAAAGGCGCGCGAGGGGCTCCGTACCCGACTCTCGAACCAGAATCCACGAACCGCCCTCCAAAAGCAACTTGATTCCGTCGATCCGGTTGACCGACGTCACGCGGCGCCCTGCGACTCGATCGGGAGGCGACGACCGGACCGCGGCGAGGCGCTCGCGTTCGGCCGGCGAGAGCGGCAAGTCGAGCCGCGTCGAGCGAAAGGGGCCGATCTCGCGATCGAGGTCCTCCGAGAGCTGCCCGATCGTCTTTCCCGTCGCGCCGCACATCTCCGCGACGAGGAGGTCGGCGAGGATGCCGTCCTTCTCCGGAACGTGTCCCTCGATCGTCAGGCCCGCGCTCTCCTCCCCGCCGAACACGATCTCGCCCGCGATCAGCTTCTCGCCGATGTACTTGAATCCGACCGGCGTCTCGAAACACGGCACGTCGAAGCGCGCCGCGATCGCGTCCAGGGCATGGGTCGTCGCGACGCTCCGGGCGACGCCTCCCCGCCGGCCCTTGCGGCCGAGCAGGTCGCGAAGAAGGAGCGCGAGCACGAGGTTGGGCGAGACGTACCCGCCGCGGTCGTCGCAAATGCCGAAGCGGTCGGCGTCGCCGTCGCAGGCCAGGCCGAGCCGCGAGCGGCACTGGCGTACCTCCTCGGCGAGACGGCCGAGCTCTTTCTCGCCGCACTGCGGCGACTCGCCGCCGAAGAGCGGGTCGCGCTTCGCGTTCAGCTTCGAAAGCCGCGCCCCGGCCCGCTCGAGAAAGGCGTCAAGGAAGCCGGCGGAGGTCCCGAAGCGGAAGTCGAGGGAGAAGTGAGCGTCGTTCGCGGAGACGTCGGAGGCGTTTACCTTGCGGCCGAGGTCCGCGAGGTACTCGGGAACCGGATCGAACGCGGGCGGCGGCGAGGAGCCCTCCGGCGGGGAGACGACGGGGAGCCGCGAGATCGCCGCCTCGATCCTCTGCGTGAGCTCCGGCAGAGCCGGCGCGCCGTCGCTCGTGGAGAATTTGATCCCGAGATAGCGTGGCGGGTTGTGGCTGGCGGTGAAGTTGACCGCGCCCGCGGCGCCCCGGCGGCAGGTCTCGAACGCGAGCGCCGGCGTCGGGACCGGTCGGGAGGTGACCTCCGCGCGAAGCCCCTCGCGCGCGAAGATCCGGGCGGCCTCGTCGGCGAAGCGATCGGCGAGAAACCGCGTGTCGTAGCCGACGAGGACGAGACCTCCCGCCTGCCCGTCCTCGCCGAGAACCTGGGCGATCGCGGCGATCGCCCGGCGCGCGTTCGCGAACGTGAACTCCTCGGCGAGCACGGCGCGCCATCCGGAGGTGCCGAAGCGAATCGCGAGAGGTTTTTCATCCTCTCCCCGGCTCCCCGGGAGAGGGCCGGGATGAGGGGGCTAGGGGTGAGGTCATTTCACAAGTCCGGCGTCGATAAAGAACAGGACGAAGTAGCCGATCAGCAGGATGATCCAGCCAACCAGCTCGACCTGTCCCATCAGGCCCGACCAGGAGAGCGAGAAATTTTCCCGGATCGTCCCGATGATGCTCTCCATGTTATCGAGCTTGGTCTGCACGGCTTCTT
>DASWIB010000329.1:0-5578 GCA_036397915.1 Thermoanaerobaculia bacterium | reverse complement strand
GGACACGGCGTTTGGAAAGAAGGAGCCTTGACCGCGGGAGCGGCGGTTCTGCTGTTCTCTGGTGTTTATGTTCTCATCGCCGAAGCCGCCGGACCGGATGCGATTCTCTCCGACGCTCCCGTTCTCCTCTTCGGCTTGCCCCAAGAGACGCGCCGGCACGTCGCCTTCGCCGGATTCCGCGGCTGGTCGGACGGCCTGCTCGCGCTCCTCTACTCGATGGCCATGTGGGCCGGAACATATTTGGTCGTCGAGGTCGTTTCGTTGGCACGAAGGGATCCCGACCGGGTGCGGCGAAGAGCGCCCCTCGCGGTTCTGCTTCTCCTTCTGCTCGGCCTGCTGTTCTTCGTCGGGTCGCCCGAAGCCCTCCTGTTCAGCGCCGCTCCGGCGATTTGCCTCGGCAGCTTCCTCCTGGGTGTCTGCAGCATGGGACGGCCGCGGTCGGCGGCAGCCGCGGGGCTCGGGCTGCTCGGTATCGTGCTTTCCATTCGCAGACCTTTCCACATCACCGACGGGGCCTACGTCGCGCCGCCGCTGCTTTTCGCGTTCTGCTCGGCCGCCGCGCTGCTGCACCGATTCCTCGCTCGGGAGGGGAGACGGGAGCTTCGCCGGCGGCTGCGCGGCGGCATCCTCGCGGCGCTCGCGAGCCTCGTCGTGCTCGCCTTCGTCGGCCGCTCGATTCACTACCGCGCCGACGAACGGGCTCCCGTACCGGGCACCGGGGGGATGCTGTCGGCTGAGCCGGTCCTGGGCAGCCGGCTCGTCCAGGTCGCTTCGGTCATCCGGAGCTGTGAAGGAAGAGGAGAAGGCCTCGTCGTCTTCCCGGAAGGGGGGATCTTGAACTTCCTCTCCGGTCGCGCGAACCCAGTTCGCTACAAGCTCTATCTTCCGGGGTACCTGACCGCAGGCAACGAGGCGGCGGTTCTCGATGAGCTCGAGCGCCGCAAGCCGAGGGTCATCGTGATCTGGCCGCGCCCGCTCGGCGAGTATGGAGGCGGGGTATTCGGCGAGCACTACGGGCGCGAGATCCGCCGATGGATCGATCGGAGCTATGCACCGTGCTCGGGCGCTTCGGCGGAAAAGGGCCCCGCGCGTTCCCGAATTCTGGTGGCCGCAAGGAAACAGTGAGCGAGCCGGCGGCGCCTGGGCTCGGACGGCGGCTGCGCGAGTGGCTCCCCGAGATCGTGTTCGTGGTCGTGTCGACGGGCGCCGGCTTGTGGGCGGAGGGCCGGTGGCTCGATCCCGTCGGCGATTCCGGCACCTGGTGGTCGGTCATCTATCGCCTCGCGAACGGCGAGTTCCTCTATCGAGACGTGTATCTCCAGTTCGGGCCTTTGTCTCCGTATTTTCTCGCCTTCGGTGCGAAGATCTTCGGCGCGGGAGCGACGTACTTCCTTCTCGCGTCCTGGATCGCTGCGTTGGCCGCCGGCCTGCTCCTGCTGCGCGTGGCGGCTCCGCTTCTGACGACGTTCGAGCGGATCGCTCTCGCCGGACTGATTCTGGCCGTCTCGCTTTTCGCGCCCGGCGCCGGGCGGCTGGTCCTTCCCTACGCGCCCGCGGCGGTCCACGCCCTTGCCTTCTCCTGCGGAGCGCTCCTCCTTCTCGAATCGCGAAGCCGCAACCCGCGGGCACGGGCTTTCGGCGCTGGTGCTCTGGCCGGTCTCGCGTTCTGCAGCAAGCAGGAGGTCGGCGTGGCAATCCTCGCGGCGCTCGCGGCACCGCTGATCGCATTCTCGCGGGAGGCGTTCTCCTGGCTGCTTCGATGCCTCGCCGGCTTTCTCGCCGCCGTCGTACCCGTCGCCGCGTTCGTTTTCGCGAGCGCGCCGATCGAATCGCTTCGCGCGAGCCATCTCTGGCCTCTGGTGCCGAGGCCTCCCCGGGAGTGGGACCACCTCTACAGGGTGATCGCAGGTGTCTCCGATGGGTGGACCGCCCAATACCTCGAATCCCTGCGGGGGGTCGTCTACTACCTCGCGCTGCTCGCCCTGCTCGGGCTGCTTCTCGCGCGGGAGTGGCGCGTGCGCCGCCTGCTTCCAGGCCTTGCCCTTCTCGCCGCTGCTTTAGTAACCGGTGGGAGAAGGTCTTTCCTGAACGACTGGTTCCACCCGATCGCTCTTTCGATGGTGATCGCGTTTGCGCTCGCCGCGCTGGCCCTGATTCGCCCTGACCTGGAGCACCGAGCGGCTCTCGTCGCGATCGGCGTCTTCGCCGGTCTCGCCGCCGCGCGGACGGCGTTCTCGAACAACCTGGGTGGCCATTACTCGGCCGTCGGCCACTTCGCGACGAGCCTCACGTGGATCCTTTTCGTGTGCGCCGTCTTCCCTCGGACGTTCCTCGGGAACGGGAACGCCGCGCAGTGGACCCGAAGGGCGGCCGCGGTTCTCGTCTTCACGATCTCCTGGTTCGGCGTAATCGGCTCGATCCGTAGCCTCGCGTCACCTTCGAAGGTAAGCTTTGTGACGGACCAGGGGCGAGTCTGGCTCGAAAAGAAGAATCTCCCCGTTTACGCCGGGATTCGCGGCACGGTGAAGCGAGGTGAGAAGGTGGTCGCGCTTCCGGAGGTGAACGGCGTGGACGCGCTGTTCCGGCTTCGCACCGTTTCCCCCTATGTCTGTCATGTTCCCGGCTGGTTGAACGAGGATGAGGAGCGCAAGCTCGTCGCCTCGCTGCAGCAGAATCCTCCGGACGCCATCGTCGTATTCAACCGCGAGATCAGCGAGTTCGGGGTCGAGCCTTTCGGGGTGGGATGGAATCGGCGCCTGGCCGCCTGGATCTCGCGAGAGTACCGGGTAGTCGAGTCGTCTGCGGGCGGAACGATCTGGCGCCGCCGCGCGGCGGGAAGGACCGGGGCCCCGCCCGGCGGGCCGTGGAGATCCGCACGGACGTCCATCCGCGGCTCATCTTCCTGGGCGTTGCCCTCGGCAGAACTTCGCACGCGATCGAGCGGCAGAGGTTCGCTCTAGCCGCGCCGCGCACGAAGCCGAGATCCTGCGGATCCTCGACGAGGTCCGTGTCGGGACGCCGGAGCGCGTTACCTGCTGAACAGCTGGTCGCAGTCCCGCTCCACCAGGAACATCGATCGATCATCGACGCTCCAATCGTCAGCGGTAGGGGTGAGCGCGACCGAGCGCGTCCCCAGGCTCCTCTCGTTGCCGAGACCGGGCCGGGTTAGAGTTTCGGGTGAGACTATCGGGGGACGAAGCCTTGAAAGACTCCCGCTACGCCGCCGCCGGCGTAGACATCAGCGCCAAGGCCGCGGCGCTCTCACGCGCGGCGTCGGCGATCCGGTCCACGTTCACGCCGGGCGTGCTCGGCGACGTCGGCGGGTTCGGAGGACTCTTTCGACCCGATCTCTCCGGCTATCGCGATCCGGTGCTCGTCGCGTCGACGGATGGGGTCGGCACAAAGTTGAAGGTCGCGTTCGAAACCGCGCGGCACGACTCCTGCGGCGCGGATCTCGTCAACCACTGCGTCAATGACATCCTCGTTCAGGGAGCGAAGCCGCTCTTCTTTCTCGACTACGTCGCGGTGGGCAAGCTCGATCCGGAAACGCTCCAGAAAGTGATCGAAGGACTCGCTCGCGGATGCCGCGAGAACGGCGTCGCTCTCCTGGGCGGCGAGACGGCGGAGATGCCCGGGTTCTACGCACCGGGGGAGTACGACGTGGCCGGGACAATCGTCGGGATCGTCGAACGCGAGAAGATCCTCGACGGGAGTCGCGTGCGGGCGGGAGACGTCGCACTCGGCCTTCCCTCCGCCGGGCTTCACACGAACGGCTACTCGCTCGCCCGGGAGGTGCTCTTCGCCCGGCTGGGAAAGCGTCCGCAGGATCGGCTTCCGGAGCTCGGGAGGTCGACGATCGCAGACGCGCTTCTCGCGCCGCATCTCTCCTACCGGAAGGCGCTCGAGCCGCTGCTCGCCGAGGATCTCGTCCGCGCGATGGCGCACATCACCGGCGGCGGCTTCTACGAGAACATCCCACGCGTCGTGCCGAAGGATCTCGAGGTGATCATCAAGTCTGGAGCCTGGCCCGTGCCGGCGATCTTCGAAGTCATCGAGCGCGCGGGCGACGTCTCGTTCGAGGAGATGCATCGCGTCTTCAACATGGGGATCGGCATGGTCGTCTTCGCGGCACCGGAGGATCTGGCGCGGATCTCGCGAACCTGGGCGGAGATGGGTCAGCGCTGGTATGCGATCGGCTACGTCCGGGCGGGCAATCGCCGGGTTGTGATCGAGCCGCAGCCCACCGCCATCTCGTCCTGAACGGGAGAGATTCCTCGTCGCTTCGCTCCTCGGAACAGAAAGGACAAGCTCCTCGGAACAGAAAGGACAAGCTCCTCGGAACAGAAAGGACACGCTGCTCGGATCAGAAAGGACACGCTCGTCGGAATGACAAGAACGCGTCGATATTCGGAATGACGGAAAGGCAACGCCGGCTCGCGATCCTTCTATCCGGTCGCGGCTCGAACTTCGAGGCGATCGCGTACGCGGTCGAGTCCGGGCGCATTCCGAACGCGGAGATCGTCGCGGTCGTGTCGGACGTCGCAGCGGCGCGGGGACTCGCGCGTGCGAGAGAGCGCGGGCTGCCGGCGTACGCGGTCGAGCGGGAGCGGTTTCCGAACCGCGCCGCGCACGAAGCGGAGATCCGGAGGATCCTGGAGGACGCGAGGCCGGACCTGATCTGCCTCGCGGGCTACATGAGGATCCTCTCGCCGGAGTTCGTGGCGCGATGGCGCGGGCGGATCCTGAACATCCATCCGTCGCTCCTGCCGAAGTACCGCGGTCTGTCGCCCCAGAAGCGCGCGCTCGAGGCGGGCGAAAAGGTCTCGGGTTGCTCGGTTCACATCGTGGACGAGGGGACGGACACCGGCCCGGTCGTGCTCCAGAAGACGGTTCCGATCGAGCCGGGGGACACGGAGGAAAGCCTCGCGGCGCGAATCCTGGAGCGGGAGCACGAGGCATATCCGGAGGCCATCTCGAGGCTTTTGGAGCGGTTCCGGGCAGGGTCGGGTTGATGCACAGCGAAGTGTGCATGCATATCCGAGCCAACTCTTTGATGGAGCGAGGCTTAGTGGTCTGTTGACATCCCTCACCGGAACCCCTATATTGCGCCTCCACCCGCAAGGGTCTCAGCTCTTTTCAAGCTTGGTTTTTCGATCCCCGTTTCGTCCCTCGACGGGGCGGGCGGACAAAATTTCGTTTGACTGGGCAAAAAAAAGTCCGTAAGCTGAAATTTCGGCCTCTGGAAGGCAGTTATCCAGAGATTGCGCCGGCGGGACGGCGCATCCAGGTCAAGACCGGGACCCGGTTCCTTGAAAACTGAGTAGAGCGTGCCAGACGTCTTTTTCTGCTTTTTGAAAAAAGCAGAGTTTCCTGTTTTGTCTGAAAAGCAGGTTCACGACTCTTCTTCAACCGGTCACGGATTTCGGTCCGGGGCCGCTGAAACAGATTTAAGTGGAGAGTTTGATCCTGGCTCAGAATGAACGCTGGCGGCGTGCTTAACACATGCAAGTCGAGCGAGGCCAGGGGGGCAACTCCCTGAGTCGAGCGGCGGACGGGTGAGTAACACGTGGGTAACCTA
>DASWIB010000328.1:0-17631 GCA_036397915.1 Thermoanaerobaculia bacterium | reverse complement strand
ACTCGCACCCTGAGCGCCGTTTCCAGGTCGCTGTTTTCCGCCACGGGCTACACGTAATCCAGGATCCGCCGAAGCAGGCGCGACTCGGCCCTCCGGCGAATGAGGGCCAGGGAGAAGAACGCCGCGGCGTTCCGGGTCAAGGCGAATGTCCAGCCCAGCGCGAACCCGCCGACGAGCCCGTAGAGGAGCCCGAGGAGCGCGCCACGGGGACTCGCTTCGTAGCCGGGGAAGTACTGCGCGAGGAGCTTCAGGTTGGGTCCGACGACCGGACCGCCCTTCAGCACGAGGAAAAGGCTCGCCAGGCAGAGGAGCGCTGCGGCGACCGTGCCGACGGCGACTCCGAAAGCGAATCGGTCGAGCTTCGCGAACACCTGCTCGAGCGCGGTCTCGATGCGGATCTCTTCCTGGTAATCCGGGTCGGCGTTGACCCCCCAGACGTCGTTCCGCTCGCCGAGCGCGACGTTCCGGACGGCGAGCATCCCCGTCAGCATCGCGTGGTCCTGGTTGTCGTAGCGGTGGAGCCCGTTGCGTCCGATCGTCTGCAGGTTTGTAAAGTCGGCGAGGAAGCTCCGCAGAACGTCGAGCTGCTCGCGGTAGGCCGTGTCGTACACCGGGTATGCCTTGCGAACGCGAACGACGTAGCCCTCCTCGACCTCGTCAGCGCGGGCGAGACCGATCGCCGCTACCTCCCGCGTCGCGAGTGCGACGAGCTCTTCGTCCGGCATCTGCCAGAGAGCGTCGCCCTCGGCGCAGAAGTACTCGAGGCCGAGCCCCGTCTTTCCGGGGTCCGGGACCATCGCGGAGCTCCAGTTGCGGTAGTTCTGGATCCGCCCGACCCTGACGAGCGGGTCGTGCACGTAGATCCAGTTGTCCGGGAAGAGATCGGCCCGGTTGACGATCAGGCAGACGGTCAGGAAGTCGCGGTAAGTGAGCGCTCGCGCCGCCTCGAGCACCGCGGCCGGCGGCGGGGGATCGAGCTTCGTCACCAGCTCCGTGATCGGCATGCTGGACACGAAGTCGGTCCCACTGACTGTTTCGCTCCGTCCGTTGCCCGCCACGACCACGCGTGCGACGCTTCGTTGATCGTGCTCGATTCGGACCACTTCCCGGTTCAACTCCACCGCTCCGCCGGCGCCGACGATCGCATCGCGGACCGCCTTCCACATCATGCCGGGGCCGAGACGCGGGTAGTCGAACTCCTCGATCAGCGTCTTGATGGTCGTCGCCCGGCGGAGAAACATGTTCAGCACCGCCGTCTTGAGCGACAGATCCTTGATCCTCTGGGCGGCCCATTCCGCCTTCAGCTCCGAGCACGGAACCCCCCACACCTTCTCCGTGTACGTCTGGAAGAAGATGCGGAAGAGCCGCCGCCCGAACCGGTTCGTCACCCACTGCTCGAAAGTGTCCTCGGTCCGATGGGGGAGCACTTGCCATTTGAGGTAGCTCGCCACGATCGCGAGCGCCTGCCAGAAGCCGAGCCCGCGGAGCGCGTTCCACGGCCGGAGCGGGTATTGGAAGAACCGGCCACGGTAGTAGATGCGCGACAGCCGCGGTCGGCGGAGGAGGTTCGGGCCGAGAACCTCGCGCCACATCTTCTCGACCGAAGCGGCCTTGGTGAAGAATCGGTGCCCGCCCATGTCGAAGTGGAAACCTTTGTAGACGGCGGTCCGCGCGAGCCCGCCCACGTCGCCGCTCTTCTCGAGAACGACCGCGGGTATTCCGAAGCGCCTCGCTTCGTACGCCGCGGTCAGCCCGGCAGGCCCGGCCCCGATGACCACGAGACGCTTTCCGCTCCCGCGTGCCCAGCCTCCGCGCGCTGTACAGATACTCGGCAAGATTCGTCTCCCGGTCCGGACCCTGTGCTTGGATTAGGAGTTCGAGCATATCCCTCGCCGCGCTCGAGATGAGCCGCACACGAAAGTTCTTCGGGCAGCGGAAGAGAGACGAGGATTTCGCCGAAGCGATGGGCTCATACCTAAGTCGAACGTTGTGGTGAAACGAGAACGGGCGGGCGGCGAAGGCCGCAACCGACATCCGGTATACCGGGTTGTAAGGGCATGAGGATCTCGGATCCGGTTGGCACTCTCCCAATCGCTCGGGCGAGCCGACCACACAGGAACCACGCTAGTGACAAATCATCACATGATCGGCTATTGAAGCGACGATCATTCTTATTAAATAATCTAATTAAGAATGATCAACGGTCTTGACAGGCAAATCCTGACGATTCTGCAGAGGAATGCGCGGACCTCGAACGCGGAAATCTCGAGGCAGGTCGGCCTCGCTCCGTCGGCGGTCTTCGAGCGGATCCGCAAGCTCGAGGAGAGAGGCGTGCTCAAGGGCTACAACGCGCGGATCGACCCGCACGCCGCGGGTCTGGGTCTCGTCGCGTTCATGTTCGTACGCTCGAACGACCGGCCCGGTGGGATTCAGACCGCGGAGAGTCTCGCCGAGATCCCGGAGGTTCTCGAGGTGCACCACGTCGCCGGTGAGGACTGCTTCCTGGTGAAGGTCCGCGCCGCCGACACGGAAGCACTCGGACGGCTCCTGCGCGAACGGTTGGGAAAAGTCGCGACGATCACTTCCACCCGCACGACGATCGTTCTCGAGACGGTGAAGGAAACCTCGGTGCTGCCGATCGCGATCGACGAGGAAGCCGGGGCCGTCAGTGCTTGACGTGACGACGGGCATCGAGCCACGGCAGCGAAAGATCGTCGCCGCGTTCGCGGCGGTCTACCTCATCTGGGGCTCGACCTACCTGGCGATCCGCTTTGCCATCGAGACGATTCCGCCACACCTGATGGCCTCCGCGCGGTTCCTCGCGGCCGGCGCGATCCTCTACGCCTGGGCGCGGCTGCGCGGAGCGCCGCGTCCGACGTTTACGAACTGGCGCGCGGCGGCGGTCGTCGGCGGGCTTCTCCTTCTCGGCGGAAACGGCGCGGTCGTGTGGGCGGAGACCCGCGTTCCCTCGGGGCTCACCGCGCTCCTCGTGGCGACCGTGCCCATCTGGATGGCCCTCCTCGAGAGCCTGAGAAACGGCCGGCGACCGGCGGCTCCGGTGATCGCCGGACTCGTCCTCGGACTCGGCGGGCTCGCTCTCCTCGTCGCTCCGGGAAGGCTCGCGGGGCGAGTAGACCCGCTGGGCGCGGGCGTGCTCCTTCTCGGATCGTTCTCGTGGGCGTTCGGGTCTCTGCACTCGCGCGTCGCGAGGCTTCCGAAATCCGGCCTCCTCGCGACGGCCATGGAGATGATCGCGGGCAGCGTCTGGCTCCTTCTCTTCGGCCTCCTGACCGGACAGGCCGGAAAGCTCACGCTCGCGGCAATCTCGGTGAAGTCGCTGCTGTCGCTCGGTTATCTCGTCGTGTTCGGTTCACTCGTCGGATTCACCGCGTACATCTGGCTTCTCGGCGCGACGACGGCGGCGCGCGTCTCGACCTACGCCTATGTAAACCCGGTCGTGGCGGTGCTGCTCGGGTGGGCATTCGCCGGAGAGACGATGACGCTGCGCACGCTCGCCGCGGCGGTGGTCATCGTCGGCGCGGTGGCGCTCATCATCCGCTACGGGTCGCGTCGGCGCGCGGGCTCGGCGGCACGGGAGGAGGCGGTATCGCCGGACGAACCGACAGCGGGAGTACGCCGTCCCGCGGCGGCGCGATGAGCGGCGAACAGCCTCCGATCGCGCGGATCTGGCGCGGCCGGACGCCGGCATCGAAGGCGGCGAGTACGTTCCCGGCGCCCCGCGGACCCGCGACGCGCCGGGCAGGATCGCGCGCATGATCGACCGAAGGGACGGGCCAGGGGGTTCGGGGGACCGCAAGGTCCCCCGCAAAAAAGACTACTCGGACAGACCTAGACCTCGTGCGGGCGCGCGCGGAAGAGCCGTGACGGCCGCACGGGCCGGCGGCGAGCTCGCGCTGCTCCTGCGGATCCTCGACGAGGCGTACGAGAGAAAGGCCTGGCACGGTCCCAACCTGAAGGGGTCGCTCCGCGGAGTTGGCGCGCAGGAAGCGGCGTGGCGGCCCGGTCCGGATCGGCACAACGTCTGGGAGATCGCCGTCCACGCCGCCTACTGGAAGTACGCCAACTGGAGACGCCTGACCGGGGAGAAGCGCGGTTCCTTCCCGCTCGAGGGGAGCAACTGGTTCGCGTGTCCTGATTCCCCGACCGATCAAGCGTGGCGCGAGGATCTCGCGCTGCTCGACGAACAGCACCGGCGGCTCCGCGCGGCAATCGAGCGGCTCTCGCCGAAGCGGCTTCGCGAGCGCTCGCGGGGCAGCCGCCACCGCGGCGACACCCTCGTCTTCGGCATCGCTGCGCACGACGTGTACCACGCCGGTCAGATCCAGCTCCTGAAGCGCCTCTTCCGCGACCGGGTCGCCCGAGCGACCCGTGGCTGAAGCGCCGCTCGCCTGCCGGCTCGACGCGTTCGACGCGGCGCAGAGGGAGCGATACGCCGTGCTCGTTCGCGAGCTCGCGGGGGCGGCCGCCGGCGTCGCCGAGCTGCCGGACGGGTTTGCGGTCCGGTTCCCTTCGCGGCCGTATCTCTTTCTCCGCCTGGCCGAGTGGGTGGAGCTCGAGCGCGCGTGCTGCCCGTTTCTGAACATCGCAGTCGCGTTCGAGAACGGCTCCGCGGCGATTCGTCTGGACCTGCGGGGGCCGGACGGCGTCAAGGACTTCCTGCGATCGGAGCTCCCGACGATCGCGGCGGCGGCCTCGCCACCATGATCCGCCGGCTCGTCGATCTCAGCCACGAGATCGACCCCGGGATGGTGACCTACCCGGGGCTGCCCGGTCCGATCCTGTCCGACTTCCTCTCGCGCGACGCCTCGCGTGCGCGGTATGCCGCCGGCACGACTTTCCAGATCGGTCGCGTCGAGATGGTCGCGAACACCGGGACTTACGTGGACGCGCCGTTCCACCGGTTCACGGAAGGAGAGGACGTCGGATCGCTCCCACTCGAGCGGTTAGCCGATCTCGACGGCGTCCTCCTCGACGCGACCGCCGCAGGCCGCGCGATCGGCGCGGATCTTTTCGAGGGCTTCGACCTCGAGGCCCGTGCCGTCCTCGTGCGCACCGGCTGGAGCCGGTACTGGAGAACGCCGGCCTATTTCGAAGGGCACCCCTACCTGACGCGCGCGGCGGTCGAGCGGCTGGTCGCCGCCGGTCCCGCGCTCGTCGGGATCGATTCGCTGAACGTGGACGACACGAGGGACGGCGAGCGACCGGCGCACACCCTCCTTCTCGAGGCGGAGGTTCCGATCGTCGAGCATCTCGCCAACCTGGAGGCGCTCCCTCCGCGCGGATTCCGCTTCCACTGCGTTCCCGCTCCATTCCACGGGCTCGGCAGCTTCCCGGTCCGCGCTTACGCGGTCCTCGGCGAAGACTGATCGGCGCTCCCCCGCGGCCGGTCAATGCCCGCCGCCGCGGAAGCGGACGACGAACCCCGTGCGGATGACGAAGTCCGACGGTGCAAAGCGGAGGTTCCGCACCACATTGGCGAAGAATGGGCGGTCAGTTGTCGGGTCCGACGATCGTGAATATGTAGTGGCCGTTTGCTCATTGGCGCGTTGCCATCGAAAACCCGTGCTGAGCTCTGCTGCTGCGTGTCCGGCGGAATTGCGCGGGCGTCAGGCGTCGTTCTCAGCCTGGGGAGGCGGCGCTGGTCTCGAAACGGACGATCGTGGGGCTTCTCGCAGTCGGCTTGGTGGCCGTTGTATCGGACGCTCATGGCCAAACGCCGGAGATCGCGCTCGAGACGCTCCTGACCGGTCTCGCTCAGCCGACATCGATCACGCACGCCGGCGACTCGCGACTCTTTTTGACGCTCCAGCGCGGGCGCGTCGTGATCGTCGAGGACGGCCGGCTGCTCCCGACCGCCTTCCTCGACATCCAGCCCCTGGTCTCGTGCTGCGGAGAGCGCGGCCTCCTCGGCCTCGCGTTCCACCCTCGCTACGCCGAGAACGGATTCTTCTTCGTGGACTACACGAACACCGCCGGCGACACGGTGATCGCGCGGTATCGCGCCACTCCTTCGAACCCGAACGCCGCCGATCCCGCGAGCGGCGTGACGCTCATGACGATCGACCAGCCGTTCGCGAACCACAACGGCGGCCAGCTCGCGTTCGGGCCGGACGGTTACCTCTACATCGGGATGGGCGACGGCGGCTCCGCGAACGATCCGATGTGCAACGGCCAGCGCGACGACGCGCTCCTGGGGAAGATCCTCCGCATCGATGTCGACGCGAACGCCGAATCGCCCTTCTACGGCATCCCGCCCGACAATCCTTTCGCCGATCCCGGCGGCGCGCGCGACGAGATCTGGGCGAAAGGGCTGCGCAATCCGTGGCGCTTCTCGTTCGACCGCGAGACGGGGGACCTCTACATCGGAGACGTCGGGCAGGGCGCGCGCGAAGAGATCGACTTCCAGCCGGTGGGGAGTCGCGGCGGCGAGAACTACGGCTGGAAGATGATGGAGGGGACGCTCTGCGGCGGAGGAGGAACCTCGGGATGTCCGCCGGGCACTGCGACGTGCAACGCGCCGGGCCTGACGCGTCCCGTGATCGAGTACCCGCACTCCGGCGGCGACTGCTCCGTCACGGGCGGCTACGTTTATCGCGGGCGGTCTTTTCCGCAGCTCGTCGGCTCGTATGTCTACGGCGACTACTGCACGGGGAAGATCTGGGGCGCGAGCCGCAACTCGTCCGGAACCTGGACCACGAGGCTCTTCCCTCCTCGCGCGGCGAATCTGACCACGTTCGGAGAGGACGCGGCGGGCGAGGTCTACGTCGGAACGGAAAGCGGCTTGCTGGCGCGTATCGTGAACGCGAACCCGGCAGCCCCGGAAGTCGTCTCCGTCGAGCCGGCCTCGGGCACTTCCCGGGGCGGCGAGTCCGTCGTCGTGACGGGCACCGGCTTCGTCCTCGGCGCCACGGTCTCGTTCGGAGGAGTGGCTGCGCCGTCGGTCGCCATTCTCGATTCGAGCGGAACGCGGCTGCTCGCCGTGACGCCGCCGCACGGAGCCGGTCCGGTCGACGTCGTCGTGTCGAACCCGGACGGCCAGAGTGCGACGCTCCCCGGCGGCTACACATTCGCGGCGCCCTTTCGCGTCGAGTCTCCGCCGCGAAATCCGCGCAAGGTCACTCGACCCTGAGAACTACTTCTGCGCCCGCGACGAATCCGGAACGTTACGCCAGATGTGGCAAGTGGAGACCTGACCCTGAATGTGGCAAGTGGAGACCTGACCCCGTTTAGCCCGAAGGGCGAATGCCGTCGGTGCGGCGCCCCCACACGAAGAACACGGCCGCCGAGAGCGCCGCCAGCACGACCCCGTAGGCCGCCGCCGCGCCGGTCTCCTGCAGGCGCAGCGAAGAGAGGATTTCGATCGAGATCGGGCGGGTTTCGAACGTGTAGAGGACGATCGAGACGACGAAGTCGCCGAGCGCCGTGATGAAGGCGAGGCTCGCCCCGGCCGCGAGCGCGGGGGCGAGGAGCGGCAGGTCGACCCGGCGCAGCCTGCGCCACCGGCTCGCCCCGAGCGCCGCAGCCGCCTCGTCGAGCGCCGGGTCGAGCTGACGGAACCCGGCGAACGAGGCGCGGCCCGTCAGAGGAAGACTCCGAACGAGGTAGGCGAGCGGCAAGATCGCCGCCGTCCCGACGAGAACGAACCGCCCCATCCACGGCGCGTCCACGGAAAACGCCGCGGACAGCGCGACGGCGAAGACCGTGCCGGGCAGCGCCCACGGAATCGAGAGCAACGTCTCGAGGACTCCGGCCAGATGCGTCTTCGCGCGGACCGCAAGCCGGGCGGCGGCGAAACCGAGGGCGAGCGCGCCCGCCGTCGCCGCGGCCGCCATCCAGAGCGAGTTCAGCAGGGGTCGGAGCCGCTCCGGCTCGGAGAGGAGCGAGCCGTAGTTCGAGAGATCGAGCACGGGGGGAAGGATCTCGACCGTCCAGGTCCCGCGCGGCACGAAAGAGACCAGGACGAGCGTCGCATGCGGGAGAAGGAGCAAGGCCGTGAGGATCCAGCCGAGCGCGGCCGCGAGCCAGCGAGACCGCCCCAGCCGCCGCCGCGCCGGAGCGATCCCGCGCCCACCGCCCGCGACGACCTGCCCGCGTTCGCTCCCCTGCAGGAGCGCGAGCCCGATGAGCGCGACCGCGGCGAGCGTCACCGTCTCGACCATCGCCATCGGGATGTCGCCGTTCAGCTTCGACGCGACGATCTGCGTGGTCATCACGCGGAATCCGCCGCCGAAGACGTACGGAGCGGAGAACGACGCGAGCGAGGTCATGAAAGTGAGGAGCGCGGCGCCCGTGAGCGCGGGCCGGAGGAGCGGCAACGTCACCCGCCGCAGGATCCTTCCGCGCGAGGCGCCGAGGCTCACCGCCGCTTCGATGAGCGCGGCATCCAGCCGCGCGAGCCCGGCGCGCGTGAAGAGATAGAAGTAGACGTACATCGAGTACGCATGCACGAGGAGTACGGCAGCCGGTCCCGAGAGCCGCCACGGCGACTCCTCGAGGCGAAAGAGCATCTGGATCGCGCGCGCGACGAAGCCGCTTTCGCCGTAGAGGAAAAGGAACGCGATCACGCCGACGAGAGGAGGCAGGACGACCGGCAGCGCGACGAGCGAACCGAGGACGCGCCGTCCCGGAAACTCCGTGCGCTGGAAGAGGAACGCGAGAGGGATGCCGATCGCCGCCGAGAGACCGACGGTGGCGAGCGAGATCCAGAGGCTCGCCCACAGCGCGCGCCACTCCTCGGGACGCCGCGCGAACTCCGCGAAGTGGCGAAGCGTCCAGCGGGGCGCTTCGAGCGCCTCGGCGAGCGTGACGAGCAGCGGCCAGCCGACGAGCCAGAGAAGCAGCAGCGCGAGGAGCGCGGCGGAGAGATTGCGCTGCCTCACCCCACGTGCCTCGGGTATGCGCGAGGTGGCGGGCCGGCCGCGAGCGGGGCAATGAAAACTTTCCAGCCGGGCTGAGCGGCGTCAGGAGCCCCGAGGACCTCCACCTCGCCACCGGCGTCGAGGGCGATCACGAAGTACGTCTCGCGGCCGGCGAACCGCAGGTCGAGGACGCGCCCCTCGGCCGCCGCGCCGTCGCGCGCGGTCGCGAAACCGAGCGCCTCGGGCCGCACGACGACGTCGACCGGGGAGCCGTCGAGCAGGTCCCAGTCGGCGACCGCCCGCCACGCCGCGCCGGCCGGCAGGCGCGCGCGCCCGGAGGCCTTCTCCCAGACGCCGGGCAGGACGCTCGATCGTCCGACGAACGTCGCGACGAAGCGGGTGGCGGGCGAGTCGTAGAGCTCGCGGGCTGTTGCGACCTGCTCGAGCCCTCCTCCGTTCATCAACGCGACGCGGTCCCCGAGCTCGAACGCCTCTTCCTGTTCGTGGGTGACGAAGAGCGTCGTAATTCCGGCGTTGCGGATCAGGCGTTTCAACTCCCGGCGTGTGCGGCCGCGCAACGACGGGTCGAGATTCGAGAGCGGCTCGTCCAGGAGAAGGACGCGCGGCCGCGGCGCAAGCGCTCTCGCGAGAGCGACGCGCTGCTGTTGGCCGCCCGAGATCTCCGTCACCTTGCGCAGCTCGAACCCGCCGAGGTCGACCGCGGCGAGCGCCTCCGCAACGCGCCACGCGATTTCGCTTCCGCGGACGCCCTGCGCCTCGAGACCGAACGCGACGTTCTCGCCGACGTTCAAGTGCGGAAAGAGCGCGTAGTGCTGGAAGACGATTCCGAACCGGCGGCGTTCGGGTGGAACGCGAGTCACGTCCTCGCCGTCGACGATCACGTGGCCGGAATCGGGTATCTCGAACCCTGCGACCGTCCGCAGCAAAGTCGTCTTTCCGCTACCGGAGGGGCCGAGCAGGGCGAGAATTTCGCTGCGTCCGACCGAGAGCGACACGTCTCGCGTGACGTGAAGATCGGCGAAGTGTTTTTCGAGGTGGTCGAGGACGAGGTGAGGGCTCTTCCCTTCTTCCTCCGGGAGAGGGTCAGAGGCACCTTCCCCGTGTTCCACGGCGAGAGGGCCGGGGTGAGACGGCTGCTTCGCCGTCACCTCCCTTTTCCTCTGATCTCTCGATCCCACCGCGACATCCAGCCCGGCCCCTCCCGCCCGATTCGCTCCCAGTCGAGCTTCGCCGGGACGAGCGCCTCCTCGACGCCGCGCGCCCACTCGGGCAGCTCGGTTTCCGGAAGATCCGTGCGAGCGGGCAGCCGGTACGCTTTCTCGGCGGCGAGCTTCTGCGCCTCCGCGCCGCCGAGCCATTCGATGAGCGCTTTCGCGGGCTCCGCGTGCTTCGCGCCTCGAACGAGACCGATCGCGTCGTCGATGACGGGCGTGCCGCTCGCGGGAAAGGAGTACGCGAGCGGTCCGCGTCGCATCTCGAAGAGCGTGTCGGGCAGGTCCCACACGGTGACGAGACCCTCGCGGCGCACGAGCTTTTCCAACAGGATCGACGGATTGAAAACGTACTCCTTCGTCTGGGCGTCGAGCTTCTTCAACCAGCCGAAGCCCTCCTCGACGCTTCCCGTCCTCTCGATCGAGCGTTCGAGGATCGTGCCCCAGACGGCGCGCATCGTGCCGGAGGCGAGCGGATCGCGGATCAGGATCTTCCGCTTCCAGCGCGGATCGAGGAGGTCGTCCCAGTCGCGCGGCGCCTCCGCCGCCGGAACCGCGGCGCTGTTGTAGACGATGACGACCGGAGTCCGGTAGAGCCCAAAGTAGAGCTTCTGCGGGTGTCGGCTCTCGGCCGGGATCGAGCGTGCCCAGGACGGCTCGAACGGCTCGAGCAGGCCGTCGCGCGCGCCGTTGGCAAAGACCAGGTTCGGCCCGCCGAACCAGACGTCGGCGCGCGGGTTCGCCCTCTCCGCGCGCACGCGGTCGTAGACGTCCTGCGAGCCCATGTCGAGCCAGCGGACGTCGACGTCGGGGTGCGCGGCCTCGTACGTCTTCTCGGCGAGCGTCAACAGATCACGCCCGTGCGGAGAGTAGAGGACGATCGGCGTACGGGTGTCGCGGCGGCAGGCGAATGTTCCCGCAAGGAGCATCCCCAACGCGAGGGCCGGGACGATTCGGAGGCGCGCAGGGCGGCGAGATTTCAACGTCGGTTCCGGCGCCGAATCGTAACAGGGAGCGCGCGAGAGACCTGCTCGACCGGCACCGATATTGCGGCGTTTCTGATCAGGAAAGATTCGCGTGGATCAGGGGGGAGCCATGCCGGAGAAAGAAACCCACGCCCTTCGAAGCGGGCTCAGGCTCTTCGCCGGAAGAAACTTCGGCAGAAGCTGCCCGTATCCGCCTCCGTTGTGAGAAGTTCACCTCTTACGAACGGAGGACAGCCAATGGCTACAAAACCGATTCCCGAGGGTTACCACACGACGACGCCGTATCTGTGCGTGAAGGGCGCCACCGATGCGATCGAGTTCTACAAGAAGGCGTTCGGCGCGACCGAGGTCATGCGGATGGGCGCTCCGGACGGAAAGGTCGGCCATGCGGAGCTCCAGTTCGGCGACTCGCGCGTCATGCTGGCCGACGAGTTTCCGGAGATGGGTTTCCTGTCCCCCAAGACGATCGGCGGCTCGCCGGTGATGATGCACCTCTACGTCGAGGACGTGGACGAGACAGTTCCCAAAGCCGTCGCCGCCGGAGCGAAGGTGACGCGTGAGGTCGCCGACCAGTTTTACGGCGACCGGGCCGGGCAGGTCGAGGATCCCTTCGGCCACAAGTGGTACGTGGCGACCCACAAGGAAGACCTTTCGCCCGAGGAGGTCCGCCAGCGCGCCGCGAAGGCGATGGGAGGGGCATAGCCTCGAAAGCGCCGGTTGCCCGCGCAATTCTCCTGGTCTGCGCGCTGGCCTTTGCGCAGACGGCGTGCGCCCAGCCGGCGCGGCGCGTTCGGTTCGACGTCTCGACGATCCCGGTCGGGCGGCAGCCGAACGACGTGGCGATCGCCGACGTCAACGGGGACCGACATCCCGACATTCTGACCGCGAACATCGGCGGGCGCAGCATCTCGGTTCTTCTCGGCGACGGCCGGGGCCGGTTCGCTGCGGCTCCGGGGTCGCCATTCTCGGTCGGGATCGCGGCGCATCTCGTCGCGCTGGGCGACCTCGACCGCGACGGCCGGCTCGACGCCGCGGTGACGGAACACGACGGCAACGACGTCACCGTTCTCCGCGGCGACGGGCGCGGCGGCTTCACGCCGATGCCGGGCTCACCGTTCCCGCTGATCGACGGACTCGCCCCGCACAACCACGGGCTCGCGCTGGAGGACGTCAACGGCGACGGCCTTCTGGACGCTGCGACCTCCAACAACAACGGGAACAGCGTTTCGGTTCTGCTCGGCGACGGCCGGGGCGGCTTCCGGCCAGCGGCCGGTTCGCCGTTTCCGGTCGGACGAGCGCCCTATCCGTTGACGGTCGCCGATCTCAACGGCGATGGCCGATCGGACGTCGCCACGCCCGACGTCAACGGCCACACGATCAGCGTTCTGCTGGGGGACGGACGCGGAGGGTTCGCGCCAGCGCCCGGATCGCCCTACCGGGTGGACAACCGGCCCTATTTCGCCGTGGCGGCTGACGTGAACGGCGACCGCGCGCTCGATCTCGTGGTCAGCCACGACGACTCTTCCAGGCTGACCGTCCTCGTCAACGACGGCCGAGGCCGGTTCGGAGCGCCTCGGCGCGTCGACGCGGGCGGGCAGACGTGGAAGGTCCGGATCGCGGACACCAACAACGACGGACGAAACGATCTGGTCGTGGGTGTCTCGCCGGCCTCCGTTTCCATCCTGCTGGGAGACGGATCGGGGAACTTCACTCGGGCGCCCGGCTCGCCCTACGCGGTCGGCCGCGGTCCCTACGGCGTCGCTGTGGGCGATCTGAACCACGACGGAAAGATCGACGTCGCGACCGCCAACAGCGAACGCGACAGCGTCTCCATCTTGCTCCAGCGATAACGGCGCCATAATTCCGCCGGCGAATCGCGATTGCTAGAATCCGGCGCACACAAGATGCGACGGACTCCCAAACGGCTGGGGCGCGAGCGCGGCCGCACGAACACGAGCCTGAGAGCCGAGCGGCGGGCGACCGACCGGTCGCTGAAAGAGCGACAGACGAAAGTCGAGCACGGCGGCGACGAAACCCGTCTGAAGATCCGGAAGGCAGCGGACGAGGCGAAAATGCGGTCGAGAGCGGCAGCCGACCGCAAGACGTCGCGCCGTTCGCCTACGGGGCCGCGCTCTTCCAAGCTCGACGCCGAGCGGCGCCGTGTGGCGAAGGCCCTGGGTCTCGAAAGAAAGCGATCAGACCGCGATGCCGCGCGCGAAAGGCGGCAGTCCGACGCGGCCCTCGCGAAGGAGAGACGGCGAAGCCTCCTGACCGGGATGCAACTCTTCGAGCGCGAGCGCGACAGAACCGATCGCGACCTCGGGCAGGAGCGGAATCGCACCGACTCCGCGATTCGCCGGATCGAGGGTCGCCTTTCGAAAGCCGCCGAGGCTCGCAAGCAGGCGGCCGAGGAGGTCCTGCGGCGCGACGAGTTGCTGGCGATCGTCAGCCACGACCTCCGAACGCCTCTGAACACGATCGTGCTCGTGGCCGCTCGGCTCGGTCAGCTGCCTTCTTCCGAGAAGGTGCCGGAAGTCCGGGAAATCCACGCGAGAATCGAGACCTCCGTTCAGCGAATGAAACAAATGGTGGAGCAACTGCTGGACGTCCAGCGCATTTCTCTCGGGGGCTTGCGTCTGACGACCCGATCCGGAGACCTGCGGGAGGAGCTTCGGGAGACGGTCCACGCGCTCCAGCCGCTCTTTCTGTCGAAGGGGCTCTCGCTCGAGGCCGACCTCCCGAACGAGCCCGTCGTCGCGACGTACGATCGCGACCGGATTCTCCAGGCCTTCTCGAACCTCCTCGAGAACGCGATGAAGTTCACACCCGAGGGTGGCAAGATCGCCGTACGGATGATCGCCGGCGACTCTCGCGCTACAGTCAGAGTCACGGACACCGGGCCCGGAATTCCGGACGATCAGCAGGCGAAGATCTTCGAGGCGTTCTCGCAGCTCGGTCCCGGCCGCCGGGGCGTCGGGCTCGGGCTCGCCATCACGAAGCGAATCATCGACGCGCACGGCGGTCGAGTCGGAGTGGAGAGCCGGCCGGGCGAAGGGAGCACCTTCTTCTTCAGCCTGCCGATCGAGCGCCGCTAGGGGGTTCGGGGGACCGCAAGGTCCCCCGCTGAGATTACTCGGACAGACTCCTAGCAGGTTCGGGAGACCGCAAGGTCCCCCGCTGAGATTACTCGGCCAAACTCCTGGACGCCGGCGAGGGCGACGCCGTCCCGGTGCCGCCCGCGCGGTAGCGAGGTTGCGCCGCGGGGCGACGCGAGGACCCACCGGATCGCATCGAGAAGGAACTCTTGAGCGACACGCGTCTCGACTGGAGCCCGAGCAGGTTGGCGAACAGCCGGTACGCGCCGGGCACGCCGGCCGGAAGCTGGCGGAAGAACGCGAGCCCCGTGTACACGTAGAGGCCCTTTCCCAGAGGCGCCACGAGGAGAGCGCCCTGCTGCTCCGCCTGGCCCGGATCGGTCATCGCGAGGAGCGGCGTGTACACGGGGTCCCAGGTGTGCGCGAAATAGAGCCCGCGCTCTTGCACCCAGCCGGTCCAGTCCTCCGGCCCGATCCGGTTCGGCCGGGTGAACGCCGGATGCGTGGCATCGAGTACGCGGACCGGCGCGGTCTCGTCCGTCACTCGGTCGTGCGGCCGCGCGATCTCGATTTTGTACGGCGCGAAGCTCCCCTCGACGAAGGGATACTGCTGGTACTGCACGATCACGAGCCCGCCCTTGCGGGCATAGTCGAGGATCCGTCCGTTCGACCGCACGAGCGACGTGTCGGTCTCGTATGCACGGCTGCCGATGACCAGAACGTCGTAGTCGGAAAGGACGCCGGAGTCGAGGTCCTTCTCCGTCAGAATCTCGAGCGGCACGCCAATGGCGATGAGCGCCTCCGGCACGCGATCCGAGGCGCCGCGGACGTATCCGACGCGCCGGATCGGTGGCAGCCGGATGTCGGCCGCGACAACCTCCACCGCCGCGTCCTCCGGCATCGGAGTCGGCGGGATGTGTGCATAGTCGAGAACGCGAATGTCGCTTGCAAACCGCTGTCCGTCCGAACGAACCGCCGCCACTCGGAACGCGCCCCGACCGGGCGGGAACAGGGAAGGCGGCTCCAGCGACACGTCCACGAATTGACGATCGCCGCGGCCGGTAAGTGAAAACGGAATCGGGGCGACTGCCGGCCAGCCGGCGGGAGGCGTGACCTCGAGATTCCCGGAGAGCGGTTTCGAGGAGTTCGATGCCAGTGTGACTTCGAGGCGGCGCTCTCGCTTCTGCGCGATCGGCCAGACGATCTGGTCGCGATCCACGGAGACTTCGAGAGCATGGACGGCGCGCACGCGACGCCGGATCTCGCCGAGCGCCTGATTACGAAAACGGTAGACGACCTCGCGCGTGAGGGAGACTGGAACGCCCGCGACGCGCGCCCGGACGACCGCCGTCAGCGGGGCGGGCTGGAAGGGCTCGCCGCGGACGCCGCGCGGAGTGTCGTTCCAATCGTAGAGCGCGCCCTTCATCGGGTGCTTCAGAAAGTAGGGGATCGTCGGGACGCTCCCGGCGGGCGTTGCTTTGAGCGTCCAGTCGGAGAGCATGCCGGGGGCGACCACCTTCAGGGCTGAGGCATCGCCCTCACCCCGGCCCTCTCTCGGAGGGAGAGGGGGAGAGAGCTGCCACCCGTCGGCGCTCGCGAGCTCCACCGATTCGACAGCCGCCGGTTCGCTGCCGGCGTTCCAGAGGCTGACCTTGATGTCGAACGATTCGCCGGGCGCTCCCGTTTCGCGATCGGTCACCGCGTCGAGCGTCACTCCCGCCGCGGTAGCCAGCGCCGTCTCGGCGAGGCCGATCTTCTCGTCGAGAAACGCGACCGTCGCCGCATCCGTATCGTTGCGAACGAACTCTCGCGCGGCTCGGAGCTCGCCGAGCGCGGCTGCAAGGGGGGCGGTGGTCTTCGAAAGCGAAGTGGGGACGAGATTCGAGCGCGCCTGCGAGACGAACGTCTCGACGCGGCGAAGACGTTCCTCGATCCGCGCGCGGCGGCTCGCATCCGCGACCCCGGCCGCGATCGCCGTGAGCCGGGTGTCGATGCCGGCGAAGAGGTCCTTTGCTTCCCGACCCGCGCCGCCTTCCACCCACGCGACCCGCGTTTCGTTCGGACCGGGCGCCTGCAGAGCGCCCATGTCCTGCGATCGGTGATTGCTGCGGCTGGCCATCGCGATCTGGTGGAATGAACGGCCGGTCAGCGGATCGAGGTCGCCCGTTGGGAGCACGATGGTCGCGACTTCCGGACCCGCGTAGTCGCAGCAGTAGAGCGCCGCAATCGGCCAATGAGAGAGTCCTTCGCTCTCCAGCTCTCGGAATGCGGAACGATCGGCGGCAAAAAGCTCCTTCGCAATGACGGCAGACGCCTGGTGCTGTCCGTGACCGTCGCGCGGCGTTCCCGTGAAGATGGTGACGACCACCTGCGGCCGGAAACGGCGGACGATACGCATCGCGTCCTCGAGCAGCACCTCCTTCGGCCAGAGTCGGAAGGTCTCGTCGAGCGAGCGCGTGTACCCGAAGTCGTACGCGCGAGTGAAGTACTGTCGGCCGCCGTCGATCCGCCGCGCCGCGAGGAGCTCCTGCGTGCGGACGAGGCCGAGCGGCACGCCGAGGTCCGGGCCGAGGAGGTTCTGGCCCCCTTCGCCGCGCGTCAACGACAGGTACGCGACCTCGGCGCCCGTCTTCAGAGACACGAGGGTCAAGAGCCGGTTGTCCTCGTCGTCGGGGTGTGCGGCGATCAGGAGGAGCCGCTTGTGGATCTCGAGCTTCTTCAGCAGCCGATCGAGCGCGATGAGACCGCCCGAAGCCGCGGGCTCGAGCGGGTTGCCGGGAGCGAGCCCCGTCTGCGGCCGCGCGGCTGGCAGATGGAGACAGAGCAGCAGCAGGACGAGAAAGAACCGTTTCACGGGGTCAGGTCTCCACTTGCCACATTGAGGGTCAGGTCTCCACATGCCACTTCGAGCACGAAGTGTCAAGCACGCTGCCGCACGTCGAACTACCCAGGCGACTCGTGGAGAACTGACCCCCCCAGCGTCACGTCGATCTTGTGCATCCCGCCGTCGTCGGCGAGGGGGATCTCCCGGACGTCCTTCGGAAGCTCCTTCCCATCCGCGACGATCCGGGCGACGCCGCGGTTCGCGCCGTGAGGGTTTTCGACGACGAGCTCGTAGCGGGAGGAGTGATAGCGAAAAGTGATTCGATAGCCGGGCCAGGACCGCGGGATGCACGGGTCGAGGTAGAGCGCCGCCCCGCGGAACCGAAAGCCGAGGATCCACTCGACGCCGGCACGATACATCCATCCGGCCGAGCCCGTGTACCATGTCCAGCCGCCCCGCCCGACGTGCGGCGGATCCGCATAGACATCTGCGGCGGCGACGTACGGCTCCACTTTGTAGCGGTAAACACCCGCCCGCGTTCCCGCGTGGTTGATCGGATTCAGGATCGAGAAGAGCTCGCCCGCCTTGTCGCCCTGGCCGAGCGCGGCGAACGCG
>DASWIB010000327.1:0-9893 GCA_036397915.1 Thermoanaerobaculia bacterium | reverse complement strand
GAGCCGCCGCGCCCGAACATGGAGCGCGAGGTCGCGGCGCTCTTCCACGTCGGCGACACGATGCACGAGCCGCCACCGCTGGCAGTCGAGAGGCTTTGACGCAATCCGGACGAGGTCTCCGGTGCCCCGGGGCGACACTGTGGATGGGCAACCTCAGCGAGTGAACAACGTGCTTAGAGAAAACACAACTAGCGCGCTGGCTGTATGCCCACGACCTCCACGAGACCGTCGAGCTCTTCGAAGTCGTCGGGGTTGCGCGTATACAAGGGAAGCTGCGCGGCAAGCGCGGTTGCGGCGATGAGGAGATCGAACGCCCGGCGACCGCGCGCCTTGCGACCTGCGGCGGCGACTGCGGCATAGACACTGCCGTACGCGCGCGCGACCGCTCGGTCCACAGGCAGAGGTTCGAACGTGGCTTCCGTCCGTTGGAGCCGGTCCTGCCGGCGGGCGCGCTCACCAGGATCCCCTGTCGCGTGGGGTCCGGCTGCGAGTTCGGCCAGGGTCACCGCTGAGATGGCAAGTTCGGACGGTAGGTTGCTCGGATCGGTGTGCTCCAGGTCGATGACGACCGACGTATCGATAATCCCGCGTCCGTTACGCGGCTCAGCCACGCGGGGTCGGTTCCTGGTCGAGCAACGCGTTGACCTCGGCCCGGAACCGGTCGTGCTCAACGGCAGGCGCGCCGCGGAACACTGCGACGGCCGCTTCTGCCGCGACGAACTGACGCTGCCGGAAAGGCGTCAGCTCTCCGACCGGCACGCCTTTACGCGTAACGATGAAGGTCTCTCCACGGTCGAGCGCGCGCATGATCTCGCCGCTCTCGTTCCGCAGCTCACGCTGCGTGATCTCTCGCGCCATGCTCCGATCGTAGCACATGTGCTACGCGACGGGTGTCGGACCCGCGAGAAAGATCGGTGCGTCTACAATCGGTACGTGCTCTACCGACTCGACCGTGTTCGTAAGTCCTACGGCCCGAAGGAGGTGCTGCGCGAGGTCACCTGGCAGCACAATCCGGGGGAAAAGGTCGGTCTGGTCGGCAGGAACGGGGCCGGCAAGACGACCCTTTTGAGGCTCGTCCTCGGGCGCGAGGAGCCCGACGCGGGGGAGGTGGTTCGGGCGAGCGCCGTCCGCATCGCGACCGTCGAGCAGGCGCTCGAGGCCGACCTCGACGAGACGCTTCACGACTACACCGCCGGCGCGTTCGCCGACCTCCATCGGATCGAGGCCGAGATGCGCTCGATCGAGCACGCGATGGCCGACGGCCAGGACTCAGCCCAGCTCCACGACCGCTACGACGCTCTCTCGCACCGCTTCGAGAACGAAGGCGGCTACGACATGGTGGCCGAAGTGGACAAGGCGCTCTCGGGGCTCGGATTCGAAAAGGCGGATTTCGGCCGCCGTCTCGGGGAGCTCTCCGGCGGCCAGAAGAACCGCGCGATGCTCGCGCGCGCGATCCTCTCCTCTCCGGACGTCCTCCTTTTGGACGAACCGACGAACCACCTCGACTTCCAGGCGGTCGAGTTCCTGGAGGAATACCTCGCTCGCTCCCGTCGTGCGTACCTGGTGGTCACCCACGATCGCCGCTTCCTCGACCGGGTGGCGGGCGGGATCATCGACCTCGAGAACGGCCGGCTCACCGCCTACTCCGGCGGCTACAGCTCCTATCGGCGCCAGAAAGCGGAGCGGATCCTCTCCGCCACGCGCGCCTTCGAGAAGCAGCAGGAGTTCATCGAGAAGGAGAAGGAGTACATCCGCCGCAACATCGCGGGCGTGAACTCCCGCCAGGCGAAGGGCCGCCGCACGAAGCTCGCGCGCGTCGAACTGCTCGAGCGCCCGGTCGAGGACGCGACGTCGGTGGGTTTCCGGTTCGACGCCGACAAGATCGGTGGACGCATGTTTCTGCGGGCGAAACAGCTCGACGCGGGGTACGCCGCAGGGTTTCCGATCGTCCGCGGCGTCGATTTCGAGCTGCTGCGCGGGGAGAGAATGGCGCTTCTCGGGGAAAACGGGACCGGCAAGACGACTCTTTTGAAGACGCTCGCCGGCCGCCTCGCGCCGCTGGCGGGATCCGTGACGCCCGGCCACGACGTCTCGATCGGCTACTACGACCAGGAGCTCTCCGACCTCGATCCGCGCCGGCGCGCGATCGACGCGGTCTGGAACCAGCACCCGGAGGAAACCGAGGAAGAGATGCGGTCCTACCTCGCGCGCTTCGCGTTCCGCGGCGACGAGGTGTTCGCCCTGATCGGCGGGCTCTCCGGCGGAGAGCAGGGGAGACTCACGCTGGCGGTCGTCATGCGGCAGCGCCACAACCTCCTGCTCTTAGACGAGCCGACCAATCACCTCGACCTCGATTCGCGCGAGGCCGTGGAGGAATCGCTCGAGGACTTTCCCGGGTCGATCGTGTTCGTCTCGCACGACCGGGCGTTCATCGACCGCCTCGCGACGCGGATCCTGGACCTGCGCGCCGGCCGTCCGTTGCTCCTCGACGGCAATTACAGCGATACGGCCGATCGCAGGGCGCAGCGGAGAGAGCGGCCGGAAGCGGAAAACGTCCCGGGCCCACCCTCCCCGGTCGCGAGCCGCCCGCGGCGTGCACAATCCTTGGAAGAAAAAGAAGCGGTCCGGCGGAGGCGGCGGATTGCGGCGCTCGAGGAAAAGATCGCCGCCGGCGAGAAGGCGATCGAGGCGCTCGAGAACCGGCTCTGGGAGGAGGCGCTCACGCTGGGGCCCGTCGAGGCACACCGACTGGCGCGCGACAAGGCGGTCCGCAAGGACGAGCTCGAGCTCCTCGTCGAGGAGTGGGCGAAGCTCTCGGAGCAGGAGGAGCCTGCCGGCCCGAAGCTCGTCCCGAGCGAAGCGAGGGAATGACCGCAGGATCGCGAGCGGCCATCATCGCGATCGGCAGCGAGATGCTCGGCCCGCTGCGGCGCGACACGAACTCGCTCTGGCTCACGGGCAGACTCGAGGAGGCCGGTTTCGCGGTCGTCCGCAAATCGGTCGTCGGCGACGATCTCGACGAGATCGCGCGCGAGCTTTCCTGTGCCTCGTCGGCTGCCCGCTGGATCTTCACAACGGGAGGTCTCGGTCCCACCGCCGACGACCTCACCGTGGCCGCGGTCGCACGATGGGCGCGGCGCCCGGTCCATCGCGACGAAGGCTTCGTCGCCGCGATGCGGCAGCGCTGGGAGCGGCGCGGCGTGCCGATGCCCGTTGTGAACGAGAAGCAGGCGGACTTCATCGAGGGCGCGCGCGTGCTCGCTAACCCCCGCGGAACGGCGCCCGGGTTCTGGCTCGAGAACGCCGGCGTCCAGATCCTGATCCTGCCCGGAGTGCCGTCGGAGATGCGGGAAATCTTCGAGCAGGCCATCGAGCCGGAGCTCGGCCGCGCGGGCACCGGCACCACGCGCCGGCGTGTCCTCCGGATCGCGGGTATGGCGGAATCCGCGGTGGAAGAGCTCGTCGCGCCGCTCTACGAGAAGTGGAACGCGGACCCGGTGACGATCCTCGCGTCCCCCGGCGAGGTCGAGCTCCACCTCTGCGCGCGCGGCGAACCTGTGGAGGCGGAGGCGCGACTTGCGGCGATGGAGATGGATTTTCGCCAGGTGCTGGGACACCGCGTTCACGGGCGCGACGGCGAAGATCTCGCGGCGACCGTGGGGCGGCTGCTGAAAGAGAAAAGGAAGACGCTCGCCCTCGCGGAATCCTGCACGGGAGGGCTCGTCTCGGCGCTGCTGACGGACGTGCCCGGTGCCAGCGCCTACTTCCTCGGGACCGTCGTCTCCTACGCCGACTCGGCGAAGGAGACGATCCTCGACGTGGACCGGGACACGCTCCGCCTCCACGGGGCGGTATCGGAAGAAGCGGCCCGGGAAATGGCGCGCGGCGCCCGGCGGCGTTTCGGCTCCGACCTCGCGGCCGCCATCACCGGGATCGCCGGGCCCGACGGCGGCTCCGAGGAGAAGCCGGTCGGGACCGTCTTCTTCGCCCTCACGGACCGCGAGGGTCGCGAAGAGACGAAAAAACGCTTGTACGTGGGGGACCGGACGACGGTGCGCCGTGCTTCCTCGATGTTTTCTCTCGAAATGATCCGGCGGTTCATGACGGTCGTCGCGTGAGGGTCTTCTTCGCGGTCCCCTCCGAACCCCTGTGGGTCGAGAGCGCCCGCGGGCTGGTCGAGCGGGTCCGGCGGAGTCTCCCGCGCGCCTCGTGGACGCGTCCGGAGAGCTGGCACCTGACGCTCAAGTTCCTGGGCGAGGTCGAGACCGACTTCGTCACACGGTTTGCCGAGGCGGTGGCACCGGCCGCCCTCGAGACGATTCCGGGAGAGATCCAGGCGGCCGCCGCCACGGTCTTTCCGGAGCGCGGTCGCCCTCGCGTGCTCGGCGTGGGGTTTTCGTCGTCTCCCGGGGTGGAATCGATCTCGCGGCTCGCCTCCGCCGCCGGCGAAGCGGCGGGCCGCCTCGGTTCGCGAGAGGAGAGTCGTCCCTTTCACCCGCACGTGACGCTGGCGCGCATCCGCGAAAACTGGCCCGCTTCGGCGGTGGAGGGATTCCGCCGCGAGGTCGAGGCGTGGTCGTTCCCCTCGTGGCTCGCCCGTTCGTGCGTCCTCTTCGAGAGCCGTCTCGATCCGGCTGGAGCGGTGCACACGCCCCTGCACGAGTGGACTTTCCAGGGCGGACCGCGCGGGGTCCGCGCGTGACGATCCCTCCGGCGGTCCTCGTCGTCGTCGCCTACCTCCTCGGCTCGGTCTCCTTCGCGGTATTGCTCGTGCGCGCCGCCACCGGGAAGGACATCCGCGCGGAGGGGTCCGGAAACGCCGGCGCGACGAACGTGCTTCGCGCGTACGGGAGGAAGCTCGCGCTCTCAGTCGCCCTGCTCGACGTCGCGAAGGGCGCCGCGGCGGTCGCCCTCGTGCGTCTCGTGACAGCCGATCCGTTCTGGGCCGCGGCGGCGGGCTTCGCGGCCATCCTCGGGCACGTCTTCCCGGTCTTCTACGGTTTCCGCGGTGGGAAGGGAGTGGCGACCGCGGTGGGCGCCTTCGCGGTCCTCGCGCCTCTCGCGCTCCTCTGCTCTCTTGCGGTCTTCATCGCGCTCGTCGCGGCCACGAGGTACGTCTCGCTCGGCTCCGTGGTCGCGATGGCGCTCCTTCCGCCCGTCGCTCGCCTGCTCTTTCATGCGCCGCGGGCGGTCGTCACCGCGGCGGCCGCGACGGCGCTCCTCGTCCTCTGGAAGCACCTTCCGAATCTCAAGCGACTCGCGCACGGCGAGGAGCGCAAGCTCGGTAGAAAATGACGACACCCCCACAGCCGAGTCCGTCCCCGCTACATCGGCCTCTTCACTCCCGGGGCGAGGGGGGAATCCCGGGATGAAGGTCTCGATCCTCGGCGCCGGCTCGTGGGGGACGGCACTCGCCATTCACCTCGCACGGAGCGGCCACGACGTCCTGCTGTGGGGTCGCGACCCCGAAGTCGCCTCGCGAATTGCGCAGGAGCGCCGTCACCCGCGCCGGCTGCCGGACATCGACGTCCCGGACGCGGTCCGGACCACGGTGGATCTCGCGGACGCGTTCGACCACTCCGAGACCGTCCTGCTCTCGGTTCCGTGTGCGGCCATGAGGGAGGTGCTCGAGGCGGCTCCCGGCCCCGACAGCCGCGCGCGGCGGTTCGTCTCGACGGCAAAGGGGATCGAGCCCGAGACGCTGAAACGAATGACCGAGATCGTGCTCGAGCGCTATCCCTCCGCCTCCGTGGCCGCGCTCTCCGGTCCGACCTTCGCCGAAGGGGTCGCGCGGGGAGATCCCTCCGCGGCCGTCATCGCCGATCGCGGCGAGAGCTTCGCCCGGGATCTCCAGCGCCAGTTCTCGAACGCACAGCTTCGGTTGTACAGCTCTTCGGACGTCACCGGCGTCGAGCTCGCCGGGGCTCTGAAGAACGTCATCGCGATCGCGGCGGGAATTGTGTCCGGCCTGGGCTTCGGTCACAACACGCTCGCCGCTCTCGTGACCCGCGGTCTCGCCGAGATCGGACGGATCGTTGTCGCCTTCGGTGGAGAGATGCGGACGGTGCACGGCCTCGCCGGAATCGGTGACCTGATGCTGACCGCGACGGGCAGGCAGTCGCGCAACCGCCACCTGGGCGAGCAGATCGGACGAGGCCGCATTCTCGCGGAGATTCTGCCGGAGATGCCGGAGGTGGCCGAGGGGGTGCGCACCTGCCTCGCGGTTCCGACCATTGCGGCGAGCGCCGGCGTCGAGGCGCCCATCTCCGAGGTCGTCGGGCAGGTGCTCTACGAAGGGTGCAAGCCCCGGGAAGGTGTCGAACGGCTGATGACGCGGGCGCTCCGGTCCGAGTAGCGACGGGTTCAAGCTCAAGAGAAGGCCCGGCTGCGGGAATGGGGAACATCCCGGCGCGCTGGGCCGTTCCGGGATTCCGAGAAAACGGGCGAGGGGGTGTGGGGGACCGCAAGGTCCCCCGCCGACAGATTACTCGGACATACTCTTAAATCAGGTGTCCGACTCTCAGGAGGAGGGAATGATGAAAAAGGCTCTCACTCTGGCCGCTCTCGCAACCCTGGCCGTTTCGCTCGCGGCGATCGCGAGCGACGCTCCCAAGGCCAAGTCCGGCGGGGAGAAGGTCGTCAGCGGATCCATCGCCCGGCTCGACACGGCGAACAAGTCGCTGACGGTGACCGACTCCAAAGGCGCCAGCTGGACGATCCTGTGGAACGACTCGACCCGGATTCTCGGCGGGGAGCTGAAGGAAGGCCAGCCGGTCAAGCTGGGATACGTCGAAGCGCAGGACAAGATGTGGGCCACCTGGATCCGCGCCGGGGAAGCGGGCAAGTAGCGAGCTTTCCTACCTCGACCCGAGAAGCCCGGCTTAGCGTCCGTCTCCGCGCCAGAGTCGCCGTCGGGCGCCCTTGGGACTCTGTCCGCCTCCTACCTGATCCAGCCGCGCGAGGCCGAGCGCAGACGCAACCGGTTGCCGCTGCCGGAGAGCGGCAGGTTGAGAACGGCGCGACAGATCGCGAGTGGCCGCTCGACCGCGCTGCCCGAGGCGATCCTCTCCTTCTGACCGTCGCCGCGTCGCGGCGCCCAGAAGACGCAGTACCAGGCATCCTTTTCCTGCTCGAGCTCGGCCGTGAGTCCGACCTGCTGGAGACGGCTCATCAGGCCGTCCGCGGCGTGCTCGTCGGTCGAGTACGGCAAGGCCTCGGAACCGGTACGCGGTCCGTCGATCAGCTTGGCGATCCGGCGATCGAGATGAAGACCCGACGCGGCCGGAGGAAGAACCGACATGGGAAAGAAAGGGCGAGTTTACGAGGGGCGGCGGGGAGAAGCAAGGACCGGCCCCGCCACGAAAGCAAGCAAAGAGACTGCGGCAAGACGCGGTCCGAACCAGCGGCTGACCGACCCTCGGGCGGCAGAAGGGCAGCCCGACTTCGAGAGCGGAGCCGCGTCCCGGCCCGGCGTCAGCGGGTTCGTTTCCCCTTCAGATACAGATCGAAGAACTCGAACGTCTCCGCCATTGCGTGCGTGTAGTCGTCGCCGCCGAAGCCGTGTTCGGCGCCGACGAAGAGCTCGACGCGGCCGGGGACGCCGGCGGCCGTCATGGCGCGAGCGAAGTTAAGAGCCTGGGAGTCCGGGACGAGCGAGTCCTTCGTTCCCTGGAAAACCAGTGCGGGGGCGTCGCCGCGGCTGACGAACGTCAAGGGGGAAGCCTTTCGCGCGAGTCCCGGCTTCTCGGCGGCGGAAGCGCCGAGGAAGTCCTTGACCAGCGACCGGCCGAACTCCGAGAGTTCCGGAGCGGCCAGATCGACCGGTGGATAGAACCCCACGACGGCGGCCACCCGCGAACTTGGAGCGCCGGAGGGCACGGCCCCGTCGAGACCGTCCTCGGGACCGGTGACACCGAGCATCAAGGCGAGATGCGCTCCCGCCGAGAAGCCCATCGCGCCGATGCGCGCGGGGTCCACGTCGAGGGACGCCGCGTTCGAGCGAAGCCAGCGTACGGCGGCCTTGACGTCCTGGACTTGCGCCGGGAAGGTGTCCTTCGGGCAGAAGCGGTACTGCGGAGAGATCGCCGCATACCCGCGCCGCGCGAAGTCGATCAGGAGCCTGCGGTTTTCCTCTTTTCCGCCTTCCCTCCAGGCGCCGCCGTGAATCACGAGAACCGCCGGCAGCGGGCCCTTGGCTGCGGCAGGCTGAACGAGATCGAGCCGGAGCGCCGTGTCGCCGGGACTCGCGTAGGCGATGTCCCACGTCTTCGTGACCGCGGGAGGGTCGGCAGCTCGCACGGTCGGAATCCCAAGAGTGATCGAAACCGCGAGGATCGCGATCAACCAGCGCCACGAGGATCGTTGCATTTTCCGGCTCCCTCCGGCCGGAAGGATAGGCCGGTAACGGTTCTTTTGGAATCGCACGCACTCGGTTCTGGCTCTTTGAGGCGGCGAGATCTCGCCGGGATCCGTGTCCCTGCGGTCTGGGACTTCACGAGGAGCGGTCTCGACCGCGGTCAGTCAGAAGGTAGAGGAGTGAGAACTCCAGGGAAAGGCCTAGAGGCAATCCCGTGTTCGGCACCGCAAGTCACGAGTCGGCCTCCCTGGTTGAGCCCGCAGTATGTAGCACTTTTGTAGCCGGATGTGCTACGTTGACTGCCATGAAGTTTCTCAGCGTTCGGGAGTTTCGAAACCACCCGGGCCGGATCTGGTCCCGGCTGAAGCGTGAGGATCTCGTCGTAACTTCGAACGGAAAGCCGGTTGGAATCCTCATCGGTGTGGCCAAAGGGAAGATGGACGAGGCGCTCTCGGCCGTCCGCAGAGCCAGAGCCGCGATCGCCGTTTCGCGTCTGCGCCGTCGCGCGGCAGGGACTGGGATCGCGGCGCTTTCCGCAAGGCAGATCGAAAACGAGATCCGGGCGGCCCGGAAGGAGCGCAGTCGGTCTTGAGGATCGTGCTCGACACCAACGTCGTGGTGTCGGGCCTGCTGAATCCGTACGGCCATCCCGGGCGCCTGCTGGATCTCGTTCTCGAGGGTTGGGTGACTCTTCTCGTCGACGACCGGATCTTCGCGGAATACGAAGTGGTCCTGCGGCGCCCGAAGTTCGGTTTTGGCTCCTCGGAAGTCGGGGATTTCCTCGACTACGTCGAGGCGGAGAGCTCCTGGATCCGAGCGAAGCCACTGATCGTGAGCCTTCCGGATCCGGACGACTTGCCGTTTCTTGAAGTCGCTGTCGCGGGCTTCGCCGACAGCCTGGTGACCGGGAACGTCAAGCACTTTCCTCGGCGGTCTCGGCGCGCCTGTCGGATCGAAACCCCCGCCCAGCTCATCGGAAGGTTTGCCCGCGAAGGTGGCCGATAAGCATCTGGCGGGCACAATCCCCGTCTTCCGGCAGTCTAGTTGACGGGCGGGTTCCTCTTACGTATTCTTTCTTACGTAAGGCGAGAAGGGAACACCATGGAAAAGATTTTCTCGGCGCGGCTGGATGAGGCAGCACTCGATGAGCTCGAGCGGGTGACCCGGCGCCTCAACATGACCAAGAAGAAGTTCCTGGAGCAGGCCATCCACCTGTGCGCGCAGCAGCTCGGACAGCGCGACTCCGAAGATATCTGGTCCGAGACGCTCGGAGCCTGGAAGCGAAAAGAGGGAGCGGAGACGACTATCCGGGGAGCGAGGGCGACGTTTCGGCGGAGCTTCCAGCGACATCATCGAGGCCGAGGTGCGCGCCTACGTCGATAGCGACATCCTGATCTGGCACTTGCGCGGCGAGCCCAAGGCGGGTCGCCTACTTCGGACGTTGTCCGCCAAGCCGGGCGCGGAACTCTGGACGGGTGCCGCAGCGCGCGGAGATCGTCTTCTTCATGCGCCCCGAGGAGGAGGAGGAGGAGGAGGC
>DASWIB010000326.1:0-2109 GCA_036397915.1 Thermoanaerobaculia bacterium | reverse complement strand
GGGGACGCCCGTAAACCGGGTCGCCGACCACCGGCAGGCCCGCGGCGGCGAGATGGACGCGGATCTGGTGCGTCCGTCCGGTGATGAGGCGGCATCGGAGAAGGGTGATTCCGAGCTCCGGCCACTCGCGCTCGAGCTGGTGGAGCGTCCGCGCCTCCCGCGCGCCGGCGGGCGCGGCGTCCTTCGATCGGAAGGCGCGCATCTTCTTTCGGTCGCTCGGGTCGCGGCCGATCGGGAAAGCGACCTCGCCCTTCCGGACTTTGGGAAGGCCGGCGACGACCGCGAGGTATTCCTTCTTCAATGCATGCTTCCTCATCTGCCGAGAGAGCGAGGCGTGCGCGCGGTCGGTTTTCGCCACGAGCAGCACGCCGGACGTGCCGCGGTCGAGCCGGTGAACGATACCGGGCCGCAGCTCTCCACCGATGCCGGCGAGATCGCGGACGTGGTGAAGGAGAGCGTTGACGAGCGTCCCCGAGTCGTGTCCGGGGGAGGGGTGAACGACGAGACCGGTCGGCTTGTCGATCGCGAGAAGGTGCTCGTCCTCGTAGAGGATCGAGAGCGGGATCTCCTCCGGTTCGATCGCCGCCGCGCGTGGCTCGGGCACTTCGACCTCGACCTCTTCCCCGGCCCGGACGATGTGTGAACGCTTGGCCGGAGAAGCTCCGAGCCGGACCGCGCCCTCCTCGATCAGCTTCTGGATCCGGGAGCGGGAGAGGTCCGAGCAGGCGGAAGCCAGGAAGAGGTCGAGACGGGTACCCTGGGAAGGGACGCCGACCCGAAAGCGGCGGATCAACTTCGGGTTACGGCTTGCAGGGTACCGGTTGCACGGGGCCTGTCCTGCAACGGGATACTCGAAATCTGCAACTCACGCCGCGGCTCGCCTGTGACGTGAAAGGAATACCAGCATTCCGACGGCCGCGGCCGCCGCGACGAGGCCGATGAACTGCGAGGTCGATAGAATTCCGGGAATCAGGAAGCCGCGGATCGAGTCTCCCCGGAAGGTCTCGAGGACGCCGCGGGTAATCGCGTAGAGCAGGATGTAGAGCCAGAACACTTCGCCGTCGAAAGTCCGGCGCCGGTACGTCCACTGCAGAACGAGAAAGATCACGAGCGCGTTCAACGACAGATAAATCTGGGTCGGGTGGAGCGGCACGTTCAAGGGGGTCCCGACCGCATCGTGGGCGAAGGGCTCCCGAAAGGTGACGCCGAACGGCCCGTCGGTGGGCTTTCCGTAGCAGCAGCCCGCCGCGAAGCAGCCCCATCGTCCGATCGCCTCCCCGAGAGCGATCGACGGCGCCGCCATGTCGGAGATCTTCCACGCGGGAAGCCGGTGTTTTCGCATGTACCAGATGCCGACGGCGGTCGCCGCGATGAGCCCGCCGTAGAACACCCCGCCCGAGCGAAGGACCTCGACGAGATCGCGCGGGGTCTCGACGTAGTGTCTCCACTCGACGATGACGAGGAGCACCTTCGCGCCGAGAATCGCCGCGGCGAGGATGTAGAGCGAGAGGTCGAAGATCTTCTGCTCGGGCAGCCCCTCGGCCCGCGCCTTGCGCCGGAGCAGCCAGATTCCGACGAGATAGGCGATTGCGAGGACGACCCCGTACGTGGGCAGGTAGAAGGAACCGATCTGTATGAGACGGGGAAACATCGTTAGCCCGCATTATTCATGCACGACTCCAGCCGTCCCGCGGATCTTCTCCCGCCATGCGGCGTCAGGCCTCCTCTGCGATGCGCCCCGGCATCGCCGTCGGCGGCCTTCCTTGCCTGACGGAAAAATCTCTCGCGGGAACAAGGTGCGCCTGAGCGCATAGACATTCATCCTGTCGCATGCGTCCCTGGCTCAATCACTTTTGTGTGTTTCGGCCGGGTGCTCATGAATAATCCGGGCTAGGGGGTTCGGGGGACCGCAAGGTCCACCGCCAAAAGATTACTCGTACACGCTCCTAGCCAGCGGGCCGGTCCGATCCTTCAGGCTCTCGCCGGCTCGTCCTCGAGCATTCCACGGAGCCGCTCGCACAGCTCGGGCGTGTCATCGTGTCCGTGGCTCGCGACGGCGTGCTGCGTGGCGGCGTCCAGGACCTCGTCTTCGGTTCCCGAGATCGTCAA
>DASWIB010000325.1:0-10327 GCA_036397915.1 Thermoanaerobaculia bacterium | reverse complement strand
CCCTGGAAGAGCCCGATCCCGTAGTCGCGGTGGACGACCGCGTCTCCGAGCTTCAAGTCCCGGAGGTCGGAGAGGAACGCCTCCGAGGGCCGCCCGCGCGAGACCGCGGAACGCTTCTCCTCGCCGAAGATCTCGCTTTCGGAGTACACGGATACACGCGGCTCGCGCAGCCGGAAGCCCGCCGAGATCTCCGCCGGAATGCCGATGAGGGCTCCGGCCCGCCGCTCGGAAGAGACGTGGAGCGAGTACTCGAGCGCGAACCGCCGCAGCTTCTCGGCTCCGCCGGTCGGCCGGACCGCGACGAAGACCTCCTCGCCCGCGGCGATCGCCCGCGCCATCTCCGCGGCCGCTTCGGCCGTGCGTCCGGCGTGCGCCGCGATAGGCTCGGCGGGCAGGCGCAGGAGGCACTGTCCTCCCGAGCGGAGCGACGAAGGATCGGCGCGCGCCGAAAGCCCGACGCGATCGAAGAAGACGTCCGCCGCCGCGACTGCCTCCCGGATTCGCTCGATCGGGTGGAGCAGCTCCTCCGGCGCGAAAAAGTCGCGGTCGGGATCGCGGTCCGCGGCGACGCGCCCGGCGAATTGCTCGACCTCCTCATCGACCGCCGAGGGCTCGACGACCACGACGAGAGCGGAGTCGCCGGCGTGATCGAGCCAGCCGGAGGGCATCGCCTCGACGGCGGGGGCGAAGACGATTCGCTCGGCTTCGGAAGGGGGCCGGCCGATCCGCTGCTCGAGGAGCATCCGCGGTTCGACCGCGTCTTCGGCGGAGGCAAAGGGCGGGATGACCACCGAGGTGAGCCGTTCGCGCGATCGCTGCGTGTCGGGATCGAACACGCGCAGGGAGGCGATCTGATCGCCGTCGAGCTCGACGCGCAGCGGAAGATCCCGGTCGGGAGGGAAGACGTCGAAAAGGCCGCCGCGCACCGCGAGATCTCCCGTCTCGATCACGAGGTCGGCGCGGCGGTAGCCGACACGCGTCAACCGCGCGACCAGACTCGGAAGCGAGATCTCCTGACCCTCCTCGAGCGGGAAAGAAAGCGCCCGGAGCCGCTCCGCGGCGGGAAGGCGCGTGAAGAGAGATCGCGCCGGCAGCACGATCGCGTCGACTCCGCCGGGATGCGCGAGCGCGGAGAGGAGCGCGAACTCGTCGCGCCGCGCCTTCAAAGACGGCGGGATTCGCTGGTAAGGGGTGAGCGCCGGCGCCGGTGCGGGGAAGACGCGATCGAGACCGGCGGCCGAAAGGTCGGCATGGATTCGCTCGGACTCCTCCTCGTCCGCGACGACGATGGCGACGGGCCGCGCGAGATCGCGGCGCAGCGCGGCGAGGAGGACTCCGGGCAGCGCTCCGGCGGCTCCCGCGAGCGTCGTGCCGCGCTCGGTGAACTGCTGCGGGTGCAGGCCCGCAGCGAGCGAGCGGTACTCGGCGATCCCGCGTGCGATCTCGACGAGAAGGTTCGGCTGACGCGCCTCCGGCATGGAATCCGGCGTCAGCCGCCGAGTGTGGCCCTCAGCTCGTCCACCTTGAGGCGCCAGAACTGCGCCTCGGCCAGAGCGTCAGCGGCGGCGTTCACCTCGTCGACGAGAGAGCGTTCGAGCCGCGTGAAGCTCTGACCCGCGGCGACGATCGCGGAAGCGAGCTTCTCCTCCGCCTCGAGGACGACCGCCGCGAGCCGCGCCGAATCCCCCTCTTTGCGAGCCTTCACCGCGGCCTGATCGATCTCCATGACCTCGCTCTGGAACTCCCGCTTGCGAACCGGCTTCTCGCGCTCGGCGCCGCCGTATGCCTTCAAGAGGTATCGGGCGCGCTCGAGCGGGTCGAACAGGAGGCGCCGCGCCGCCCCGAGCGCGCGAACGGCCTCGTCGATACTCTCGCTCGCCTCCCCGCGCCTCGCGGATTTCTCGCGGAAGGCCCGGGAGAGAAGGTCGTATCGGTGCTCGAGCGCCGCCAGGTCGACGGCCCAGGAGGGGGCGAAGCCGAAAAGCGCGAACGCATCCGCGGGGATCTCGAAGATCGCGCCGCACTCCTGACAGACGACCGGCGAGACAAGCGGCGCCCCGCAGCCCGTGCAGGGCCCTGCCGTCGTCGAAAGTCCGGTCCCGAGCACGTGCGCCATTCCTTGCAAGCCGGGAGCCGAAGCCTCGGGACTCTTCACCGCCCGGAGGCCGACGCGACTCCCCCCCTCGTCGCGGCGTAGGTCGGCGAAAGCTCGCGCAGGCGCCGCACGGTCGCGGCCACCGCGCCGATCGCGTAGTCCACTTCGTCCGGCGTGTTGGTTCTTCCGAGCCCGAAGCGAATCGAGGCGTGGGCGAGATCGTCGGGAACCCCGAGAGCCTTCAGGACGTGGGACGGCCGGAGGACCGCGGAGGTGCACGCGGACCCGGAGGACACCGCGATGTCTTTCAAGCCCATGAGGAGCGCCTCCCCCTCGACGCCGGCGAAGGAGAGGTTCAGGTTGCCGGGAAGACGGCGCTCCTCGACACCGGGGAGAAGCGAGCCGTCGCCGCCGATTCCGGGGAGAGGGGCGCCGTTCAAAGAGACGTCCGGCAGCTCGCGGAGGATTCCTTCGTGGAGGCGCTTGCGCAGAAGTCGAAGCCGCCGCGCCTCCTCGTCGCGCTCGGCGAGCGAGATCTCGACGGCCTTCCCGAAGCCGACGATCCCGGGGACGTTCAGGGTCCCCGAGCGCAGTCCCCGCTCGTGCCCGCCCCCGTGGAGGATCGGATCGAGTCGCACGCGGGGCCGGCGTGCCCGCACGTACAGGGCCCCCACCCCCTTCGGCCCGTAGAGCTTGTGCGCGCTCACCGATGCCAGGTCCACGCTCATCGTTTGGACGTCGAACGGGATCTTTCCGAAGCCCTGAACGGCGTCGGTGTGGAAGAGGACTCCCTTCTCGCGGCACGCCGCGCCGATGTCCGCAAGCGGATGGATCGTCCCGACCTCGTTGTTCGCGAGCATGAGCGTCACGAGAACGGTGTCTTCGCGAATCGCATCTCCCACCTGGTCCGCCTCGATCCTCCCTGTCGGATCGGGCGCGAGATACGTGACCTCGAATCCCTCGCGCTCGAGCGCGTGGCAGGAGTCGAGCACGGCGTGGTGCTCCGTCGCCGCGGTGACGACGTGATTCCCCTTCTCGCGAGAGGCGCGCGCCGCTCCCAGGATCGCCAGGTTGTCGCTCTCGGTCGCTCCGCTCGTGAAGACGATCTCCCGAGGAGAGGCGTTCATGCCGGCCGCGACCTGGCCGCGCGCCTCGTCGACCGCCGCCTCCGCTTCCCAACCGAAGACGTGACTGCGTGACGCCGCGTTTCCGAAGGCGCGGGTGAAATACGGGGCCATCGCCTCGAAAACCCGTGGATCGACGGGCGTCGTCGCGTGATGATCCATGTAGATTGGCAGCTTCACCATAGGCGAATATGATCCCTGAACAGACATCTTTGCAACCAGTCCAAACGCAAGGGCGGCGCCTCGAAATCCCTCTCTCCCGCACCTCGGACGTCGTTTGTCCTCCTGACAGGCTAAAACCCGAAAACGGGGGAAGTAGACTCCGCTCAAGCAGCCTCGCGAGCGGAAGAAACCGATGCCTGACAACGGAAGGTTCGGCCGATGGGCGTTCCTGGAGATCCAGGACCCCTGGAATGCGCAGGCGGAGATCCGCAAGGTTCTCGCCGACCTTCATGACGGCCGGGCGGCGTGAGCACGACTCCACCGCGGCGAACCCTGTTCCGCGTTCACGCGTTACAGCGGATGTTCGAGCGTCGGATTACCGTCGAAGACGTCCTCGAAACAGTCCGCGCCGGGGAGACGATCGAGGAATACCCCTCCGACATGCCGCTTCCGAGTCGTCTCCTGCTCGGCTGGATCGGCTCACGTCCCCTTCATGTCGTCGCCGCGCACGATCCACAAACAGGCAACCGAATTATCATTACGGCCTATGAACCCGAATTCGGATCGATGGGAGCCCGGTTTTCGAAAGAGGAAGTAGATGAAGTGCGTAATCTGCCGGAATGGCGAGACGCGACCAGGTAATGTCACCGTGACGCTGGAACGGGACGGAACCACTCTCATCGTTCGAGGCGTGCCGGCGGAGGTTTGCGAGAACTGCGGCGAAGAGTACGTCGAGGATTCGGCGGCTACGAGAATCCTCCAGACGGCCGAGGAAGCGGCGCGCGCCGGCGCGCACCTCGATATCCGTGAGTTCGCGGCGGCCTGAGTCGTGCACAGGTATCACATCAACATTTTCTGGAGCGAGGAGAACGACTGCTACGTCGCCGACATCCCGGACCTCTCTTCCTGCTCCGCCTTCGGTGACACTCCCGAAGAAGCACTCACTGAGGTCGAAATCGCAAAGGAGAACTGGCTGGCTGCTTCACGAGAGACTGGCAAGCCCGTTCCCGAGCCACGCTATCGCCCACTGATCTGCCGAGTCGGCAGGTAGCCGCGGAGACGTACGGGAAGATGCCCTGTGTGATCTGCCGGAACGGCGATACCGACCGGGAAGCGTCACCGTCACGATCAAAAGGCGCAGCCCACGAGGTTCTGCTTTCGAAAACAGAGAACGCGCCCTGTTCTTCGCCGCGGGAAACTCGACGAGCGTGCGGATGACGAACTCGTTGCAGGCATCCTCTCAGCGCAGCCAGTGACTTTTCAAGGTCGAGAAGCCCCTTTTTCTTCGGCGAATCACTCCCTCCAGACTGCTCGAGAAGCTATAGCTCTGCGGCAAGATGGAGACTTCGGCTTTTCTTCCCCCGCTCCCAAGGTCCGCCTCGTCAACGCCTTTCTGCGCCCGTTCGAGAACGTCGTCGCGACCGCCCGCACCTGCTACTCCTCGAAAGGCATCGTCACCGAGGACCAGGCGTCGGCTAGACCAGACCGGCGCGACGCGCTCGCGAAGTCCATCTACGACGCGGGCCACCACACCACGTTCCAGCACGCGCATTTCCAGTTCGCGATCGAGAACGTCTCCCGGCAGTTCCTGTGGTCGTTTCTCCACTCGCACCCCTTCTACAACTCCGAGCAGGTCTCGCAGCGCTACGTGGAAGTCAAGGCCGGCAATTACGCCGTGCCGCCTCTGCGCGCGCCGGAGCGCGAACTATTCGAGGCGACCGCGCGACGTCAGGAGGCGGCGTACCGGCGGTTGACGGAGCTGCTCGTCCCGATCGCGTCGGAGCGATACTTCGGACTGTTCCCGGGTCGCACGCGCGGCGACGGAATGCAGAAGTGGGGCGGCGCGGTCCGGAAGCGGGCCCAGGAGATCGCGCGTTACGTCCTTCCGGTCGCGACGTTCGCGTACCTCTACCACACCGTTTCCGGCGTAACGCTCTTCCGCTACTGGCGCCTCTGCGAGACCTACGACGCCCCGGCCGAGCAGCGGGAGGTCGTCTCGCAAATGATCGCGGAGGTCCTGCGGTGGGACCCGCTCTACGAGGCGGTCCTGCAGGACCCTCTGCCGCTCGAAGAGACGCCCGAGCATGCCGCGTTCCGGGAGCTGCCGCGCGCGCGCTCCTCCGACCGGGAGTTTCGCGCCGAGTTCGACCGCGAGCTCGATGGGCGCGTGTCGCGCCTCGTGGACTGGAAGGCGAACAACGAGGAAATCCTCGCCTCGGCCGTGCGCGAGGTTCTCGGCGTCCCGAGATCGGCGCTCACCGACTCCGATGCGATCGCGCTCGTGCTCGACCCGTCGCGCAACCGCACGCTCGGCGAGACGCTGACGCTGACGACGCACGGCAAGCTCTCCCGCGCGCTATTCCACCCTTCGTATACCTTCCGCAAGAAGCTCTCGCACACGGCGGACAGCCAGGACCAGCGCCACCGGATGACGCCGGGTTCGCGGCCGGCGCTTCCCGGCTACCTGTCGGAGGAGCCCGATTACGTCGTCCCGATGCTGCTGTCGGAAGTGCCCGAAGCGCTCGCGCTCTACGAGAGAACGATGCGCGAGACCTGGGACTCCATCGGCGAGCTGCGTGCCCGCGGAGTCTCCGACGAGTTCGCGGCGTACCTGCTCCCGAACGCCGTCGCGATCCGGTTCACCGAGTCGGCGGACTTGCTGAACCTCCACCACAAGTTGGCGATGCGCCTTTGTTACAACGCCCAGGAGGAGATCTGGCGCGCGTCGCTCGACGAGGCCCTGCAGATCCGCGAGATCAATCCTCGCATCGGACCCTGGCTCCTGCCGCCTTGCACCCTTCGCCATCACGCGGGCGTTCGCCCGGTCTGTCCCGAAGGAGATCGCTTCTGTGGCGTCGTCGTATGGCGCATGGACGCGGCCGCGTATGTTCGGAGACTTTGAACGATGAGTAAGGAGGCGGGTGCAGGTCCGTAGGACCTGTCCCCGCGGCTTTTCCCGGCGGTTCGCGGTCGCGCTGGCGGCGACCTTTCTCTCTGCGCCTCTCGCCGCTCGAGCTCAGGACCGTTTCCGCGTCGAGCTCTTCGGCGGCTCGGCGTGGAGCGTCCCCACGACGCTCACGGTCGACCAGTCGGGTGAGGAGCGGCTCTCCGTCGACGCGCGCTGGGAGACGCGGCCCTTCGATTCCCCGCCGTACTACGCAGCGCGCCTGGGTCTCTGGAAGAACCGGCGCGGATGGGAGCTTCAGCTTCTCCACCACAAGCTCTACCTCGCGAATCCGCCTTCCGAGATCGAGCACTTCGAGATCACGCACGGTTGGAACTTCATCACCCTGCAGCGCGCGAGCCGGAGTCGCGTCCTCGACTGGCGCGTCGGCGCCGGGCCCGTGATCACGCATGCCGAGGGGCGGATCCGCGGCCGCGGAGTCGATCGCGGCGGCGGTCTCTTCGGAGGCGGGTACCACGTGAGCGGCGCCGCCGCTCTCGCCGGCACGGGAAAGAGCTTCTCCCTCTCTCGGAGATTCTTCGCGACGATCGAGGGACAGGCGACGTTCTCGTGGGCGAACGTCCCGATTCGGGCGGGTCACGCGCGCGCCGCGAATGTTGCTTTTCACGTTCTCGCCGGGCTCGGCTTCGGGACGTAGGGTGCGGGACCGCAAGATCCCCGCCGACAGATACTCGGACACTGTCCCCAATGGTTCCTCGCGGATAGACTTCCTCCCAGGAGAGTCCCCATGAAGCGATTGCTCCCCTTCTGGGTAGGCTGTCTCGCCGCCGCAACCGGGGTTGCCGCCGTCCTCTCTCCCTCCGAATTCCTGGGGTTCCCCGTGGGCGCCGACCGGAAGATCGCCGACTACCGGCAGATCGTCTCGTACTTTCGCGCGCTCGATGCGGCTTCGCCGCGGGTCCAGGTTCAGGATCTCGGAAAGACGACGCTCGGCGAGGACCTGATCATGGCGGTCATCTCCTCCGAGCAGAACCTGCAGAACGCCAGACGTTTGAAAGACATCGCGCGGCGCCTGGCCGACCCGCGCGGGCTCTCGGACGCCGACGCGGAGGCGCTCGTCAGGGACGGTCGCGTCGTCCTGCTCGTGACCTGCAACATCCACTCGACGGAGATCGGGGCGTCGCAGATGGCAATGGAGTGGGCGCACGCACTCGCGACCGCCGAGGACGCCGAGACGAAGCGCCGGCTCGACAACGTCGTGCTGCTTCTCGTTCCTTCTCTCAATCCCGATGGCCAGGTGATGGAGACGGAGTGGTATCGGAAGAACCTCGGGACGAAGTTCGAGGGGAGCCGGATGCCCTGGCTCTACCACCATTACGTCGGGCATGACAACAACCGCGACTGGTTCATGCTGACCCAGAAGGAGACGCGGGCGATGAGCCGCGTCCTCTACCACGAATGGTTCCCGCAGGTCTTTCTGGACGAGCACCAGATGGGCTCGACGGGTCCCCGGATCTTCGTGCCGCCGTACGCCGATCCGGCGGATCCCGACATCCATCCGCTCGTCTGGAGAGAGGTGAACCTGATCGGCGCGAATATGGCGTTCCGGCTCGAGCAGGCGGGCAAGTCGGGCGTGATCTACGCCTACTCCTACGACGCCTACTGGCCCGGCGGCACGAAGAACACCGCGTGGTGGAAGAACGTGTCGGGCCTCCTGACCGAGGTCGCTTCGGTCCGCTTCGCGAGCCCGATTCACCTCCCTCCGGGTGAGCTCGCCGGCGGCCGAAAGGGGCTGATCGAATACGGCGTCCAGACGAACTTCCCAAATCCCTGGCCGGGGGGATGGTGGCGCCTGCGCGACATCATGGACTACGAGCGAATCGCATCCGACGCGCTGCTGGAATCCTGCGCCGACCGGCGGGAGGACTTCCTGCGCGACATGATCGCCCGCTCCCGCGCCGCGATCTCGGCCGCCGGAGCGCGAGAGGCCTACCGGATTCCTGCCGACCAGCCCGACCGGCCGAGCGCGGTGCAGCTCGCGAGGCTGATGGACGAGCACAACGTGGAGGTTTTCACGGCCGCGAACGGCGATTTCTGGATTCCGCTCGCTCAGCCGTACGGCAAGTTCGTCAGGGAGATGTTCGAAACGCAGCGCTACCCGGAGGTGAAGGTCGTCGCCGGCAAAGAGATCGTCCGGCCGTATGACGTCTCCTCGTGGAGCCTGCCGCTCATGATGGGAGTCTCCGTCGAGCGCGCGAGCCTGCCCGAGGGGCTTGCCCGCTACCGCCCGATCGCGAGTCCGTCGGCGGCGCCATCGGGCGTCGCGTTCGCGCTGGCGCCCGGAAGTCCCGAAAACGCGAAGGTCGTCAACGCCGCGCTGCGCGCGAAGGGCGGGACGGTCTCGATCGCGCGCGCCGCTCTCTCGCATGGGGGCCGGCAGTGGCCCGCGGGAACGGTGTTTCTGGACGCCGAGGGCGGGCGGGCGGCCGCGCCGGTCCTCCCCGACTCGGCCGTGGAGTGGGTGCCGGTTCCCTCGGTACCGGGATCACTCGAGAGACTGCGCGCGCCGCGCGTGGCGCTCTACAAGCCGTGGGTCGCCTCGATGGACGAAGGCTGGACGCGTTGGGTCCTCGAGCAGTACGGCTTCGAGCCGAAAAGCCTGGACAACAAGACGGTGCGCGCGGGGAGGCTGGCCGAGAAGTTCGACGCGATCGTGCTGCCGGACGTCTCGAAGGAGGTCATCGCGACCGGGAAGCCGCGGACGGAAGAGGGCGAGATGCGGTACTTCGCCGAGTTTCCACCCGAGTACGCCGGCGGGCTCGAGAAAGAGGGCGCAAAGGCGCTGAAGGACTTCGTCGAGGCGGGCGGGACTCTCGTCGCGTTCGACTCGTCTTCCGACTATGTCATCGAGCAGTTCAACATCCCGGTGAGGAACGTTCTCTTCCGCGCGAAATCCGACGAGTTCTCCTCTGCCGGCTCCCTGGTGCGGATTCGCGTCGAGCCGGGTCACCCCGTGACGTATGGCCTGCCCGAAGAGGTCGCCGCCTTCCTCAACGACTCGATCGCCTTTCAGAGCGCGCTCGGCGGAGCGGAGCTCGAACGCTGGGTGCTCGCGGCATATCCCGACTCCCCCCGGGACGTCCTCCTGTCCGGTTGGATCCGCGGAGAGGACCGGCTCGCGCGCCGCGCCGCCGCTGTTGCGGTCACGCACGGCAAGGGCAGGATCGTCCTGTTCGGCTTCCGTCCCCAGCACCGCGCGCAGACCCACGCGACGTTCCCGTTCGTCTTCAACGCGCTGTACTGGTCGACGGCGAAGACGGCGGTGAGTCAACCCTGAGAGGCGCCGTCGTTCTTTCGCCCGCGGCCGGAGTGGCGCCCGCTCAGCCGGCGCGGCGCGGCTCGTCGAGGGCTCGGAACGGGAGGGACTTGGCGATCTTCGCCTGTCAGGGCTCCGGGACGACTCATGTCATTATCGACGTGACGGACCACTTCGAATGAACCGGCAGAGGCAAGTCTGGGCCGTGAAGAGAATCCTGGCAATTGCTGCCTTTGCCGCTCTGGCGCTGCCTCTCCCGACCTGCCGTTCGACGCGGCACACGATCGCGCGGATCGCGACACCGGCACCCAGCCCAACGGAGGTTTTCGTACTTGCCGAGCCTCTCCCGACGTCACCCGAGTCCGCTCGACCCGTCACGGCGGATCCCCGGACGGCGCCGCCGATGGCGAGCCCGACGCCGACGGCAACCGCGATGCCCGTGGTCACAGCGCCGCCGTTGCGCGAGGACCGCACTCCGGGGGTGCTCTACGAGCAGTACGTGCCCACGGTCGTTGCCGCGACGCCTTCCGTCAGCCCGCTGGCGACCCGTGCCGCCTCCCCTCGCTCGACGCGCCCGCCGCGGACTCCGACTCCCGTAGCAACGCTGAAACCCGGCGTCTATTACGAGGACGAGGACGGCCGACCGCTGCCGACCGCCACGCCGAAAGACTGAGCTTCTGACGCGCGGCTTGCCCGCGGCCGCCGTCCAGGTGCACAATCGCGCA
>DASWIB010000324.1:0-8318 GCA_036397915.1 Thermoanaerobaculia bacterium | reverse complement strand
CTCGCCGTAGGGAATGACCGTGAGCGCCGACCACACCTCTCGCTGGAACGCAGTGCCCTCGGGCGCCAGCGCGAGATCGAACCGACGCAACCGTCCCGTGAAGTAAGCCTCGAGCTGTGCGCTCGCCTCCCGGAACGGTTCTTCCGTGCGCTGCCAGCGTTCGGTGACTTCGGCGGAATGGAGTTCACTTTGAAAGGCGATTCGGCGCAACCCTTCTTCGTCGCTGGCGAGCAGCAGCCGTCCGACCGGTGTGGAGAACTCGCAGTAGCGCATCATCCTCTCGCGGCCGCAGCGCGGCGACCCGATCACGCCGTCTTTCTCGCCCTCCACCACCTCCGCGCCTCCTCGGTGGCCCAGGGTTCGACATCGTCACAGGCGTCGAGGCGATCAGAGTCCCGGTCAGGAGGTAGTAAGCCACGGCGCCGAGAGCGTAGAGGTCGCTGCGCGGACGAGCCGCGGACCCGGGCGGCCTCGACATGCGCGAGCGCAGCCTGAGACCCATCGGTCTGCCCGCCTCCGGAGAGCGGAATCCCGTCAGAATCGGACATCGGTCGTTTGCCCCCGAGCGGCCCGAGCTCGAACGCGGTCGATTTCGTCAGCGCAATTCTCCTCACCCGGTGTGTCCACGATTTCGAGTCTCTCGGTCACACTCGCACATTCCCGCTGGCGGACGCAATTGCCTGCCGCTCGCCACGATCCTCTGATGGCCGGCGGGTGAACCCTACCGACGAGATCGCGCAGCGCGGCTTCGCGGGTGTGGAGCACGCGCGCGCGAGCACCCGGATCGGAAGCCCGCGACGATACCGATCAGCGTCGGTGCTAGGCTCGGCCGACACGAGGACCGATGGATCGCGAGACAGCCGACGACATCAAAAGGCATTTCGACGTCGTGGCCGGAGGTCTGCGGAGCGAGATTGGCGCCGTGGACGAGAAAGCGGATCAGAGATTCGACGAGCTCAAACGCCATTTCGACGTGGTGGCCGAAGGGCTGCGTGCAGAGATCCAGGACGTCAAGCGACACTCCAGTGTCGTCGGTGACAGCCTTCGGGCGGAGCTGGGGGCGGAGATCCGCGACGTCAAGCGACACTCCAACGTCGTCGCCGAGAGCCTGCGTGGCGAGATCCGGATCGTGGCCGAAGGAGTCGCCGGCCTGGACGAGAAATTCACGCGGGAATTCGTGAAGGTTCGCGAGGAGATCCGCGAACAGATCGGCGACGTGAAAGGCCTGCTCCGCGCCTCCTACGGCGACCGGGATCGACGGGTTCAGGCGCTCGAGCGCAAACCCTCCTGAACCTCCGCCGCTACGGCTCCTATTTGGGCGCGGGAGCACTCCCTGGCGCATTCAGGGACCTGCATTTTTTCGCGACCATCGTTGGTTCGTCGTCCTGGCTTTCGTAATAGACGCGTTCCCACGATCCATACGCGGGGTTTGGAATGACGATCCACTCACGTCCCCACCTCGTCTTTGCTCGATCGACGAGCTCGGCCCGCTTTTCGAGAGAAAGGCCCGTGACGTCGGCGAAGTCGCCCAGATCGTCTCCGATCGCCATCAGGACCCGATAGCTGCGCGCCACCTCGATTCGTCTTCCCTCCTTGTTGCTCCTTGAAGTCCCGGTCGGGAATTCTCCCTTCACCAGGACGGTGTCCGTCTTATCGGTCAGCGGGAACCTCATGTCTCCCAGCGTCTTTCGGAGCGATGTTTCATCGGTGCGATTGGTCACGTAAAAGACGGTTACCCCTCGGCCGGCGGCTGCTCGGAGAAAGTCGCTCGCACCTCGGATCTCATCAGGGGAACCCGTCGCCTCCCATTCCGCCCAGGCCGCCTCGTCGAACTTGTGTTTTCCCGCCAGAATGCTCCGCGCCGCCTGACGGCTGTTGTCCAGGATCGTTTCATCGGTGTCGACGATAACGGCGTACTTTCCTTCCGCGGCGTGCCCGCCGGCCGAGACCGCGTCGCGCCACTTTGACGGGTCGCGAAGGGCCTCTTCGAGAGCGGCTTCGGCCAGTGAGAACGCCTGAAGAGCGGCGGCACCGTACTCCGCCGATTGCTGCATCCAAAGCACGGCGTTGAGTTGCTCATGCGCCGTGCACTCCTGCGGAGGAGTAAGAACCGAAGCCTTCATGGTCTCCCGCGTCGGCCCCTGGCTGACGCAACCGATCCATGCGACAGATTGGACCGCGACCGCGAACGCACAGATGCGCTTCAGGTTTCTCGACATTTCCACGCTCCTTTATGCGCCGAGGCCACTGGTCCCGCCTGAGTCCAACTGCCCAGGAAGGTCTGCTCTTGAGACAACCAGGTTCTCGGTCTCGCGCGCTGCCCGCCCATTCCTGAAGGCTTTCCCTCAGAGACGCCGCCGGTTCGGTCAGCGCGTCATGCCGAGCCTCCGATTGAGATCCTGGAATTGCGGGTCCGGGCGCAGGTCGTCCCACACGGCGTCCACCCGTGCGTATACCAGCAGTCCCACACGGCCCTCGTACGCCTTTTCCAGCCAGCGGAGGGTCTCCTCCCTGTCCCACCCGGAGTGCGCCACGGCGAAGTCGTACTCGGAGATGAACCGCCGCCGGGAGAGGTCCTTCATCGCCCGAACCGCCTTCTGCGCCTCGTCGGTGTTCCCCATCACCCCGTAAGAACGCGCGAGCGCCGCCTTCGGCAGCATCTCGTTCGGCGTCGCCTCGCTGATCCGCTTCGCCGCGGCGATCGCCTCGTCGAACCGGCCCTTCTGCTGGTACGCGAAGATCGCGAACGTGCAGAAGCCGGCGACGTTCGGGTCGGCCGCCCGCGTCCCCTCGTACTGCTCGATCGCCTCGTCGTAGCGGCGGGCGTAGTACAGGAGACGCGCCCGCAGGCAGCCCGAGCTCGAGCTGACCGGATCGAGGTCCAGGACGCGGTCGGCTTCCGCCAGCGACTCCGCCGTCCGCCCCTGTGCGGCGAGATACAGGCCGTTCGTCTGGTGGATGAGCGCCGAGCCGGGGTTCTTCTCGAGCGCGCGCTGGTACTCCGTCCCCGCGCCCTCCCAGTCGAACTCGTAGAACAGCTTGACCTGCCCGAGCGACGCGTGTGCCTCCGCCAGGTTCGGGTCGTTTGCCAGCGCCCGCTCGATCGCCGTCCTCGCTTTCGGCATGGCTTCGCGCGGAGGGCGCGCGCGGCCGGCGAGCTGGATGTAGCTGTCGGCGAGCCCTGTGTACGCGAGCGCGTACTTCGGGTCCTTCGCGATCGCGCGATTGAAGTACTCGACCGCCTCCGCGAGCGACTCGGGGGTGAACCGGGAGTACGCGACCCTCCCCTGAAGGTACAGCTGGTAGGCCTCGGGGTCCACCGGCTCCTTGCTCGCCAGCTGCGAGCTCTCCTCCGGCGCGACCTTGACGCGGATCTCCCGGGCGATGGAGCTCGCGACGTCGCTCTGGATCGAGAGGATGTCGCGCAGCTCGCGGTCGTAGCTCTCCGACCACATCTGCCGCTCGGTGGCGTCGATCAACCGCGCGTTGATGCGAACGCTATCGCCCTCTCGGAGCACGGAACCTTCGACGACCGCGTCCACCTGGAGATCCCGCGCGATCTCGGGAAGGGATTTCTTCGACCCCTTGTAGCGCATGGCCGACGTCCGCGAGATCACGCGGAGCGCCGAGATCTTTGAGAGCCGGGCGATCAGCTCGTCCGTCATCCCGTCGGCGAAATATTCCTGCGCCGGGTCCTGCGAGAGGTTCTGGAGAGGCAGGACGGCGAGCGATCGGACCTCCACAGGACGGCCGCTCGGCGCCGCCGGCCCCGACCGCGCTCCCCCGGACTTCCAGAGAACGAGAGAGCCGGCGAGGAGCGCGGCTCCGACTCCCGCAGCGGCGATCCAGTACTTCCGGCGGCTCGTCTGCACCGGCGCGACCGCGGCGGTGATCCGAGGTTGCGACGCCAGGCTCGTCACGCCCGTGACCGCCCCGCTGTCGATCTCGCGGAGCAGCCGCCGCAGGTCGACGAGCATCTCGCGGGCCGACTGGTAACGCTCCTCGCGATTCTTCTCGAGCGCCTTCAGGATGATGTCCTGGAGCCTCGCCGGCAGGCTCGGATCCCGTTCCAGCGGCGGCACGGGATTGCGCTCCAGAATCCCGGCGAGTTTCACGGCCGGCGTCGTCCCGCGGAAGGGCGGCTCGCCGACCGCCATGTCGTAGAGCAGCGCGCCGAACGAGAACAGGTCCGAGCGCGCGTCCACCTCTTCACCGCGGACCTGTTCGGGCGACATGAACGACACCGTGCCCATCGCGAGACCCGGCGTCGTCAGGTCGGACGTCTGTGTGAGCTCCGACTCGGAGGCCGTCAGGGATTCGACCGCCGCCGACTGGAGGATCTTCGCGAGGCCGAAGTCCATGATCTTGACGAGGCCTGTCGACGTCACGAACACGTTGGCCGGCTTGATGTCCCGATGGATCACGCCGCGGGTATGCGCGGCGACGAGGCCTTCAGCGATTTGAGTGGCGAGCTCGAGGAGCCTTCTCGGAGGCAGCGGTCCCCGGGTCAGGAGCGCGTCGAGGCTCTCGCCTTCCAGAAGCTCCATGGCGATGAAGTGGTGGCCGCCCTCTTCGCCGACGTCATGGATGGTGCAGATGTTCGGGTGGTTCAGGACGGAGGCCGCGCGCGCCTCCCGCTCGAATCGCTCGACGGTCTCCTGCCGGTCGAGTTTCTTGTGGACGACGAACTTCAGCGCGACGTGACGGCCGAGGCGGACGTCTTCGGCCTCGTAGACGACGCCCATCCCGCCCTCGCCGAGGACGCGGAGCAGGCGGTAGTGGGAGATCTTCTGGCCGATCATGGCGACCCGCTATCATCCCGCACCCACCCTTCTCGCGTCTGATGCGAGCGTTGGAATCGAGGACTCGACTAACGTCGTACGGGGAGACCGTGGACCGGCCGCACCCAGGTCATCCCGAGCGAAGCGAGGGATCACTTCGCATTGGGGAGAGGTTCCTCGTCGCTGCGCTCCTCGGAACGACAAGGGGGTCAGGCGCGCAGTTCGGTTTTTCAGTTGCAACAACACCAAAGTGCCTGCCTGACCCCATCTGAATGGAACGCACCAAATTGAGGTCGCCGAAACATCGTTCCTGAGGACTTCCCCTCATGGTCATGGCCCGTTTCCCGCAGCTAAAAAGTGCCGTGAGGAGGATCTCCGATGCCTAAGCGCGCAATCTGGACTCTGTTCGCGGCGAGCTTCGTTCTTCCCGCGGCCGCGCTCGCCAACCATGGGGAGAGCTCGACGAAGGTCAATCTGCTCTACAACAAACTGTTCGCGACGCCCGTCGGCGCCCGTCCCGCCGACGGAGGTGCTGGAAAGGCGCAGCCGGGAGAGGAGTGGGACGGCACCGCGCCGCTTCCGGACCCGCTCGACGTCACGGGCAGCGGCGACCTGAGGGAGTTTCAGGTTCTCCCCGACTTCACCACCATCAAAGTGACGGCGGCGATCACGTGGGATGCCGGGACCGCGATCAGCTACGACCTGGATCTCTTCATCGACCGGCAGGATGCCCTCACGGGGAACTGGGTCCAGGTCGGCAGCGGCACGGACGGCCAGCTCGCCGGCGACGGTGAGCCGATGGAGGTCGCGGAGGTCAGCTTCCCGATTCCGGGCAAGTACCGCACGCGCGTCGTCAACTTCGCGTCGACCGAGCTCGCCTACCACGGCGTCCTCGGATTCACGAACGGCAAGAAAGGCGGCAAGCCCTCGCGCGGGAGAGCGACGGCGGATCGGCCCGATACGGTCGCGGGCTCTCAGGCGCACGCGATCTACTTCGTCCCGTCCGACGCGCCCGACAACACGCTCGACACCAACGGCACGATCGAGAACTCGATTCTGTCCACGAAGGGCTGGCTCGAGGCCCAGACCGGCGGGAAGCACATCCGGCTCGACACCTATTCGGACCGAGGGAGTCCGGCCCTCGACGTGTCATTCGTGCGCGGGAACCTGACTGCTGCCGAGTACTCGGGAACCGGCGACGCGTTCACCGCCGTCACCGACGAGCTCGAGGCGCGCGGCTGGAACGCCGATCCTTCGCAGAAGCGTTACTACGTCTTTTACGAGGGGCCGGCGGAGGACCCCAACATCTGCGGGACCGCCTTCGTGAACACGCTCGGCACCAGCTTCGCGCAGTGGTCGGTCGTGTGGCTCGGATCGTCGCCCGGCTGCGGAGCCCGTGACTTCGGGACGCCCGAGACCGGACCGCAGATGTCGGAATCGATTCTGATGCACGAGAGCACGCACAACGAAGGGTTCGTCCGTCCGGAGTCGCTGCACCAGTGCTGGGCGTTCGCGTTCCACCTCTGCTCGGCAGGTGCGGGCGCCCTTCTGGACACGCTCGATCCCGAGGCGATCGACCTGATGTTCCCGTTCATAACTTTCCCGCTGAAGGACAAGGTGCTCGACCGAGACCACGACGACTACTACAACCATCCGTTCCCGAGTCGCGACCTGGCCGACAGCCCTTACTGGGAATAGTCGAGGCTCCTCGATCCGATCGCAAAGGCCCTGGTCGCCACCGCGCGACCAGGGCTTTCGTTTCGAAGTCGGCCGGCTCGCGTGCCCGGATCGGAAGAGCGCGACAATACTGATCAGCGTTGCCGAGGTCGTCTCAGAGGATCGCTGTCACCGAGACCGCGGCGGCTCTCCGAGAATCGCTTGTGAGTTTCTCCTCTCCGCGTTCGGACCAGGAGCTCTCAAAGCCCACCGCCGGCTCAGCTCTTCGTCGACGTGAGCGCCAGGGCGGAGCGGACGCCGGCGGCGAGCGACTCGGCCGGTCCGACTCCCCAGTAGTGCAGGAAGAGCAGCTTCGGCTCCTCCCCCGTCATGTGGTTGTGGATTGCCACCACCCGGATGCCGGCCTTGCGCAGAGCCTTCAGCACTCCCTGAAGCTCCGACTCTTTCATCACCACGTCTCCCGCGACGGCGGCGCGCTCCATCGAGCCGGCAAGCGCCGCCCAGGTATTCACGCCCATCGCAGACCCGAGCGTCGCGCCGTGCATGCGGGCGCTGCGCCCCACGACAACTTTGTAGACGCCGCTCGAGTAGTCCCCTTTCACGCCGAACGCGCGGTCGAGAGCTTCGCGGTCGAGGCTGGAGGTCGCCGGATCGATCGCTCCCCGCGCCAGCTCCTCCCCGGCCGTCCCGCCGCGAGACGCCGCGAACACCTTCCCCACGGAATCCGCCAGGCGTAGCGCATCTCCTGTCCCGGCGACGTGCATGAACATGACGCGCTGCGACTCGCCCGCGAAGTGGTTGTGAAGCGCCGTCACTTCGAGACCACTGGCCAGGGCCGCGTCCATCGCTGGTGCGACTCGATCCTCCGTCAGGACGACGTCTCCCATCACGATCGTGTGGCCGATGCCCTTTCGGAACGCCGCCCACGAGGTCAGTCCCATCGGCGGAGAGAGCTTCACGCCTTCGGCCACGACGGAGAGGTCGGTGCGCGGCAGGGAAACCTTGAACACTTCCTCGGCTGCGATCCAGGTTCCTTTCGCGCCAGCCGCCCTTTCGATCGCCGCCGGGTCGAAAGGCTGCCCCTGTGCGCCTGCGAACGCCGCGAGGCCGGTCGCGACGGCGAATAGCAGAGTCCGACGATCCATGGCGCCTCCTTGGCTGCCTATTCCAGTTCCGGTTCCAGACGACGTAAACGTCGTCGCCCGGCCGAATCGTCCAGCTAAAGAGGTCGGGGTAAGGCGTGCAGTTTGGTCATTTCAGGCGGGACAACACCAGAATGCGCGCCTGACCCCGAGTCCGAGGCGCGCTTTGCCTCGATCGGACGCTTCGGTCACGAACGGACACATCACGCGTTCTCGTCACGCTTCGCGGAGGAGCAGCCGGTTGACTTCCAGGGCGACTCGCCGCGGAGGCAACTCCCCGGCGAAGGCAAGGATCTTCGTCGAAAGACCCGGCAGGACGACCCGGGCTCCCCGCTTCATTCCTCGATAGCCGGCCCGTGCGACCGCCTCCGGAGAGGCGACCGGCAGCCGACCGTAGAGCACCGAACGGTTCGCGCCGGATCTCTCTTCGAACGACGTTTTGGTCGTCGGCGGACAGAGAGCGGTCACGGTGACGCCCGTTCCATCGACCTCCCGTGACACGCCTTTCGAGAACGAGAGAACGTAAGACTTCGACGCGTAATAGGCGGCCATACGCGGACCGCCCGGCTGATAACCCGTAACGGACCCGACGTTCAGGATCCGGCCCCATCGGCGCTCGAGCATGCCGGGAAGAGCGAGGCGGGTCAGCACCGTCAGCGCAACCACGTTCAGCTCGACCATGGCCGAGAGCGCGTCACGGTCTTGCTGCGCGAGAGGC
>DASWIB010000323.1:0-4305 GCA_036397915.1 Thermoanaerobaculia bacterium | reverse complement strand
ACGACGCCTCAGCAGGAGCTCGAACAGGGCTCCTTCGCGCGCGGTCAGCCGGATCACCTCGCCGCGTCGCCGCACCTCGCGCGATTCCGGGTCGTACGTGAGATCACCGTAGGAGAGCGGTCCGGGCTCGGGTGGTTCCGTACGGCGCGAGAGAGCCCGCAGACGCGCGAGCAGCTCGCGAAACGAGAACGGCTTGACGAGGTAGTCGTCGGCGCCCGCGTCGAGCCCCTCGATCTTGTTCTCGACGGTGTCGCGCGCGGTGAGCATCAGAATCTTCGAGGGGATGCCCCGGACACGGATTTCGCGACAGAGCTCGAGCCCGTCGCGTGAGCCGGGCAGCAGAAGATCGAGGATGAGCAGATCGTATGGGCCGCCCTCGAGCCGCTCGAGCGCGGCGTCCGCGTCGGAGACTGTCTCGACGGAGTAGCCCTTCTCGCTGAGTCCCTTCCTCAGGAACTGCGCGATCTTCTCTTCGTCTTCGACGACGAGGATTCTCACGTGGGCTCCGGCGAAATGGACGGACGCACGGATTGCGATGAAGTCCCGGCAACCGTGGGGTCGAAATCGAAGGTACGCGAGCTGAGTTCCATGCGGTGTGGAGCCGGGGCTATCGGCTCGCCTCGAGGCGCGCGACTCGGTTCAAGCGCTCGTCGAACGAGGAGAAGCCGATCTCCGTCTCCGCGTCCTGCTCTCGAAGGAACAGATAGGAGGCCAGATGAATGCCGTGGAATCCACGCAGAGCCCTTCTGTCCGCCAGAGCGCCGGCACGCCGGGCGATCGCGTCCGTGACCTCGATCGTGAGCACGCCGGGCCAGTCACGCTCGAACTCAGATTTGATCCTCTCGTGCTCCGCTCCCGTCAGGATTCTCTCCCGCGTCCGGCGGGCGAAGGCGCTTCGAGCTTCCGGATACGCGACGACCGAAGTCGCCAGGATTGTCGCGCCCGACGACAGCTTCCGAGCCTCTCCGGAGCCGCGCTCCTCGACGTAGAGCTTCACCAGGCTGCTGGTGTCGAGATAGAGAATCAGCGCCGGTCCTCGAGCACGGCTTCGGCCACGGTCTTGCCACGAGACCGGGGCGGACGCTTCGAACCGACAGGCTTGCCTCCACCCCAGCTCGCGACACCCGTCGCGACGAGCCGATTCGCGAGCCGCAGCTCGCTGCTCTCTTCGACCGGAGAAAGAAGCGCCAGGGGCCGCCCGCGGTCCGTTACGACGACGTGCTCTCCACGGCTCGCGCGGCGCAGGTAATTGCTCAGCTTGTCTTTCAGCGCCTTGACGCCGACCGTCGTCATTCGCTCCCCCATGTGGCTACCAATATAGCATTTGGTGGCCATCTCTCTAGCCGGGCCGCTCCTGGTCGGTCCGGTCGGCAGGCACCGCGCGCCGAGGGTTCGAGAGGAAGGACACGACGAACGCGGCGCCTGCGCCCACGGCGAAGCCACCCGCGAAAGACGACATCGGCTGCGGCGTCGCGATGGCCGCCAGCGCTCCGACCGCAACGAGCGCGAGAAGGACCAGCCGCGATACCTCGACCGTCGGAACAATCGGCATGGGGTCAGGTCTCCACTTGCCACATCGAGGGTCAGGTCTCCACTTGCCACATCGAACAAAGTGTGGGGAGGACCATCGGGCTCCTAAGGCACCTGCGAGTCGACGCCCACCGGCTTCATCGTCATCGGATCGCGCAGTGGCAGGTCGACGAGCCGATTGCCCGCGAGCGCCTGGAGCGAGATGTCGTGCTTCAGGTCTCCTGCGAGGATGTCGGTCTTCTTGCCGACGACCAGGATGACGAGCCTGTCGGAGGTCAGGAACTTCTTCGCGACGCGCTGGACGTCCGCCGCCGTGACCTTCTCCGCCTTCGACCGGTAGTTCTTCCAGTAGTCCGGATCGGTCGCGTAGCGCCCGGTCAGCTCGTCCTGCGCGAATGTTGCGGCGACCTGCGTCTTCGTGGCGAACGTCCGCGGAAACGTCTCGATGAAAGACTTCTTTGCCGTCTCGAGCTCCTCCGCGGTCACCGGCTCCCCGGCGATCCGCTTGATCTCCTCGATCACCACGGACGCCGCGTAGGCGACGGTGCGCGATTTCGACTGAAATCCCGCCCGGAACGTCAGCGGGTAGTACACGCCTCCCGGGAATGCGGAGCCCGCGCTGTAGGCAAGGCCCTCGTCCGACCGTACGCGGTTCGTAATCCTCGAAGTGAACCCTCCGCCGCCCAGGATGTCGTTCATCACGAGGACCGGGAAGAAGTCGGGATCGTCGCGGCGGATGCCGGGCAGAAGGACCGAGACCCGCCCCTGGTTGACGTCCTTGTCGACGACGTAGACGCCCGGTTTCGCGAACGCGGTATTCGTCGGGACCGGCGGAGCCGTCTCGCCCTTGAACGGCCAGTCGGCAAAGAGCTTCTCGAGCCTGGCGACCATCGTCGCGCGATCGAAGTCGCCGCTCGCGGCGACCACGAATTGCGCCGGGTGGAACCATTTCCCGTGGAACTCCTCGAGATCCGCCTTCGTGAGCCCCTTTACCGACGCCTCGGTCTCGAACCGGTTGCTGAAGAACTCCTCGCCGAACGAGAGGAATCCGCGCTCCCGAGCCTCGATCGCCGCCGACTCGTCGTTGCGCTGCTTCATCGCCTGCAACATCTGCTGTTTGCGCAGCGCGATCTTGTCGTCCTGGAAGCGCGGCTCGGAGAGGACTTCGCGCAGGATCGCGAGACCTTCGTCGAGGTCCTTCGAGAGAAGGTTCAACGAGACGCTCCCCTGCGTCTCGCCGACGGCCGAGTTCAGCTGAGCGGCGAGAAACGCGACCCGCTCCTCCAGCTCCTCGGCGCTCTTCGACTTCGTGCCGCCGCGCGCGAGGAGGTAACCGGTCAGGTCCGCGAGACCTTCCTTGCCGGCGGGCACCAGGTACTGGCCCGCGCGTACGTAGATGACGAGGTTGACGAGCGGCAGCTCCTTGTCCGGGACGACGTAGGCGACGGGGCCGCTCGCGAGCTTCACGCGGTAGTCCGCGGGCGCGGGCGGCTGATAGGTGAGCGGCGGAAAAGTCAGCTTCTCCGGGCGCGTCGGAATCGAAGTGCGCATCGCGGGCCGCGTGGTGCCCGCCTTCGAAGCGGACGGCGGGCTCGACGGCGACGGGAGGGCGAGGGCCGACACCGCGGCCACCGCCGTGACGGCCGCGAGAACGGACGAGGTGACTCTGCTCCTTTTCATCCCTTTTTCCCCTTCGCCTTCTCGAGCTCGTCGATTCGGGCCTGAACCTTCTTGCGCACGGCGTCGTGCGCCGGCTTCATTTCCGGCGGCACTGCGGCCGCCTGCGCGTCCATTTGGGCAACCATTAGCCGGAGCTTCTCGGGATCGTCGACGGATTGAATCCTCTGCAAAGCCTGCCTGACCATCTGCTTCTGCCGGTCGTTCAGGCCGGCGAGGTCCGGATCCTCCGGCCCGGCGTTCGTTTTCCTGGTGTAGATCGCGACCGCGCGGTTCTCCTTCGTGAAATAGCGGTTGGCGACGCGCTTGACGTCGGCAGCCGTGACCGCCTGCACCTTTGCGCCCGCCTCGTTGACCTCGCGCCAATCGCCGCGGCCGTCGTTGACGATCAACTGCACGAGAATCGGGAAGTTCGAGGAGAGGCGCCTGTATTCCGCTGCCGCGAAGTTGTTCTTGACCTTCTGGAGCTCCTCGGCGGGGACCTCGTCCTTCTTCAACCTGTCGATCTCGGCGTAGATTGCCTCCTCGACCTCCTCGGGCCGGTGCCCTTCCTTCGCCTCGCCGCCAGCGTTGAAGAGGCCGGCCCATTTGCGCGACTCCTGCCGCGCGGAGGTGTCCGTCGCGACCTGCGAGCCGAGCACGAGCCCTTTGTAGAGGCGGCCAGTGCGCGTCGAGAGCAGTTGGGCGAGGACCTGGAGCGCGTAAGAGTCGGAGTGACCGAAGGGAACCGTGTGCCAGAGGATGTCCACCTGCGGGTTCGCCTCTGCCGCCGCGTTCATCCGCTTCTCCGCCTGCTGGGGAACCTCCAGCGTGACGACGTCGGGCACGGGGTTCTTGCCGCGCGGGATCCGGCCGAAATACGCCTCGGCCATCCGCGTGGCCTTCTCCGCATCGAGGTCGCCGACCAGGATCAACGTGATGTTCTGCGGCGAGTAATAGGTGGAGTAGTAAGCGTCCGCCTGCGCCTTCGTGATCGCCGGGATGTCGGACGGCCATCCGACGACCGGCCAGTTGTAGGGGTGCGACTCCCAGAACATCGACTCGAAGGTCTCCTCGAACTTCCCGAGCGGCGTCGCCTCGGTGCGGAGCCGTCGCTCT
>DASWIB010000322.1:0-2727 GCA_036397915.1 Thermoanaerobaculia bacterium | reverse complement strand
GCTCGCCACCGCGCTCGCGACCGCCTGGATCGGCGAGACGTACGGCGTGCCGGCGGCCATCCTCTTCTCGACGGTCGCCCTTTTCGTCTTCGCGGAGATGGCGCCCAAGGCAATCGCGGCAGCGTCGCCCGTGTCGATCTCCCGCGCGGTCGCGGTTCCTATGGCGTGGACGATGCGGGCCCTTTCGCCGATCGTGAGAGTGCTCGCATCGGTGTCGACGGCGATGCTGCGGCTCTTCGGTATCCCGGAGAAGACGCCCTCCCTGACGGAAGAAGAGATGAAGAGCCTCTTCAACCTCGGCGCCGAGGAGGGCGTCATCCATGGCGAAGAGCGCAAGCTCCTTCACAAAGTGCTCGAGTTCGGTGACAAGACCGTTCGCGAGATCATGGTCCCGCGGACGAAAGTCGTCGCCCTCCCGGAGACGGCCAGATTCGAGGACGTCAGCCTCGTCCTGCGAGAGCACAAGTTTTCGCGCCTCCCGGTCTACCGGGGGTCACTCGACAACATCGTCGGAATCTTGAACGCGAAGGACCTCTTCGACCTGACGGACGAGGAGGAGCGCGACTTCTCACTCGACCGATACCTCGACCCTCCGTTCCTCGTGCCGGAGTTCAAGCGCGCCGAGGACCTCTTCCGCGAGATGCGCCGCCGCCGGACCCACATTGCCATCGTCGTCGACGAGCACGGCGGAACGGCCGGGATCGCGACGATCGAGGACGCGCTCGAGGAGCTGCTCGGGCCGATCCAGGACGAGTACGACGAGGAGGAGACGTTGGGATTCGTGGCCGCGGGCGAGCGGATGTACCTCCTCGAGGGGAGCTACCGTTTGGACGACATCGAGGAGCAGTTCGGGCTTTCGTTGCCGCGCGACGAGGCCGAGACGATCGCCGGCCATCTCATGCTGCGGTTCGGCCGGATCCCGAGGAAGGGAGAGCGCTGGAAGGGTCGCCGCGCCGAGTTCATCGTCGAGGACGCGACGCCGACGGCGATCCGCGCGGTCCGCATGATCCTTCCGCGCGAGCCCGCTCCGCCACCCGCCGGATGACCGCGCCGGCGAAGACGACCGTCACCCTGATCCGCGGGGACGGGATCGGTCCGGAAGTCGCGGACGCCACCGTCTCAGTCCTCGAAGCGATCGGCGCGCCGCTCGACTTCGAAGAGGCGGTGGTCGGCCTCCGAGCCGAGGAGACGGAAGGCGACCCGCTGCCGCCGCGGGTCGTCGAGTCGATCCGCCGCAACCGGGTGGCGCTGAAGGGTCCGGTCGGCACTCCGATCGGGAAGGGGTTCGCTTCGGTCAACGTGCGGCTGCGGCGGACGCTCGATCTCTTCGCGAATCTGCGACCGGTGAGGACGGTCCCGGGGGTTCCCACCCGCTTTGGAAACGTAGACCTGGTCGTGATCCGCGAGAACACGGAGGACCTCTACAGCGGGCTCGAGCACACGGTCGTGCCGGGCGTCGTGGAATCGCTGAAGATCATCACCGAAGCGGCGTCGACGAGGATCGCTCGGTTCGCCTTCGAGTACGCGCGGCGTCACGGGAGACGCCGGGTCACCGCGGTCCACAAGGCGAACATCATGAAGCTCTCGGACGGCTTGTTCCTCGATTGCTTCCGGCGGGTCGCGGTGGATTATCCCGAGATCGCCGCGGACGACCGGATCGTCGACGCGACCTGCATGCGCCTCGTGATGAACCCCGAGGCCTTCGACATGCTGCTGCTCGAGAACCTCTATGGCGACATCGTCTCGGATCTCGCCGCGGGGCTCGTCGGCGGGCTCGGCCTCGTACCGGGCGCGAATCTGGGCCGCGACGCGGCGATCTTCGAAGCCGTGCACGGCACCGCTCCCGACATCGCGGGAACGGGAACGGCGAACCCGACCGCGCTCCTCATGAGCTCCGTGCTGATGCTCCGACACCTCAAGCTCGACGGCCATGCGGACCGGCTCGAGAACTCTCTCTTCAAGACGATCGCCGCGGGGATCGGTACTCCGGATATCGGCGGCAGCGCTTCGACGGCGGAATTCACGCGAGCGGTGGTGGAGAGGCTGGGCCCCGAAACAGGATAGGGAAAACGCGAGACGTGGCCTCTATTGAGAGGTGTCCGAGTGATCTTCTGGCGGGGGACCCTGCAGTCTCCCGAACCCCCGGGGGCCTCGTTTCACACTTGGCGTTTCAAACTTTGCGTCTCAATAAAGCTCGACTTTCGGAACCATGAGCACGCGCAATCCGACGTTGCCGAGCACCCGCGCCTGGCAGCCGAGCCGGCGGCATTTCCCCAGGTCGTAGGCGACCTCCTGCGGGTTGATCGGGGTCAGGTTCTCCGGACCGACGACGACCTCCACGCGGCAGGTCGAGCAGATACCGTTGCCGCCGCAGACGTGGCTGATTCTCACTCCGAGGTCGATGGCCGCCTGGAGGACGGTGGTTCCAGACTCGACGACGCCGGCCTTTCCTTCATTGACGAAAACCACCGTGGGCATGAGAATCTCGGGGCTTTCCTGACCGACCAGACTAGCACGTCCCCGCGCTTCCCCGTGTCACCCGACGAGGAACTGTGGCCGGGACGCGTTCTCGTTCCTGAGGAGCTGTTCGGTCGGCGCTCGCCGCTCGAGATCGAGCTCGGAACGGGCAAGGCCCGGTTCCTGATCGAGGCGGCGCGCGCCGACGCGGATCACGATTTCCTCGGCGTCGAGCGCTCGCTCTCCTACTACCGCCTGTCGCGAAATCGG
>DASWIB010000321.1:0-5478 GCA_036397915.1 Thermoanaerobaculia bacterium | reverse complement strand
GAATTCTCGGGACGACGCTGGGTCAGGCCTGCGGCGGCGTCGACGGGTTCAAGGGCTTCAACGTCCTGGCCTTCGCCCTTCAGATTCCGATCTCCGACCTTCCGAGCCTGGTCTATCAGAGCCCGTTTTTCGGCGCGCAGATGGGCGTGGGCGTCTACGCCTCGGTGTCCCGCCCGCGCGTGACCGTGCGGCATGACGGTGGAAGAGCCGCCCAGAGCGGAGGGTGGATCCAGGTCAACCGCATGGGCAACCCGCTCTTCAACGAGGTTCTGGTCGCGTTGCGTGACAAGGACCGCTACAACCGGACGGCGCCCACCGGCGACGCGACCTTCGAGACTTACGCGCGCAACCCCGAGCTGGCCGTGCTGATCAACGCGGTCTTCGGTACGAGCTTCGAAGCGACGGAGCGAAACGACCTCGTGGCCGTCTTCCTGCCCGACGTCCTGCGGGTCAACACGGCGACCGATCCCGTCCGGTTGGCCGGCGAGGCAGGATTCAGCCGTCTGGGCTTCATCGGCGGGGACACGACGGGCGGAGTCTCGGGAGGCTGGCCGAACGGTCGGCGCCTGGGAGACGACGTCGTCGACGTCGCGCTGACGGCGCTCGCGAGCGGGCCGTCCTACGCGGCGATCACCGTGGTGGGGGACAACATCTGCGCCAACGATCAGATCTACAACGCCGTTTTTCCCTACTCGGCCACGCCGCACGCCGGGCCGACGAACCGCAAAGATCCGTAGAGAAGCGCTACAACGAGTCGCGGGCCGGCGCAGCCCGAGACCTTGCGCCGGCCCGTCCTCGTGGCCAACCGTTCCTGAACGTGCACAGTGTGAGATGCTCCGCCCAACAGATTTCCCTTCCCTTACGTCCCCGCGAAGGGGCCCGTCCGAAGGAAGGAGGAGCCATGAGAAAGCTGGTCATCGTCTCGATGGTGCTCGTCTCTCTTCTGGTCGCCGCATCGCCCGCCCTCGCCCAGGCCGCCAAGGGCGAGAACGTCGCCGCGCTCAAGGAATCGGTAACCACCAAGCTTGCCGGCGGCAAGACCTATATGACTGTCGGCAATCGCCAGGTCTGCACGACCGCCGACCCGAAGCACGCGCTGAACGGAGCCTCGGGAGACTGCGACGGGGCCTGCGTGATGGAAGCCGCCGGCATCGCGACCTGTATGGGCTCGTGCTTCTGGGTCGATCGCGACGGCGACATCGCCTTCTTCACGTGGGACGGGCAGGATGCAGGTGCCTGGAAACTCGCTGACGGCACCGGCAAGTGGAAGGGCGCGAGCGGTCAGGGCACGTGGAAAAACACCGGCAGCGCGCCCGGCAACCTGGCCCGCAACGCCTGGGAAGGCACGTTCACGATGAAGAAGTGACCGCCGAGCGGTCATCCTGAGCGAAGCGAAGGATCTCTCGTCGCCTACGTTTCCCTTTCTCGCGCGATGCGGCTGGAGTAGAGGAGCAGCGCGGCCGCGATGGCCGCGTTCAACGAATCCACCGGCGGCCGCATCGGGATCGTGACGCGGCGATCCAGGTAGCGGTACGCGCCGGCCGGAAGGCCGCCGCCTTCCGATCCGACGACGACCACCGAATGCTCGGAGATCGGCTTCTCGAACGGATCTTCTCCCCCGTGCGCGACGGCGCCGCAGATCTCGCGCCCTGCCTCCCGCGCCGACGCTGCGAAGGGCTCGAAGGAGACCCGTCCCGAGACGGGCACCCGGAGCACGCTTCCCGCGCTGCCGCGCACCGCCCGCGGATGAAAGAAGTCCGCGGTGCCCGGCGCGCCGACGACGCCTGCGGCGCCCGCTGCCTCTGCCACCCGCACGATCGCTCCGAGGTTCCCCGGGTCCTGGATGCCGAAAACGAAGACGACCGCGCCGGGACGGCCGAGGATCTCAGCCGAGGGAACGTCGCGTCGGCGTGCGATCGCGACCAGGTGCTGAGGCGTGTGAGACTCGGCGAGCCGCTCGAGCACCACACGCGACACGAGGCGGGGCCGCGTTGCTGTCAACAGAGCCAGCCTCCCGGGACGGACGCTCTCGTCGTGCAGGACGTGGTCGAGCGAGGCTCCCGCGGCGACCGCATCGAGAATCGCTTTCTCGCCTTCGAGGAGGAGATGCGTTCTCTCCTCGAGCGAACGCGCGATCTGGCGGATCAACGGGTTCGTGGGTGATTCGATCGCCGCCATTCCGCCCCGCATTATTTCTCGATTGTCACCGGCTTCGAATCGCGTGCTATAAACGCCGCAATGATGTCGTGGCGCGAACGGCTCGCCCTGCCGGCGGTCGTCGCGCACGGAGCCGCGGCTTCACCGGCGTCCGCCGCCTGGACCTTCCCGCTCATGATCTTCGCCGCCTTCGTGGTGGCGTGGGGGGCGGAGGCCGCCGAGTTCCTGATCTCGCAGGGCCTCGCCCTCGCCGTCCTTGCGCTCATCCAGACCCTGCCGGAGTTCGCCGTCGAAGCCGTGATCGCCTGGAAGGCGGGGAAGGACCCCGATATGGTCCACCTCGCGATCGCGAACTTCACCGGAAGCCTGCGGCTCCTGACCGGACTCGGGTGGCCGATGATCTACGCGGTCGCCGCCTTCTATTCGCGGAGGAAGCACGGCCGGAAGCTCCACTCGATCCAACTGCACGACGATCATGCGGTCGAGGTGGTGGGTCTTCTTCCGCCGCTCGCGTGGTTCGTGGTCGTCTGGGCGAAGAGAAGCCTGTCGCTTTTCGACGCTGCCGTGCTCACGACGACGTACGCCCTCTATCTGTACGTCCTCCTGAAGCTCCCGGCGCGGGAGGAGACCGTCGAGGAGGAAGAGGAGATCCCCCGCGTCTCGCGATGGGCCCTCGCACAGAGAGGCTGGAGGAGGTGGGCCGCGGTCGGCGGGCTCTTCGTGGCCGGCGGAGCGATCATCTATCTTGTCGCGGAGCCCTTCCTCGCATCCATGATGGCGCTGGCGGCGACGCTCGGCGTCTCTCAGTTCGTCTTCATCCAGTGGGTCGCGCCTTTCCTTTCCGAGTTCCCGGAGAAGACCTCCGCGTTTGCGTGGGCGCGCCGCGTCACCCGAGCCCCGGTGGCGCTCATGAACATGGTGTCCTCGAACATCAACCAGTGGGGGGTGCTCTCCGCCCTCCTGGCGGTGATCTACTGCTGGAGCAAAGGAGAAGTCACGGCGCTTCCCTTCGACGAGTTCCAGCGACTCGAGATCCTCCTGACGATCCTCCAGGCGTTCCTGGGCTGGCTCTTTCTCGCCTCCATGAACCTGATGGCCTATGAAGCGGGCGGGCTCTTCCTGCTCTGGTTCATCCAATTCGTTCGGCCGTCGCTCCGCGCAGAGATGCTCTGGGTGTACGGTGCGTGGATCGTGGTCGAGCTGCTGCTGGCGGCGACCGGAAAGAAGAAAATCCGCGCCTTCGCGGCCTTTGCGGTCTTCTGGAGGAAACGTCGATGAAACGACCTCGCCTCTCGCGGCGCGCCGCGGGACTCACGCCCTCCTCGACTGCGATGGTGGCCCGCAAGGCAAAGGCGCTCGCGGCCTCCGGGGTTGATGTCGTGGACCTCGGGCTCGGAGAGCCGGACTTTCCAACGCCGGTGTTCGTCGGACTCGCCGGAGTCGCCGCGATCGAGGAGGGGCGAACGCGCTACACCGACGTCGCGGGGGAGCCGGCGCTGCGCGACGCCATCGCGGAGAAATACCGGCGCGAGTACGGTATTCCGGTCAACCGCGAGAACGTCCTCGTCACGGCGGGGGCGAAGCAGGCGGTGTTCAACGCCTGCCAGGTGCTGTTCGAGGCCGGGGACGAAGTCGCCCTGTTCCGCCCCTACTGGGTCTCTTTTCCCGAGATCGTGCGACTGTCGGGAGCCACGCCGGTGTTCGTGCCGACCGAGCTCGAGATGCACTGGAAGCCGATCGCGTCGGACCTGGCGGAGCGCGCGAGCGACCGTACGCGCGGCGTCATCGTCAACTCGCCCAACAACCCGACCGGCGCGGTCGTCGAACCCGAGGAGCTCGAGAGCCTCGCCGAATGGTGCGAGGCGCGCGACGCGTGCCTGATTTACGACGAGACCTATGACCGGTTCCTGTACGACGGGCGCCGCCATCACTCGGCGATTTCGCTCTGGGAGAAGTACCCCGATCGGATCGTACTGACCGGCGCGGCCTCGAAGACCTGGGCGATGACCGGCTGGCGCCTCGGCTGGGTGATCGGCAGCCGCGAGGTCGTCTCGGCCATGGCGGCCTATCAGAGCCACTCGACGTCGAACGCGTCTTCCATCTCGCAACGCGCGGCGCTCGCGGCGCTGTCGGACGACGTCCGCTCGGAGGAAGCCGTCTCCGCGATGCTCGCGGAGTACCAGCGGCGGCGCGACGTGATCGTCTCCGGGCTCGCCGCCGTTCCCGGTGTCCGTTGCCTTCCTCCAGAAGGCGCGTTCTATGCGTTCGCGGACGTGTCGGAGCTCTACGGTCCCAAGCAGATCGCGGGATCGGCCGAGTTCTGCGATCGGCTCCTCTCGGAGACCGGCGTCGCGGCGGTGGCGGGCGAGGCCTTCGGCGAGGACGGCTGCGTCCGCTTCTCCTTCGCGGCCTCGGTCGAGACGATCGAGAAGGCCCTGCGGCGGATCACCGCCTGGGTCACCGCCGCTCGAACCTCCGACTGAGGCCGGATGCCCGCCGCTTTCCTGACCGGCGGAACGGGCTTCGTCGGGTGGCAAGTCGCGAAGGCGCTCCTCGCCGAAGGCTGGACCGTGCGCGCGCTCGCACGGGGCGGACCGGCGCGGCGCTCCGGCCTCGAGGAGCTTGCGATCGAGGTCGTCACCGGTGACCTCTCTTCGGGCTCGGATCTGGCCCGCAGCCTCCGGGGCTGCGCGGCGGTCGTCCACGCCGCCGGGCTCCTCAAGGCGCGGACGCTCGCCGACTACCGAGAAGTCAACGTCGGAGGTACGGAGCGGCTCCTCGCCGCAGCGTCGACCGCGTGCCCGGAAGCGGTCTTCGTCTACGTCTCGAGCCAGGCCGCCGCCGGCCCTGCACGGGACGGGCGGCCGGTCGAAGAAGGGGAGCCGGCGCGGCCGGTCTCCTGGTACGGAATCTCGAAGCTCGAAGGGGAACGGGCGGTGGCGCGCGACTGGAGAGCGGCGTGGGTCGTGATCCGCCCCGGCGTCCTCTACGGACCTCGCGATCGGGGTCTGCTGACTTACTTCCGGATGGCCGCCCGCGGCTGGGTGCCGGTTCCGGCGGCGCATGCGCGGGTTCAGGTCGGTGCCGTCGAGGAATCCGCGCTCGGAATCGCCCGAGCGGCGGCACGGCCCGCGCTCGCCGGGCGGGTCGGGTTCCTCTGCGATCCTCGACCGCTGTCCGTTCGGGAGCTCGCCTCGCGCGTCGCGAGCGCCTCCGGCCGTTCCGTCCGACTCGTGGAGATCCCCGATGCGGCCGTGCGGCTCGCCGGCGCGCTCGAGACGCTCCGCGAGAAGATCACGGGCGAGTCGCGACCGTTCAACG
>DASWIB010000320.1:0-16042 GCA_036397915.1 Thermoanaerobaculia bacterium | reverse complement strand
TTCGGTCGGCGCTCGCCGCTCGAGATCGAGCTCGGAACGGGCAAGGCCCGGTTCCTGATCGAGGCGGCGCGCGCCGACGCGGATCACGATTTCCTCGGCGTCGAGCGCTCGCTCTCCTACTACCGCCTGTCGCGAAATCGGATCGCCCGGTCGGCGGTCACGAACGCGAGAATCATCCGCGCCGACGCGCGGCTCTTCGTCACGGGCTCGGTCGCAGGGGAATCGGTGCGCGCGTTCCACATCTACTTTCCCGACCCCTGGCCGAAGAAGAGACAGAGAAAACGGCGGCTCTTGGACGGCGTGTTTCTCGAGATCCTCGCCTCACGTCTCGAGCGAGGCGGCCTGCTGCGGATCGTGACCGACCACCACGGATACGCCGAAGAGCTTTCGCCGCTCCTGCAGACGGTGTCCGGGCTCGAGGAAGTCGATTGGGATCGCGTTCCCGCGCCTCCGGCGACCCACTACGAGATCAAGTACCGCGCGGAACGGAGGCTGATCCGGAGGTTCCTGCTGCGCAAACCGTCGAGCGACCAGCGCTGACGCCGCTCCTCGGCTTCGTTTCACGTTTGCGCTTCACGGCTCCGGCGGCGGAAGCGGTCCGGGAATCGACACGACCCGCCCGAGGAAGATCGCGAAATAGTGAATCCCGGAGATGAGAGCGATACCGACGACCAACCAGAGCGCCGCCTTACCCGGCCGGAGAAAGACCGCGTACCGCGTCGCCAGGATCAAAAGCGAAGCCGCCAGGATCTGCGTGAACATCTTCGCCTTTCCCCATCCCGAAGCGCCGATCACGATTCCCTGACCCGCAGCGATCGCCCGCAGCCCCGAGACCGCGAACTCGCGTCCCAGGATCACGACGACCATCCACGCGGGCGCGAGCCCGAGCTCGACGAGCGACACGAAGGCGGCCGAGATCAGGAGCTTGTCGGCGATCGGATCGAGCAGTGTCCCGAGCGTCGTGATCTCTCCACGCCGCCGGGCGAGCCAGCCGTCGAAGAAGTCGGTCGCCGTGGCGGTCCAGAAAATGAGGAGCCCGACGGTCTCCCGCCCTTCGAATTTCGTGAGCAGCACGACGACGAGAAAGGGGACGAGAAAGATGCGCAGCAGGGTGAGCGCGTTCGGAAGGTTGATCCTCAGTCCTTGACTCCTTCGGTTCGATTTCGCTGCGGTATCTTCGGCGAGAGGCACGACCACTGTGATTAAGGTAACACCGCCCGCCGGCGAGCGTCCTTGAGCATCCCGTTCGGCACGGACGGATGGCGGGGCGTCATCGCCGACGACTGCACGTTCGACGCGCTGCGCCGCGTGGCGGCCGCGACCGCCCGCGTATACGCCGCGGGAAAGAGTCCGGGAGATCGCCGCCGGATCGTCGTCGGGCACGACACACGCTTCTTCTCGCCAGAGTTCGCGCGCGCCGCCGCGGAAGTCTTCGCACGCGCCGGAATCGACGTGATCTTGACGGACCGACCCGTTCCCACCCCGGCGGTCTCCTTTCACGTCCGGCGGCTCGGTCTCGCGGGCGGGGTCGTGATCACGGCAAGCCACAACCCGGCTCCGTACAATGGATTCAAGGTCAAAGCACACTTCGGCGGAAGCGCTCCCCCCGAGCTCTACGCGGAGATCTCGGAAAACCACGGTGGCCCGGCGCCGGAGTCCCCCCGGCCCGGGCGGATCGAGACCGTGGATCTGCTCGGTCCGTACCGCGAGCGTCTCGCGTCGCTTCTCGACCTCGACGCGGTCCGCGGCGCCGGCCTTTCGGTCCTCGCCGACTCGATGCACGGCGCGGCGGGGACTCTCGTTGCCGACGTCGCTCGAAGCGGTGCCACCCGGGTCGTCCCGTTTCGCGCCGAGCGGGACACTCTCTTCGGCGGCGTTCATCCCGAGCCGATCGCGGCGAACCTCCAGGCCGCGTCACGGGAGGTCGTTTCGAAGGGTCTCGACCTCGCGGTCGCTCACGACGGAGACGCTGACCGGCTGGGAGTCCTGGACCGCCGCGGCGGGTTCGTGTCGCCTCATCGGGTGCTCGCCCTGCTGCTCCTACACGCCTTTCGGCGGAGGGGGCTCTCCGGCGGGATCGCCCGGACCTTTTCGACCTCGTTGATCATCGACCGGATCGCTGACAAGCTCGGGGCCCGGCTATACGAGACTCCGATCGGGTTCAAGCACGTGGCCGACCTCATGAACCGGGGCGAGGCCGCCGCCGGAGGCGAGGAGAGCGGCGGCTACGCGTTCGCGTTCCACCTGCCCGAGCGGGACGGCGTGCTGAACGCTCTGCTCCTGCTCGAAAGCCTCGCGCAATCCGGCCGCGACTTGGACGGTGCGCTCGCGGATCTCGAAGCGGAGTTCGGCGCATTCGCCTACGACCGGCGGGACGTCTATCTCCCGGTGCCGGTGATCTCGGCCTATCTGGAGAAAGTGAAGCGCGAGCCGCCGCGGGAACTCGCGGGAGTCGCCGTCACGGGCGTGGTCGAGAAGGACGGGGTCAAATACCGGTTCGGCGATCAGGGCTGGCTCCTCCACCGGCTCTCGGGCACCGAGCCGATGGTGCGGCTCTACTGTGAGCACCGCGACGAGGAAACGGTGCGCCAGGTCCTCGCGGCCGCCGACGTGCGGCTGCGGGCGTTCGCCGCCCGGGGATGAGAGAGCCTCGAGATTACTCGGACAAACTCCTAGCTGGCCCGGCGGAACGTCGAGCCGGAAGGGCGCGCCGTCGTCAAGACTGGCCGGTTCTGGGAGTCGCGTCTGACCCGCACGGGCTTTCCGGTGAACGACACGCCGGAAGGCTTGCCGAACCCGCCGCCGAGCGAGCCGGCGCCCGCGCCGCCGTACGGCATCCCGTAATAGGCGGTCAGCGCCTTGCGCACGTAATCCCGCGTCTCGTCGTATGGAGGAATCCCGCCGTAGCGGGTGACCGCCGCCTCCCCGGCATTGTAGGCCGCCAGGGACTTCTCGAGGTTTCCGTCGAAGAGATCGAGCAGGTGGGAGAGGTATTTCGTCCCGCCCGCGATGTTCTCCGCCGGGTCGTGCATGTCCTTCACACCGTGTCGGCTCGCGGTGCCCGGCATGAGCTGCATGAGCCCGCGGGCCCCCTTCCGGGACACGGCCGAGGCGTTGAACCCGGACTCGACGAGCACGACCGACTTCACGAGGCGGGGGTCGAGCGAGTGGTCGTTGGCCGCTCGGGCGATGAGCGGGTCGTACGCGGAAGGTCGCGAGATCCGTGCCGCCAGCCATTGATCGTTCGAGCGTTTCACGCCGGACGGCCGCTTCTCGCCCACCCCGTCGTTGAAAATGACCTTGCGCCCGTTCTGGACCTGGATGCGCACTTTCGCAGAGGCGGACGCCGCCAGGGCGAACAGAACGGCCACAGCGAAAAGCCACTTCCAGCGCATGAATGTCTTCGGGACGGCCTCGTTAACCGAGGTGCCATCATTATATTCCAGGCTTCGCGGGACGCCCAGGGGGTGACGCGCGTCACGCCCGCCCGGCCCCGGGGGGTGCGGGGGACCGCAAGGTCCCCGCCGACAAATAGGCGAACAGCCCTATCGGTGCGGGGGACCGCAAGGTCCTCCGCCGACGATTACTCTGACAGGCTCCCAGGGGGTTCGGGGGACCCCGCAGGAAGATTATTCGGATACATTCCTAGACGACAGCTTCCGCCGGGCCGGTCAAGAGCTCGCGCACCGCTTCCTTGCCCGCGCGAAGGCCTTCGGGAAGAAGCTCTTCCCGCTTTCCGCCGGCCTCGGCCAGGTCGGCCTTTCCTCCGCCGGAGCCGCCCAGAGCCTGGCCGATGCGGGTGGCCACCCGTGACGCCGGTACCCTTCCGACGAGGTCCCGCGTCACTGCCGCGACCACGGACGTCTTCCCGTCGTTCATCGTCCCCACGATCACGACGCCGCTCTTCACCCGCGAGCGGAGCGTGTCGGAGAGGTTCCGAAGCTCCGCGATCGAGAGCCCGGGGACGAGGCGCGTGATGACCGGGACTCCCGCGATCTCTTCGCTCTCCCCTGCCGATCCTGACTCGCCGGACGCGAGCCTCATCTTGAGCGACGCGGCCTCTCGCTCGAGCGACTTCAAGCGTTCCTCGCGCTCTTGCCACCGCTCGAGGAGCTCGTCGCGCGGCGCCTGCGCCACTGCGGAGAGGCGGTTCAGAGTCTCTTCGTCCGTGCGGAGGAGCTCGACCGAGCCCAGGGACGTCACCGCCTCCAGGCGGCGCACGCCGGCGGCGAGCGACCTGTCGGAAACGATCTTGAAGGCTCCGATCTCGCCGGTCCGCGGAACGTGGCAACCGCCGCAGAGCTCGGTCGAGAAATCCGGAACTTCCACCACGCGCACGCGGTCGGAGTACTTGTCCCAGAAGAACATGTCGGCCCCGCGGCGGCGTGCTTCCTCCATCGGCAGGATCGATTTCGTCACCTCGCGATCCCGGAGGATCTCGTAGTTGACGAGCCGTTCGATCTCCGCGATCTGGTCGGGCGTCGGAGGCACGACAGACGCGTAGTCGAACCGCAACCGGTCGGGTGCGACGAGGGAGCCCATCTGCCGCGCGGTCGGCCCGAGCACCCTCCGCAGAGCCGCATGGAGCAGATGCGTGCCGGTGTGGTTCGCCTGCGTTCGGCGGCGGACCCATTCGGGCACCCTCATCTCCGCGGTCGCGCCCCGTTCGAGCTGCCCGCGCGTGACCTGTACGCGATGCGCGATCGTGTCGGGACGCGGCTTCCAAACGTGGACGACCTCCGCCTCGCCTCCGGGCCAGCTCCACGTGCCCGTGTCGGCGACCTGCCCGCCGCCTTCCGGATAAAACACGGTCCGGTCGGTGACCGCCTCGCCGGTCTCCCCCGCCTCGATGCGCGATGCGGTCGCCCCGTCTTTCACCAGGCCGACGATCCTCGCGCCGTCGAGCGAGACGAAATCGTGCTCCGGATAGCCCCGGAAGACCGAGTGGCCGGGAGGCAGATCGAGCTTGTCGTAGACCGACACGTCGGCCGCTTCGAACTTCGCCGCCGAGCGCGAGGCGCGCCGCTGCTCCTCGAGCGCCGACTCGAACCCGTCCCGATCGAGTGAAACGCCTTCGTCGGCCGCGATCTCTTCGATGACCTCGATCGGGATGCCGTACGTATCGTAGAGACGAAAGACCGTCTCTCCCGGGAGAACGGACTCGCCGCGCTCTCTCACCCGGCTCGCGGCCTCCCCGACCCGATCGGCTCCTTCCGAGAGCGTTCGCGCGAAGCGCTCCTCCTCCGGCCGGATGATCTCCGCGGCTCGCCGCGCGACTCCATCCGCTTCGTTCGGATCGAAGTGAACCCCCCGATACACACCGACGACCGGAGCGGTCAGATGATGGAGAAAAGGTTCGTGCAGCCCGAGTCGGCGCCCGTAGCGGAGCGCCCGCCGGAGGATGCGTCGAAGCACGTAGCCGCGACCCTCGTTGGACGGGAGCACCCCGTCGGCGACGAGCATGGTCGCGGCGCGCGCGTGGTCGGCGATGACCCGGTACGGCGCGTCCTCCACGGCGAAGTCCCCTCGATAGGAAGGACCCCCGCTCGCGGAGACGATGTCGGTCAGCCTCCCGAGGATCCCGACGAAGAGATCGATGTCGAAGTTGTTGCTAACGCCCTGGAGAACGGCGGCGAGCCGTTCGAGTCCGGCGCCCGTGTCCACGGAAGGCCGCGGCAGCGGGCGAAGCTCACCCGAGGACTCACGCTCGAATTGCATGAAAACGAGGTTCCAGATCTCGACGGTCTCGTCGCCCTCCCCGTTTACCCGGACGGCGGTGTTCTGCGAAAGGTCGGCGCCGCGGAAGTAGTGGATTTCCGAGCACGGCCCGCAGGGCCCGGTCTCCCCCATCGCCCAGAAGTTCTCTACCTCGCCGAACCGCAGGACGCGCTCCCGGGGCAGGAACCGCTCCCAGAGCGCCGCCGCGTCGTCGTCGGAGAGATAGACCGTCGCCCAGAGTCGCTCCGGGTCGAGGCCGTATCCCTGCTCCCGGTCGGTCAGGAGCTCCCAGGCGAAGTGGATCGCGTCCTCTTTGAAGTAGTCGCCGAACGAGAAATTCCCCAGCATCTCGAAAAAGGTGTGGTGGCGGCCGGTGTAGCCCACGTTGTCGAGGTCGTTGTGTTTGCCCCCCGCGCGGACGCATTTTTGCGAGCTCGTCGCTCGCGAGTACTCGCGGGACTCCCGTCCCGTGAAGACGTCCTTGAACTGCACCATTCCCGCGTTGGTGAAGAGCAGCGTGGGGTCTTCCGCTGGAACGAGAGAGGACGAGGGAACGCGGCGATGGCCGCGCTCCTCGAAGTATCTAAGAAAGCGCTCGCGGACCTCGTTCGACTTCATGGCTCAATCGATCGATCATCTCAGAAACCTTCTCCGCTGAGAATCCCCGCCGCGCGAGCGAGTCGATTGCGCGGCGGCGCCGGGCAGGCGCGGGAAGATGCGCGTTCGACTTCCAGACCTTTTCCAAAGCGCGAGCGAGCGAGCTTTCTTCCTGATCGGGATCCCGCTCCGCGAGCGCCGCCTCGACGATTTCCCGCGCGAAGCCGCGTGACCGAAGCTCCCTCTCGATCCGTCGCGCGCCGTATCGATCCCCGCGCAGCCGCACGGCCGATCTGGCGGCGCCGAGCTCGTCCAACCAGCCCTCCTCCTCGAGTCGGGCGAGCGCGCGGGCCACCGCGCCGCGCTCGAAGCCGCGGAGCGCGAGAGCCCGCGAGAGCTCTTCGCGGCCGCGCGGGCGGATTGCCAGGAGACGGAGACCCCGCTCGCGAGCCGCGGCGGGAGAATTCTTCTCGACCGGAGGCCGGGCGCCGATCGCTACCGCCCTCGTGGAACCTGGTTGGAGAAGTCGAACGGCGACTCCTCCTCGGTCGGGTTGAAATCGGCCGGCATCTCGAGAACCGAGTCCATCGCCTCCTGGGCGATATCCGAGGTGGACTGGATGCCCTGGATCTTCAACTTGAACTCGTTGGGGTTGGACGCGCGCCGCAGGGCCTCTTCGAGCGTGATCAAGCCGGCTCTGTAGAGCCCGTAGAGGGACTGGTCGAAGGTCTGCATCCCGTACTGCGAGGTGCCCGCTTGAATCGCGTCCCGCAGGAGGCTCGTCTTCTCCTTGTTCTCGATGCACTCCCGGACGTATCCCGTACGGACCAGGATCTCGACGGCGGGAACGCGGCCCAGCCCGTCCGCGCGGGGCATCAGCCGCATCGAGATGATCGCGCGGATGACCGCCCCGAGCTGGAGGCGGATCTGCTTCTGCTGGTGCGGCGGGACGACCGAGATGATCCGGTTGACCGTCTCGGTGGCGTCGAGGGTGTGAAGCGTTGACAGCACGAGGTGACCGGTCTCCGCCGCGACGAGCGCTGTCTCGATCGTCTCGTAGTCGCGCATCTCACCGACGAGGATCACGTCCGGGTCCTGACGGAGCGCGCTTCGGAGCGCGACCGAGAACCCCTTCGTGTCGACGTCCACTTCGCGCTGGTTGATGATCGACTTCCTGTCGCGGTGGAGGAATTCGATCGGATCCTCGATCGTCATGATGTGTTCGTTGCGCGTCGCGTTGATCAGGTCGATCATCGAGGCGAGCGTCGTGGACTTGCCCGAGCCGGTCGTCCCCGTGCAGAGCACGAGGCCGCGCTGCTCCTGACAGATCTTCTCCAGCACCGGCGGAAGGAGCAGCTCCCGGATCGTGCGGATCGTCTGGGGAATGACGCGGAGCACGAGTCCGACCGTCCCCCGCTGCTGAAAGATGTTGCAGCGGAAGCGCCCGAGGGTCGGCACCGAGTAGGCGATATCGATCTCGAAGTTGTTCCTGAACTTCTCCTTCTGACGGGCGGACATGATCGAGAAGGCCATCGCGACGGCCTCTTCCTGCATGAGCGGCTTCAACTCCGCCAGCGGGATGAGAGTTCCGTCGACCCGGATGATCGGGTGCGCCCCGACCTTCAAATGGAGGTCGGACGCGTTGCGGTCGACCGCGATTTTCAGCAGATCGTTGATCAGCATGGATTCCCTCGAACCTTTAGGGTACGCCCCGGGACGGGAGATTGGAAGCCGGAACAATTCAAACCAAAGAGAATCTCCGAGTATTTTGTCGGCAGGGGACATTGCGGTCCCCCGAACACCCCAGGAGAGTGTCCGAGTGTTCCTCGGCGAGAGACCTTGCGATCGCCGCCCCCCTAGACCCGCGCCTCCACGGGTATGGGAGTCAGCCACCCGTACCGATCTTCGGCGTCACCCTCCAAGAGGGCGAAGAAGTCCTTCTGCAGCCGCTCGGTGACGGGGCCGCGCCTTCCCGAGCCGACCGGGATCCGGTCGACGGATCGCACGGGCGTGATCTCGGCAGCCGTGCCGGTGAAGAAGACCTCGTCGGCGATGTAGAGCATTTCGCGGGCGACCTGTTGCTCGACGACGGTGTATCCCGCGTCGCGCGCGAGCGTGATCACGGTCTCGCGTGTGATGCCTGGCAAGATGGATCCCTCGAGGGGAGGCGTCAAGATCCGGCCGCGGTGGACCAGGAATAGGTTTTCGCCGCTCCCCTCCGAGACTCGGCCCGAGCTGTCGAGCGCAACACCCTCGGTGTATCCGTTGACGAGCGCCTCCATCTTGATGAGCATGGAGTTCAGGTAGTGGCCGGTCGCCTTTGCCATCGCCGGAAAGGTGTTCGGCGCCATCCGGTTCCACGACGAGACGCAGACGTCCACGCCGTTCACGATCGCGTCGGCGCCGAGGTACTGCCCCCACTTCCACACCCCGATGACCACGTCCACGGGGCTCCTGAACGGGTTGACGCCGAGAGCGCCGAGGCCGCGATAGATCACGGGACGGATGTAGCACGCGTCGAAGCCGTTCGCGCGGATCGTGTCGAAGATCGCTTCCTTGAACTCCGCGCCGGTGTAAGGAATCTCCATCCGGTAGATCTTGCAGGAGTGATAGAGGCGATCGATGTGGTCATCGAGCCGGAAGGCGGCCGCGCCGTTGCGCGTCTTGTACACGCGCACCCCTTCGAACATCGCCGAGCCGTAGTGGAAGACGTGCGAGAACGCGTGGATCTTCGCGTCGGCGAAGTCCACGAGCCGGCCGTTCATCCAGACCTTGCGAACCTCCTCATACGACATACCAGGTCCTCCGTTCGGCGATCCGGGGATCGTCGCAGTCTAGCAGTTTGTCCGAGTAATCTCAGCGTGGGACCTTGCGGTCCGCCGAACCGATTAGTTTGTTTGAGTATCTGTCGGTGGGGGACCTTGCGGTCCCCCACACCCCCTAGCGCGAAGACCGGAAAACGGGGAAGGAAAACGGAAACGAGACGAAGCAGAGAACGCCCTCTCGCGTTTCACGTTTTTCGATTTCCGTGTTCGAGCGCGGCGCGCAGCAGGATCAACCCGGCGATCGCGGCGGTCTCCGCCCGGAGCCTTCCGGCCGGAAGCGTCACGATCTTCCAGCCACGCTCTGACGCTTCGCTCCTCTCCGCATCGGTCCAGCCTCCCTCCGGTCCGACGAGAAGCGCCGCGGGCGCGGCGGCGAGGTCCCCCGGAAAACGGTCGCCATCGAAGTCGAGGAAGAGCCGGTGCCCGGCGTCTTCCTCCAGCGCTCGAGCGAACGGGAGCGGACCGCTGATCCGCGGCCACTCTCCCCGCTCGCACTGCTTCGCCGCCTCGCGCGCGATCCGATCGAGCCGCGGGAGCAGCCGCGCCGACGCGCGAAACGACTGCACCCGGTGGCTCTCGACGAGCGTGACGCGTCCGGCGCCGAGCTCCGTCGCCTTTTCGACCAGCCAGGAGAGCCGTTCCGCGCGAACCGCCGAGACGAGCAGCGAGAGAGACGGGCCCCGATCCGGAGCGGGGGAAATCTCGGAAACCTGCACGAGCGCTTCGGCGCGGCTGAGCCGCACGATACGGGCCGCGCCCTCCCGGCCGCTGCCGTCCAGGAGGACGACGGAATCGCCGGCCGCGAGCCGCCGGGCGCGGGCGTGGCCGGCTTCCTCGGGCGCGAGGCGGAGAGTTTCCCCCGGCGCGGGGAGCGCGGCGACGATCAGCCGCGCTCGAGCGTCACGCACGTCCACCCGTTCTCGCGCCGGCAGCCGGCGAGCGTCCATTGACGTCCGCGGAGCCTGGGCACGACATCCGCTTCGCGCTCCGCGGGGATTCCGGAGACGATCAGCCGGCCCCTGCCCGCGACCCGCGCGCAGACGCTCGCGCGCACCGAGAGAAGCTCCTCCGGAAGCAGGTTCGCGACGACGACCGGAAAGCTGCCCGTCAACGCCGCGGGACCGCCAGCGGCGAGCGCGACGCGGTCGCCAAACGGGTGAAGCCGCAGGTTTTCGCGAGCCACGAAGATCGCCTCCGGGTCGCAGTCGACCCCGATCGCCCGCCTCGCCCCGAGAGCCACCGCCGCGAGCGCGAGCACGCCGGAGCCGGTTCCGACGTCGAGAACGGAACTTTCCTCGAGCGGCTCTTCCTCGAGAGCGAGGAGCGCGAGACGCGTCGATTCGTGACCGCCGGTTCCGAACGCGCGCGAGGCGGGAAGCCGAAGCGCGATCCGTCCCGTCGGCGCGGGAGCCTCCCCCGGCGGACCAGGATCGATCCAGAGCCGGCCGCCGACCGCAAAGGGGCGTGAAGCCGCGCGATACGCCTCGAGTGGGTCCTCCTCGGGGATGTCGGTGACGAGCTCATGCTTGACGCGCGACGCGTCGAGCGCACCGCCGGCCGCGCGCGCCGCCGGAGCCTCGCGGAAGAACTCGACGAGATCGGCGCCGCGCTCGTGGAAGCCGAGAGGGTCGAAGAGGGAGAGAAGGCCCAGAACGGCGTCGTCCTTCGCCCGACGCGGGACGGTCAGGCGGGAGTACTTGCGACGCGTCGAGCCGGGAAACCGGAAACGGGGCGGTGAGAGCCCGGGCTCCATCGTTTTCCGTTTTCCGTTTTCCGTTTTCCGCCTACGAGAAGATCTTCTTCGCCTTTTCGAGAACGCTCTTTCCTTGACCGATCGGCGCGCCGATCGCTTCCGCGTACGCGCGCAGGAGCTCTTTCTCCTTCGCCGACGGCTTCTCCGGGACCGCGACGCCGGCCCGGATCACGAGGTCCCCCCGTCCGGCCCGGCCCAGGCGGCCGAGGCCGCGTCCCCGGAGGCGGATCTCGCTCCCCGCCTGCGTGCCGGCCGGGATCGTCAGCTTCTCGGGCTCCCCCTCGAGCGTCGGCACGGAGACCTCTCCGCCGAGTGCGAGGGTGGGAAAAGGCAGGTCGAGCCGCAGCACGAGGTCATCGCCTTCGCGCTCGAACGGCTCCTCTCGAAGGACGGTCAAGATCACGTACAGGTCCCCGGCCGGTCCGCCCGCGAGTCCGGCGTCTCCCTCTCCCGCGAGCCGCAGACGCGATCCCGTCTCGACTCCCGCCGGAATGCGGATCTCGAGCTTCCGTTGCCCGCGCCGTCGTCCTTCGCCGCGGCACTCCCGGCACGGCTTCTCGATGATCTTTCCATCCCCCCCGCAATTGCTGCAGGGGCGTGTGATCATCAGGAAACCCTGCGAGATGCGCTGGCGCCCGCGCCCGCGGCACGCGGGGCAGGTGATCGGACGCGATCCCCGCTCGGCGCCGCTGCCCTTGCACGCGTCGCAAGCCTCGAGGCGCGACACCGCGACCGGAGCTTCGACTCCGAACGCCGCGTCTTTCAACGTGATCTCCATCCGGTAGACGAGATCGCTGCCGGCGGGCGGCCGCTCCCGCGCGCCCGAGAACCCGAAGAGGTCTCCAAAGAGGTCGGAGAAGTCCGCGAAGACGGACGGGTCGAATCCGCCGAACCCGCCGGCGCCGGCACCCGACACGGCTGCGTGGCCGAACCGGTCGTAGCGTTCGCGCTTCTCGGGATCCGAAAGAACGGCGTATGCCTCGGATGCCTCCTTGAACTTCTCCGCCGAGTCGGGATCGTCCCGGTTGCGGTCGGGGTGGTATTGCAGGGCGAGCCTCCGATACGCCGACTTCAGCTCCTGCGAGTCGGCCCCGCGGCCGACACCGAGCACCTCGTAGTAGTCGCGGCGTGCGGCCATTCTCAGGAACGTGGGGCGGCCGTGTCACCGCTCGCACGCTGCAGCATGACGCGCGTCAGGACCTTGGAGACCCCCTGCATGTCGAAGAGCGCCTCGTTCAGCGCGTCGCGCGAATCGCTCGAAGCGAGCTCCCGCGATCTCTGCAGGGTCTCCTCGATCCGCTCGCGCTCATCGGACGACAGAACGTCCGTGAACTCCGCGAGCACCCGCTCGTTGGACGAGAGCATTCCCTCGAGCCGGTTGCGGATCTGAGAGAGCTCGCGCCGCTCGGCGTCCGCCGCCGCGAAGGCGGATGCGTCCCGGATGATGCGGTCGATCTCCGACTGGGACAGCCCTCCGGCCGGGTTCATCTGCATGCCCTGGGCCTTGCCGGTCGCGAGGTCGCGCGCGGAGACGTGCACGATCCCATTGGAATCGATTGCGAAGGTCACCTCGATCTGCGGTACGCCGCGCGGGGCGGTCGGGATTCCGACGAGCTCGAACCGCCCGAGCGACTTGTTCTCCTTGGCGAGCTCGCGCTCCCCCTGCAGCACGTGGATCTCGACGACCGACTGGTTGTCGGCGACCGTCGTGAACACTTTCGTGTTCTTCGTCGGGATCGTCGAGTTCCGCTCGATCAACTTCTCGAACATGCCGCCGTGCGTCTCGATTCCGAGCGACAGCGGCGTGACGTCGAGCAGGACGACCTCCTTGATCTCCCCCTTGAGCACGCCGCCCTGGATCGCGGCGCCGATCGCCACGACCTCGTCGGGGTTGATCTCGCGGGAGGGATCCCGACCGAACAGCTCCGCAACCATCCGCTGGACCTTCGGGGTCCTCGTCTGGCCGCCGACCAGGATGACCGAATCGACGTCGGACGGCTGGAGCTTGGCCGAGGCGAGCGCGTCCAGGCACGGAGCCGCGGTCCGGTCGATCAGGTCGGCCACGAGCTGCTCGAACTTCCCCCGCGTGAGGGTCCGGTTGATGTGCTTGGGTCCCGACGCGTCCGCCGAGATGAAGGGAAGCGTGATCGTCGTCTCCATGGCGCTCGACAGTTCGCACTTCGCCTTCTCGGCCGCCTCTTTCAAACGCTGGAGGGCCATGCGGTCCTGTTTCAGATCGATCCCGGCAGTCTTGTGGAACTCCGCGAGCAGCCAATCCATGATCTTCTTGTCGAAGTCCTCGCCGCCCAGATACGTGTCTCCCGCGGTCGCCTTGACTTCGTAGATGCCGTCGCCCAGCTCGAGGATCGAGATGTCGAATGTCCCGCCCCCGAGGTCGTAGACCGCCACGACCTCGCTCCCCTTCCGGTCGAGGCCGTAAGCGAGCGCGGCGGCAGTGGGTTCGTTGATGATCCGGAGAACGTCGAGCCCCGCGATCCGGCCGGCGTCACGGGTCGCCTGCCGCTGCGCGTCGTCGAAGTACGCGGGGACCGTGACGATCGCTTCGGTGATCTCTTCGCCGAGCACCTCCTCGGAGAATTCCTTGATCTCCTGAAGAATGAAGGCGGAGATCTCCTCGGGGCTGTACTCGCGGCCGCGCGCCTGGATCTTCACGTCGCCGTTCGCCGCCCGCGCGATCTCGTACGACAGCACCTCGCGCGCGTGAGCCGTTTCCTGAGAATCGAACTTTCGTCCGACGAGCCGCTTGACCGCGAAGACCGTGGCGAGCGGGTTCGTGATCGCCTGTCGCTTCGCGATCTGCCCGACGAGCCTCTCACCGTCCTCGGTGAATGCGACGATCGATGGCGTGGTGCGGCTCCCCTCCCGGTTGGCGAGCACCTGCGGCACGATCCCTTCGACGACCGCGACGCAGCAGTTCGTGGTCCCGAGGTCGATCCCGAGGATCCTTCCCACGTTACCGGTCCACTTCTTCCCCGTCGTTTGGGGCCGCGTCCCCCCCCCCGGCGGGGCGAACCGCCACTTTCACCAGCGCCGGGCGGATCAACCGGTCTCCGAGCATGTACCCGTTTCGGAGGACGTCGAGCACCGTGTTCGCCGGTTCGTTCGATTCCTCCGTCGCGACCGCCTCATGCCGGTTCGGATCGAAGCCGCCGGCCGTGTCGACCTCGCGCAGGCCGTGCTTGCGCCAGAGGTCCGTCAGCTGGCGGTGGATCAAGAGGATTCCCTGGCCGAAGTCGCTCTGCAGATCGTTCGCCGTGGCGTGCGCGAGGGCTCGCTCGAAGCTGTCGACGACCGGAAGAAACTCCCGGGCCAGATCGGTGAGCGTCACGCTCCGGGCCTCCGCCTTCTCGCGCTCGCTTCTCTTGCGAAGATTCTCGAACTCGGCGAGCTTTCGGAGGTGGCGGTCCTTCAGGTCCTCGAGGTCGCGCTGGACCGAACGGAGCTTCTCTTCCGCGGCGGCGATCGCCGAGCGCTCCTCCTCGGCGAGGGCCGCGTCGAGCGACTCGCCCGTATCCTCGACCAGGATCCGGTCATCGTCGGCCGGGTCGGCGTCCTCGCGCCGACCGCGATCATTCATGGGTCGGCTCCCGCCGCGCGCGCGACTCCCGGCTCTCGAGCCGTTCTCTCAGAGCGCGGCCGAGCAGCTCGACGACGGGGATGACGCGGGGATACTCCCGGCGCGCCGGGCCGATCACGCCGAGCATTCCCGTCAGTGTCTCTCCCGCCCCGAACGACGTCAAGACCGCCGAGAGGCGCGGGTCGGACGCGAGACTCGCCTCGGATCCGAGAACGACGCAGGTCTCCTTTGCGTCGAGGTAGCGGGTCACGAGATCGAGAAGGCGCGCCTTCTCGTCGAACGCGCGGAAGATACGCTTCAGGCTGTCGACGTCGGAGAACTCCGGCTTGTCGAGCAGCTTCGAGGCGCCGTCGACGTAGACGAGCTCTTCGCCGTCCTGGCGATCGAGGGCCAGGCGGGCGAGATCGAGAGACCGACCGAGCATCTGGTCGTACGCGTCCTTCTCCTCGGCCATCTCGGCGAGGAGGCGCCGGCGGACCTCGTGGAGCGTCAGCCCCGCATACTCGCGGGTGAAGCGCTCGCTCGCGGTTTCGAGCTCGCGCGGCGAGTAGTCCCCACCGGTCTCGATGACCCGTGAGAGCACGACGTCCGGCTCGTTCACCTGGACCACGAGAACCTTTCCCGGCGCGACCGAGAGGAAGCGGAGGCTCTTCAGGACGGTATGGAGCGCATCGGGTGCGACGACGAAACCCACTTCGCCGGAGAGGCGCGAGAGCAGGCGCGAAGCGGTCTGGAAGAGCCCGGTGACCTCCGGTCCCGCGGAGGCGAGGTCGGAATCCACCTGCTCGCGGATCCCCTCGTTGATTCGGCGGTGGCGGACGAGCTCGTCGATGTACAGACGGTACGCCCGGTCGGTCGGCACCCGGCCCGCCGACGTGTGCGGCTGCGCGAGGTATCCCCCGTCCGTCAGGTCCGCCATGATGTTGCGGATCGACGCGGGGGACACGTCGAATCGGTGCGACTTGAAGAGAGTCCGGGAAGACACGGGCTTGCCCGTGTCCACGTGGACCCGGATGATCTCCTTCAAGACCGCCCGGCTTCGGGTGTCGAGGTTACTCATCGCTCCGTCTGGCACTCCGTCACGGGGAGTGCCAGATTTCAGGGTACCGGCCGAATCGACCCCAGTCAAGGAAGCGACTCGGTGTTGACTGTCTGTCGTCCCCAGGCGAGCGTAGACTCGCCGCCTTGGCGGAAGACCTCGCCGGAGCGAGAATCATCCTGGTCGGCCCCGGCCGCGCCGGGCGCGCCTTCGCGCGATCGTGGACGAGCGCGGGAGGCTCGATCGTTCTGATCGCGCGGGATGTCGCCCCGGCCCGGTCCTTCGCACGGCGTCTCGACCGTGCGGAGGTCGCTCACCTCGATCGCCGCGCAAAGCTCGCCGGTGATGTCGCCATCCTGTCGGTCCCGGACGACGCGATCGCGCCCGTGGCTGCCCGGCTCGCGGGCCACCTCGCCTGCCGGTTCGCGTTTCACTTCTCCGGCGCGCTCGGAAGCGACACGCTCGCGCCACTCTCGGAAGCGGGTGCCCGACTCGGATCGCTTCATCCGTTA
>DASWIB010000319.1:0-3198 GCA_036397915.1 Thermoanaerobaculia bacterium | reverse complement strand
GGTCCTGAGGAGCATAGCGACGAAGGAGCTCTCCCGTTCAGAGTAAGAGATCCTTCGCGGAGCCTGTCCGGAGCCGGACGCCACGGGCAATCGATAAAGAGATCCTTCGCTGCGCTCGGGATGACAAGCGGTGCTACGAATCGCCCGTCGAGCCGAAGCCTCCCGTACTGCGTGCGCTCGGCGGGAGCTCGCTCACGCGCTCGAACCTCGCTTGCGCGACGGGAGCGAACACGAGCTGAGCAATGCGGTCGCCGCGGCGGATCGTCGCGGGCTCGGTCCCAAGGTTGGCGACGATGATCCGGATCTCGCCCCGATAGTCAGAGTCGACGGTGCCCGGCGCGTTCAAGAGCGCGAGACCGCGGTCGTGCGCGAGGCCGCTTCGCATCCGCAGCTGTCCTTCGTAGCCCGGCGGGATCGCCACCGCAATCCCGGTAGGAACCAGCGCGCGGCCGCCGGCGGTGATCGTCAACTCCGCCTCGATTGCCGCCCGCAGATCGCACCCCGCGGATCCTTCCGTCGCATAGGATGGCGCCTCCAACCCCTCCCCATGGGGTAGGACGGCGAGTGGCACCACGATCGGCATGATCGGGAGATATTCTTTCCCAGAACAGTGAGCCTTTCTCCAGGAACGCGCCTCGGTCCGTACGAGATCGAAGGAACGCTCGGCCGGGGCGGGATGGGCGAGGTCTACCGGGCCCGCGACACGCGGCTGGGAAGGGAAGTTGCGGTCAAGATCCTCCCCCGGACTCATGCGGCCGACCCGGAGAGCGTCCACCGCTTCGAGAAGGAAGCGCGGGCCGTCGCATCGCTCTCGCATCCCAACGTCGTCCCGCTCTTCGACGTCGGCGAGCAGGAGGGAATCCGCTACGCCGTCGCCGAGCTCGTCGTCGGGGAAACTCTCCGGATGCGCCTCTCCGCCGGTCCAGTCCCCTCTCGAGAGATCGCAGAGATCGCCGCGCAGGTTGCCGAAGGGCTCGCGGCCGCCCACGAGAAAGGCGTCGTCCACCGCGACATCAAGCCCGACAACATCGTGTTGACCCGCTCGGGCTTCGCCCGCATCCTCGACTTCGGGCTGGCGAAGAGGAGCGGTCCGCTGATCGCGGCGGGTGTTTCCGAGGAGGAGGCCACGCAGAGCGCGCTCGTGACCGAAGCCGGAGTGATCGCGGGAACGTTCGGCTACATGAGCCCCGAGCAGGTGCGCGGGGAGCCGGTGGACGGGCGATCGGACATTTTCTCGCTCGGGGTCGTGCTCTGGGAGATGCTGACGGGACATCGACCATTCTCCGGAGACTCGCACGTGGAAACGCTGAACGCGATCCTGAAGGAGGAGCCGCAGCCCGAGCTCGCGCTCGAGACGCTCCCGCCGGAGCTCGCGAGGGTCGTTCGCCGTTGCCTCGAGAAGCGGAAGGAGAACCGATACCACTCTGCCGCGGATCTCGCGCACGATCTGCGTAGCGCGGTGCGCGAGCGTGCGCGCCCGGAGACCCGGGCACCCGTGGCCCGGCCCGCGCGCGACCGGGGAAAGCTGCTCCTCGTGGGCGCGGTCGTCGCCCTCGCCGCGATCCTGCTTGCCGTTTTCGCGATCGTGCAGCGAAGGTCCCCCGCTCCTTCGGCCGAGCTTCCCCGCACGCTCGCGGTCCTCCCGTTCCGAGCCATCAGCGCCGAGGGAATGCCCGAGCACTTCGGTCTCGGTCTCGCCGACTCCCTGATCGGGCGGCTTGCCGCGGTCCGCCAGCTCACCGTCCGTCCCACGAGTGCGATCGCCCGCTACGAGACCGTCGCGACGGACGCAAGCGAAATCGGTCGCCGTCTCGGGGTCGACGCCGTGCTCGAAGGGACGTACCAGAAGCTCGAGGGAATGACGCGTGTCTCCGTTCAGATCACCGACGTCTCGCGCGGCGGAATTCTCTGGAGCCAATCCATCGACCTTCCAGAAGGAAGGCTCTTCGAGTTGCAGGACGCAATCTCGCGTCACGTCGCCGAAAAGCTACGGGTCGAGCTCGACCCGGCGATGCAGCGCACGCTCGGGCCGGGGGAGAGGGTTCCGGACGGGATGATGGAGCAATACCTGGCAGCGCGGGCGAGATTGGTCCAGGTCTCCGCCGCCGACGCCTCGGTTCGCCGGGAGATCGCCGCATCGTTCGATCCGATCATCGAGCAGCAGCCGAATTTCGCCCGGGCGATCGGGGCGCGCGCCTATGCCCGCGCCTGGATGACCTTCGTGCAGCCGAGCCCCGAGAGCTATAGCGCCGCGCTCGCGGACGCCGATCGGGCGGCGGAGCTCGACACGGACCTGGCGGAAGCGCGAGTCGCGCGAGCCTCCCTCGCCTGGTCGTCGCTCGGCGGCTGGGACGTCGTGAAGGCAGTGCGGGATCTGAAACACGCCGTCGCGAAATCCCCCGGCCTCGAGATCGCACACTTCGATCTCGCCCGGATCTATCTCCACAACGGTTGGTTCCCGGAGTTCGACGAAGCGATTCGCGCGGGGGAGCGGATCAACCCCTCCAGTACCGAGCCGGCCCGCCAGCGTGCGGTCCTGCAGGCCTGGACCGGGAATCCGCGAAAGGGGGTCGAGCTGTACGACCGCCTACCAAACGAGGTTCGGCGCCTGTGGGGGTTCCGCTGGCAGCGTGCATGGCTCCGCGTGATTCTGGAGGACCCGCGCCGGGTCGAGCCCGAGCTCGAGATCGGGCGCAAGACGACGCCGGACCTGAAGCCCACGTATTCGGCACTCCTCGCCGTCGCCCGCGCCCGGCAGGGACAGGACTTCTCCGATCTCGAGGGAGAGATCCTTGCCGCCGACCACCGCATGGGACACTTCCACCACGTCTACCATTTCCTGGCGGCCGCGCATGGTCAGCGCGGCAATGCCACGCGCGCGGCGGTGCTCCTGCGACGAGCGGCAGAGACCGGCATGCCCTGCGCCACCTGCTACGACAATGACGTGCTGCTCGCGCCGATCCGCGGCTCGATGGAGTACGCGGAGGTCCGGCGCGAGATCGAGCGCCGCAACGCCGGCTACCGCGCCGCGCTGAAGGGCGTGCTCTAGAAATGTCGCGGGGACAGGCCCTGCGGGCCTGCACCCGCAGCAGTTCATCGCGGGGACAGGCCCTGCGGGCCTGCACCCGCAGCAGTTCCCGGGCGTCTACAGCGCCGCGGCGAGATCCGGGGCGGTCAGGGGTAGCTTTCCGACGTTTC
>DASWIB010000318.1:0-5546 GCA_036397915.1 Thermoanaerobaculia bacterium | reverse complement strand
GGCAGTCGTGTTGGGCTCGGTGCTCACCATCGACGCTCCTTTCTGGCCGCGTCTCGTCGTTCTCCTGCCGGCCGCGGCCATCCTCACGGCGGTCGCACTCGATCTGGTGTTGCGCACCGCGATCGAGCTGATCAGAAGGCGGCCGTCGCCCGGAACCATCCTGCTACCGGCCGCAGCGATTCTGGCGGTGGTCGGATACCAGAACTGGCGGTGGTACTCCCACGGCAGCCTGAGAACGTTCGTCGCCCCGATTGCCTGGGTCGGCAGACTGATCGGAGAAACTCCGCCCGGCACGGGATACTGCATGATCCGTGGGCCTTTGACCTTCGCGGATCGCGTGCCGCAGTTTCTCGCGAAGGGCCACGACATGTTGGACGTCCCACCCGGAGAGCTCAGCGAATACAAGCAGCGCTGCATCGCCGAACGCCGTGTCTGGGTGATTCTCCGTCCCGACCACGACGAGCTCCTCGCCTCGCTCAATCGCGAATGGCCGGACGCCCGCCAGGAGCGGCACGATTTCCCTTCCGGTGAGCCCGGCCCGATCTTCTGGTATCCGCCGCCGGCCGCAGGCACGAACGTCTCACCGGGGGGCCCGTAGGTCGGTCGGAGGCATCCGGCCGCGACCTCGCCCCGGACCGTGGCTCGGACGATCCCGCTACAGCCGGATTTTCTTGAACACGCGTTCCGGAATCGCGCGGATCCCGACCATGACGAGGCGCCAGAACCCGGGCACGTAACTCACTTCCTTCCCGTCGAGAATGGCTCGAACGATCCGGCGGGCGGCCGCTTCGGGAGACGCCACGAGGAACATTCCGCGTCGGCCGAATGTCATTTGCGTGTCGACGAATCCCGGCTTGATCGTGACGACCCGAACTCCCGCGCGGGAAAGGCGATTCCGCAGGCCCTGAAGGTAGACGGTCAGCCCCGCTTTTGCCGCTCCATAGATGTAGTTGCTCTGTCGGCCGCGGTCGCCGGCGACGGAGGAGATCGCGCAAATAAAACCTTCTCGCTTTGCTTCGAGATCCCGGGCGACCAGGTTCAGCACCGAGACGGCCCCGAGCAGGTTCGTGTCCAGGATTCGCCTCGCTTCTGTGAAATTCGCCTCGGCCTCGGTCTGATCGCCGAGGTAACCGAAGCACAGCACGACGCCGAACAGGCCGTTTCGAGACGCCGCTCGGCAGTCGTCCAGAAAACGGGCATGGGTGTCGAAGGAAAGCGCGTCGAACATCTGCGCGGCGACGGCAACGTCGTGCCGCAGCCGGAGATCTCCCGCGAGAACTCCCGTCTCCTCCGCGTCGCGCCCGGCGAGGACGAGATCGAAACCTCGGGCCGCGAGCTCCGCAGCGACCGCGCGGGCGATGGCCGAGGTGGCGCCGAGGACGAGGACGGTCCGCTTGCGGTTCATCAGCGCGGCATCGTTCGGCACGACGTCAGGAGGGGACGATCCCCACGCGGCGAGCGAGTGAGGAAGTGAGACGGCTACCGGGATCCAGGCGCTCCCGGACCTTTCGAAACTCCTCGAGATGCGGATACATCGCGGCGAAGCTCTCGGCCGTGGTGACCGCATCCTTCGCGAGATAGAGCCTGCCGCCGTAGCGGATGACGACCTGATCCATCTCTCTCAAGAACAAGAGGAGACCATCCTGCACGGGAAGATCCAGGGTGAGCGTGTACCCACTCAGCGGAAAGGAGAGCAGGCCCTCGTCAGGATCGCCAAAGCGCTTCAAAACGGCGAGGAACGAAACCCGTCCCGAAGAACGGAACTTCTCCAGGAGATCGATCAGCCCGAGGCGGCTCGAGATCATGGGCAAGACCAACTGATACTGGACAAACCCCCGACGCCCATACATTCGATTCCAGTCGCGAATCGAATCGAGAGGATAGAAGTATGTGTCGAAGTCGACGAGCCGGCCGGTCTCATCCGAATGCCTTCGATAAAAGGCCGCATTGAAGGCTCCGACCGTCGCCCGATTCAGACCCCACGATGGAAAGTCGAAAGGAATGGAAAACCGGAGCGGCCACCTCGCTGCCAGCGGGTCGGGAATTCGCGCCGGCATATCGCTCCGCAGCGCCGGGTTTCCGCGCATCAGGACCGAGCGTCCGAGCGATCGGCCGCCCGCCAGGCAATCGATCCAGGCGACGGAATACTCGTACCGATGATCCGACTCTTCCATCTTCGTGAGCGCCTCGTCGACGTTCTGCGCTTTGGCGTAATCGACGAGGACGTAAGCCGTTTCGACGGGTTGGAGGCGAATGCGGGCGCTCAGGACGAGTCCGGTCAGCCCCATCCCTCCGAGCGTGGCGCGGAAGACGTCCGGGTTTTCCCCGCGCGAGCAGGTCAGGATCTCTCCGCCGGGAGTGAGAAGCCGTAAGTCGAGAACGAACCGAGAGATCGTCCCGACGCGGTGGTGGTTCTTGCCGTGTATGTCGCTCGCGATCGCTCCTCCCAGAGTGACGAACTTCGTTCCCGGCGTGACCGGGAGAAAGTAGCCGCGCGGCAGGAAGTAGCGCAGGATTTCCTCGAAGCTGACTCCGGCCTCGCACTCGAGGACTCCCGACCCGGGGTCGAAGGCGAGAAACCGGTTGAGTCGGATGAAGGAGATGACTGCCCCACCCCGATTCAGCGCCGCATCTCCGTAGCTGCGTCCGAGCCCTCTCGCGATGTAAGAGGCGCTTTCCGGCGAGTCGAGAATCGAGGGCAGGTGGGAGGGCTTTTCGGGACGGAAGAGGCGGCAGCTTTCCACGGGAAATCGTCCCCACCCCGATAAGTTGGCAACGACCGACCCTTCTCTCTTCCGCTCGGTCAATTCGAGACCTGATAGACGTTGTTCGGCCCGTTCGGGACGCGCGCGAGAAACGGAAACGACGTGACATGTGCCGCGCCCGCGTACGTGGTTCGCTCGAGGTCGCCGACGACGACATGTGTGACGCGGTAACGCCGGAGGATTTCCTGGGCGATCCCGGGATCGGGCGTCGAATAGAAGCGCCGGATCTCCTCGAGTCGGCCGAGGACCTCCGGGTCATTGGAGCGCCAGAGACCTTCATGGTTCGCCCAGCCGAGCACGCTCGGAATTCCCGTGTGCGACGAGATCCTCGCGAACTCGCTGTACGGATCGCCGGCCGCCTCCATCAGGACCGCGCCGCGCGGCGCGTTCTTCGAGAGCCACTCGACCGCCTCGAGGTCGCCGGGGTTGCGACGTTCGAATGCCGTGCGAGCGTCGAGCGTCAAGGGACCTTCGTGCTGGCGCAGGCGGGAGACGATGGCAGTCGCGGGGTACAGCACCGCCGCGAAGACGGCGAGCCCCAGACCCAATGCCAGCGAACGCCGCGGTGACCTCGTCGCGCGCCACGCCCGGTCGGCGAATGCCGCGGCGCCGATCCCGAGCAGCGGCCAGGCCTGATGGTAGAACTTGAAGATCGTGTTCATTCGGTGGAGCTTCTCTCCGTAGGAATCCTTGAAGTAGACGAGCTCACAACCGACGATTATCCCGAGCGCGAGCAGACACAGGAAAGCGGCGAAAAGACCTTTCCGGTCTCCGTCTCGGGAAAGGGACCGCCAGCCCGCGCGACCCGCGAGAAAAGCGAGGAAGAGGATCGGCGCGAGCGCGGGCGCCTTCCTCGCGAGCGCGAGCAGGACAGTCAGCGCCCCGGCGACCGCGAGGAAGAAATCGTGCCGTCGCCGACGCTCCTCGGTTTCCTCCGAGCTTTCCCTCAGGAGTCCGGCTGCCGCGACTCCGAACAGGATTCCCCACACGCCGAGGAACTCGAAGAGACCCGATGCCGCGTGCGTCTTTCCGATCCCGTTGTACGGGAGACGGTAAGACGCTCGATAGGGCTGCGTGAGCACGAGTGCGGCCACGAAAACGCCCAGCCCGGTGAGCGCGCCGACCACTCCCGCTCCCAGGCGCGGAATCGCCGCGCCCTTCGTCGTCCGAGCAACGCCGGCGAAGGCGAGCAGGATCCCGATCGCCGGAGCATTCCAGAGGTTGGCGGCGATGGCCGTCGCCGCCACGAGCGCGACGAGAAGAAACGGGGCCGCCCGCACCAACCAGTGCCATCGTTCCGCCTTGGACTCGGTCCGGACGTCGGACTCCCCGGGAACGCCAATCTCGATCCATCGATCGGCCACCGCGAAGGCGGCGAGAAAGAACGGGAACGCGAGCAGGTGCGGGTGCAGGTCGGCGTGAAAGAACGTGAAAAACGGAAACTCGTTGATCGTATCGCCGGCGCCGATCACTCGCGACGCGTGCCAGTAGTCGAAATCCTTTGCGAACGGGCGGGCCCACGCATCGAGCGCGCCCATCAGGTTCCCGGCGAAGACGCTCGCGAAACCGGCCCCGATCGCCGCACCGGTGCGGCCGGTCGAGAGGCGGAAGCCGAGGCACGCCGCCGCGGCGAACGAGTACCCCGCGAAAGTCGCGATCGCCAGGTTGTACGCGACGAAGGGGTTGACGCCGGCCGCCTTGGCCGGCACGGCGGCGAGGAGATATCCCCAATAGTAGTAGTTGATCGTCTTGCCCGACATCCAGGGGTCGATGGGGGGCATTTCCGAGCGGCGCGTCAAGGAGTTGAAGAACGCGAGGTCCATGAACTTCTCCGCGCCGAGGATCTCCGGCCCGGCGGCACGGACGACCAGGAACACCGCGGCGGGCGCCCAGAAGAAGAGTGCTCCGCGGTTCTCCTCCGATCCCCAGAACGAACCAGGTCTCGAGCCTTCCTTTTCGCCCGCTCTCGAGCCTTCCTTTTCGCCGGACGCCTTCCCGGATCCGCGGTGGGAATAGAGCGAGACGCCGGCGAGGATCGCGATCGAAAGGAGAATCGTTCCGCGCGAGAACCCGAGCGGGGGCGCCAGCGAAAGGGCCCAGGCAAGCCACGCGGCGAGCGCGAGCCCGACCGGCCGGGAGAGCAGGGCCGCGTCGCGCCGGTTGCCGAAATAGGCGCGGAGCGCCGGCAGGACCGCGAGACCGAGGATCTCGACGGCCAGAACCCAGGCCACGATGTTCCGCACTGAGAAGAGTTTATAGTCGAAGGCGGGACATGGACACGGAACACTCGACAGGCAAGACGCCTCGGATGATTGCTCCTTCGTGTCGCGCGTTTCCGGTTACCCCGAGTCCTAGGAGTGTGTCCGGGTAATCTCTTGGCGGGGGACCTTGCGGTCCCCCGAACCCCCGATTGCGGGGCACCTTGATTGCACCGGAGAGCGCCGGATGGGCCTGACCGAATACCGCAAGAAGAGACGGTTCGATCTCACGCGCGAGCCCGCAGGCGGAAAGGCCCCACGGCGCGCGCGCGCGAAGAAGCTCGGCTACGTGGTCCAGAAGCACCGCGCGACGGCCCTCCACTATGACTTCCGTCTGGAGTGGAACGGAGTACTTCTCTCCTGGGCGGTGCCAAAGGGACCGTCCCTCGATCCGTCCGTCAAACGGATGGCGATGGCAACCGAGGATCACCCGATCGAGTACGCGAAGTTCGAAGGGATCATCCCGGAAGGCGAGTACGGCGGCGGCACCGTCATGATCTGGGACAGCGGCACGTGGACCCCG
>DASWIB010000317.1:0-4853 GCA_036397915.1 Thermoanaerobaculia bacterium | reverse complement strand
CGCGCCGCGACTTCGCGGAGACTCTTCGCGATGCGACCGGAGCCTCCGGGAGACTCCTCGCGCCGCGACTTCGCGGAGACTCTTCGCGATGCGACCGGAGCCTCCGGGAGACTCCTCGCGCCGCGACTTCGCGGAGACTCTTCGCGATGCGACCGGAGCCTCCGGGAGACTCCTCGCGCCGCGAACGAGGACGGCTGGCTAGGATGCGGCCGCTGCCGTGCCGGCAACCTGGGCGGCGTCCGCGGTCGTGTACACCCCGGCGCACCAGTGCCGGTAGGCGGGGTGCCGCCCGCGCACGACCCGGAAGTAGAGCTCCCGAAGTGCGGCGGCGATGGGCCCCATCCGCCCGTTACCGACCGGACGGTGATCGACCCGCGTGATCGCGACGATCTGCACTCCCGTCCCGACGAAGAAGGCCTCCTCGGCGACGTAGATCTCGCTGCGGTCGATCGACCGCTCGACGACGGTCGCCCCGAGCTCCTTGCCGAGAAGCTCGATCACGGTGCGCCGCGTGATCCCCTCGAGGATGTTGTCGGTGATCGGCGGCGTCACGACGACGCCGTTGCGGACGAGCATGAAGTTCGCGGCCGATCCTTCCGCGATGTGGCCGTCCCCGTTCAGCACGATCGCGTCGTCGAACCCCGCGCGCATCGCCTCTGACTTGGCGAGCGCGGAGTTGACGTAGGAGCCGACGATCTTGCCCCGCGCGGGAATCGCGTTGTCGTCCACGCGTCTCCAGGACGAGACCGTGGCGTGAGCCCCCTCCTCCTTGTCGATGTAGCGGCCGTATGGAATCGAGACCATCGAGACTTCCGGGGTGAGGTCGTGCAGGCGGACGCCCACGGTTTCGTCCGCGTAGAACGCGAGCGAGCGGATGTAGCAGTCTTCCCGGTGACCTTCGGCGCGGATGAGCTCGAGGAGCGCCGACGTGAGCTCGCGCTCGTTCCACGGCAGCTCCATCCCGAGAATCCTCGCGGACTCCAGGAAGCGCCGGTAGTGGTCGTCCGGCCGAAACACGAAAAGCTCTTTCTCGTCCTCGTTCCAGTAGCCCCGGATCCCGCTGAAGACGCCCGTGCCGTAATTGAGCCCGTGCGTCAGGACCCCGACGCGCGCTTCGGAATAAGGAACGATCCGGCCTCGGAAGAAGGCGTATCGTGGAAGAGCCATCACACCTCCCATGCCAATCGAAAGTCCAATCCTCAGATCGCACGCTGAAATCGGAAGTCGGACAGATTACCCGTTCTTCTTCGCGAACTCCTCCATGAACGAAACGAGCGCCTCGACGCCCTTTTTCGGGAACGCGTTGTAGATCGACGCCCGGATGCCGCCGACCGAGCGGTGTCCCTTCAGGCCGGAGAGTCCGTGTTTTCCCGCCTCCGCGACGAACTGTTTCTCGAGGTCTTCGGAGGGGAGCCGGAAGGTCACGTTCATGTTCGACCGGCTACCGGGCTTTGCGTGCGGACGGTAGAAGCCGCCGGAGGATTCGAGAGCGTCATAGAGGATCTCCGCTTTCTCTGCGTTGCGGCGGCCGATCGCCTCGAGCCCTCCCTCTTCCAGCATCCACTTGACGACGAGCCGAAGGATGTAGACCGCAAACACCGGCGGCGTGTTGTAGAGCGACTTGTTCTGCGCGTGCGTGTTGTAGTCGAGCATCGCGGGGAGACCCTTCGGGGTTCTCGCGAGCAGGTCTTCCCGGAGGATCACGAGCGTCACCCCGGCTGGCCCCAGGTTCTTCTGGGCACCGGCGTAGAGAAGAGCGTACTTCGAGACGTCGACGGGCCGGCTGAAGACGTCCGAGGACGCGTCGGCGACGAGCGGGACCATCCCGACGTTCGGCTCGCGGTGCCACTCTGTCCCGTAGATCGTGTTGTTGGTCGTGATGTGGACGTAGGAGGCCTCCGGGTCGAGCCGAAGCTCCGACTGTTCCGGGATGCTCGTGAAGTTCTCATCCTCGGTCGTGGCGGCGATCGAGACCGTGCCGACCTTCTGCGCCTCCTTAACCGCCTTCTTCGACCAGGAGCCGGTCACGACGTAGTCAGCGGAACGGTCCGGATCGAGCAGATTCATCGGGACCATCGAGAACTGCAGCGATGCGCCGCCCCCCAGGAAGAGGATGTGGTAATTCGGAGGCACCGACGCCAATCTCCGAATGTCGGCGATTGCGCCGTCCAGAATCTCCTCGAATGTCTTCGATCGGTGGCTGATCTCGAGCACCGACATCCCCACGCCGGGGAGGGACATCAGGTCGCGCTGCGCCTCCTCGAGAACCGGCTCGGGCAGGACCGCGGGCCCCGGCCCGAAGTTGAAGATGCGATCGGTCGGCGTTGCTTTTTCTGCCGCGACGGTGGCCATATGCCGTTCTCCTCAGATCGGTAGCAGCCCGACCTCCACAATGTCCTCCGTACTCGACTCGATGTTATGGAGGACGTCTGCCGAGGGTGCCTGGTTCAGATGAATTCGGGCGACGGCCGCTTTCGCGCCGTCGAAGACGACGTTCTCGGTTTCCTGCACGTTGATGCCGGCTTCTTTGATGCGATCGAATACCGCCGCGAGCACTCCGACGCGGTCGTAATGCCGGACGACCAAAAGGTGAGTCGCCGGCGACTTTCGCGTCAGGTTGACGACGTTCGGGGGACGACCGCTCTCTTTGTAGTCGCGGACGATGCGGACGGTCTCGGCGGCGATCGCCTCCTGGGCCTGGTCGGTCGAGGCGCCGATGTGGTGCGTTCCGATCACTCCGGGAAGCTGGAAGATGGGGTCCTCGACCGAGCCGGTTCCACCGGCGGGCTCTCTCGCGAAGACGTCGAGGGCGGCACGGATCCCCTTCTCGCGCACCGCGCTCTTGAGCGCCGCCTGATCGATGACCTCCGCGCGCGACGTATTGACGAAAAACGAGCCCGGCCGCATGGCCTCGAAGAACTCCACGCCGATCAGCTTCGTGGTCTCCGGCTTCAAAGCGATGTGGACGCTCACGACGTCGGACGCGGACGCGACCTGGAACAACGATTCCATTTTCCCGATTCCGAGGTTTCGTGCCCGTTCGTCCGTGAGGCTCCGGCTCCACGCCACGACGGGCATTCCGAACGCGCGGGCGCGCGGGATCATCTCGCAGCCGATTCTGCCGACTCCGATGAGCCCGAGTGTGCGCCCGAAAAGTCCGCGCGCCTTGCTGTACTCCTTCTTGTTCCACACCCCGCGACTCAGGTCGGCGGCGTTCTGGGGAATCCGACGGTCGAGAGCCAGTATCAGCCCGAACGCGAGCTCCGCGACCGCGATCGAATTCTTGCCGGGGCAGTTGGCGACGTAGATCCCACGCTCCGAGGCGGCCTCGACGTCGATCGTGTTGTAGCCGGCGCCCGCGCGGACGACGAGGGAGACGTGCCCGGCCTCGAGCATCGGGCGCGTCACTCTGGTCGAGCGGACGACCAGGACCTCTGCACCGCTCGACCGGATCTTTTCAGTCAGCGCATCATCCTTGGCGTCCGGGTCGTAGCGGACTTCGCATCCCGCATCCGCAAGCCCGCGCAGGCCGGACTGCTCGAACTTGTCGGCGACGAGGACTTTCATGGAATGAGCATCATTCTATTTCTCGGCACTCTCCTAGATCTCGTGAATCAGCAATCCGTCTCGGAGCTTCGGCTCGAACCAGGTCGACTTCGGCGGCATGACCTCGTTTCCGTCCGCGATTCGTATGAGGTCTGCCACGTCCACGGGATACATGGAGAACGCGACCGCGGCGCGCCCTTCGTCGACCGCCTTCTCGAGCTCTGCCGTTCCCCGGATGCCGCCGACGAAGTCGATCCGCTTGTCGGTGCGCACGTCTTTGATCCCGAGCAGCGGCTCGAGCACGTTTTCCTGGAGCAGAGTGACGTCGAGGGCGCCGCTGGACGGCTCACCGGAGGAGAGGCGCAGTCCGTGCCACCGTCCGCCGAGGTACATGCTCAGCTCTCCGCGACGGACCGGCGTCGGCGAAGCCTCGATCGCGCCCGGAAGCCTCCCTTTCAGCGCGAGGAGGAACTCTTCGGGCGATCGACCTCCGAGGTCCTTCACGATCCGGTTGTAAGGCAGGATTCGGACCTGGCCGGCGGGGAAGGTGACGCCGAGAAAGAAGTCGTACTCGCAGTATCCACCGGGGCGGTCCGAGCGCTCCCGGAACTCCTCTCGCGCCCGGCTCGCGCTCGCGGCGCGGTGGTGCCCATCGGCGATGTAGAGGAGCGGCACCCTCTCGAACTCCGTCGCGAGCCGGTCAGTCGTTTCTCCTCCGAGCCGCCAGACCGTATGCGATACGCCGTCGGGAGCGGTGAAGTCGTAGAGCGGTTCTTGCGCTGCGGCTTCGCCGACGAGCTCGTCGATCTCCGCGCGGTCGCGGTACGTCAGGAAAACTGGGCCCGTCTGGGCGCGGACCGCGACGATGTGACGCGTTCGGTCATCTTCCTTGTCGCGGCGGGTGCGCTCGTGCTTGCGGATCCGGTCTGTGTCGTACTCGTCGATCGAGAAGGCCCCGGCGACCCCGGTCTGCTCGTGGCCGCTCATCCGGAGGCGGTAGAGGTAGAGACGGGGCTCGGCTTCCCGGATCAGTGGACAGCCGCGTAAGAGGCCTTCGAAGTTCTCGGCGGCCTTCCGATAGACGGCGGGCGAGTAAGGGTCGGTCCCGTCGGGCAGATCGATTTCGGCGCGGGAGACGTGGAGGAAGCTCCACGGCTTCGCCGCAGCGAGGGCGCGCGCCTCCTCCGTCGTGACCACGTCGTATGGGACGGCCGCGACGTCCGGCGCCCTCTGCGGGACGGGCCGCAACGCTCGGAATGGACGGACGATCGCCATGTCACCCCGCCTTCTGCCAGGGGGCGTGGGGG
>DASWIB010000316.1:0-16096 GCA_036397915.1 Thermoanaerobaculia bacterium | reverse complement strand
CTCGGTCGTGGCGGTGGAGCACCACCTCGAGTTCCTGTCGGCGTCGGACTGGATCATCGACCTCGGTCCCGGCGGGGGGGACGAGGGAGGCCGGATAGTCGCCGAGGGACCCCCCGAGGAGATCCGCCGTTCGCCCGAGAGCCTGACGGGACGATTCCTCGCCGAGAGGACGCCGCCCTTGCCTCCCGAGGAGCGGAAGGAGCGCGCCGGGCGGCGCTAGGGGGTTGGGGGGACCGCAAGGTCCCCCGCTGAGATTACCTGGACAAACTCGCAGCTCAGCGCGTGGAGGGAGAAGCGCCCGCCTTCCCGCGCGAGCTCTCCAGGAACTCGATCAGCCTCTGCTTGCCGCTGTAGCCCTGCGCCACCGCGATTTCGCGGCCGTCGGGCGTCGTGACGACGAGCGTCGGAAACGCGCCGACCCGGTACCGCCGCTGGAGCTCGTCGATCCAGCCCGGGTTCCTTCCCTCCTCGCGCATTCGGTCGACGACCCGCGCGGGCGCGTAGGACTCGTTGACGAGCGCGGCAACCTTTGCGTCCGCCCATCCGTCGCGGTCGAGAACGTGGCAGGGCGCGCACCACTCGGCGGTGAAGTCGTAGAGGATCGGCTTTCCGGAAGCGCGCGCGGTGCGCACGGCGGTCTCCGCCGGCACCCAGCGGACGAGGCCGCCTTCGGTTCCAGTCTCCTTCTGCTTTTCCATCACGGCCGTCACGATCCGGAAGAGCGCCGCCGCGAGCAGGACCCAGAGGAGGATCGGCGAGAGCTTCGACTGCGACGCCGAGCGCGGTCGGGGCCCGTGGGATTCCGGCGGGCGAGGAGATTCTGGTTCGACCGACGACATGATCGCAGGTTACAGGTTACAGGTTCCCGGCTGCAGAGTCTTCCGAACTCGGAAACAGCAATCTCGCGTCCCGGATGGTGTCCGAGTATTCGTCGGCGGGGGACCTTGCGGTCCCCCGCACCCCCTCAGTCCTGTCCATACGGCAGCTCCCTCCGGCTGAAGACGATCGCGGCGAGCGCGAGATAGACAGTCAGCGCGAAAACCCACCGGCCGGTCACGGCGCCGAGGACTCCCTGGCCGCGCAGCACCTCGTTCCAGGCGACCGACGGCAGCATGTTCTCGCGCGCGGTCTGGACTGCGTTCCGAAGCCACTCTTCCTTCGAGGCCCCCGGCAGATTGAGAGCGAGGTACAGAAGAAGCAGCCCGAGGAGGTCCGCGATACCTGGCAGGAACGTCGAGAAGAAGAGCAGGATCGCCCCCTGCAGCGCTCCGGAGAAGAATGCCTGTCCCGCGGAGACCGCGAGCGCGCTCGCCGAGAAGTCCGCCACCGCGCCCCGGGCGGCCTGCGAGGCGACGACCTGGACGACGAAGAGCGTGAGGACGCTCGTCACGGCGAGGAACAGCGCATACGACGCAAGGATCCCGAGGTAGCGGCCGAAGAGGTAATGCGTCCGCCGGATCGGTCGCGAGAGGATCATCTGAAGGGCGCCGCTCGACACGTCTCGGGACACGGAGCCGGCCGCGATCACCAGGATCGCCCAGGTGGCCATGGAGAAGCCGGCCTCCGCTCCGCGGGCGGCCATGCTCAGGAGCTCGAGCATCGCGAGCACGGAGAGCGCAACGACGAGCCCGACCGAGCCGTACCTCTGCCGCACGAAGCGGCGGATCATCTCGATCACTCGTCCCGTTTTTCCGCGAAGAGCTCCTCGAGCTCCGCCGACACCCTCGCCTCATAGACCGGGATCCCGGCGAGTGCGAGCGCCCGAACCGCGCGCGCCATTTCCTCGTCCGACGCGACGGCGAAGCGGAGCGTTCCATCCGGCTCCGCGTCCGTCGTGAACGCCTCGGTCGAGAGCAGCGCCGCGGCTTCGACCAGATGCGACGCGGGAACGCGGACCAGCCCGCGCCGCCGGCTCGCGGTCCCGCCGCGGAGGGTCTCGGTCTTCGTCAGCCGTCCCTCCGAGAGAAAGACGATCCGATCGCAGACCTTCTCCACTTCCGGAAGCTGGTGCGAGTTCAGAACGATCGTTGCGCCACGCCGTTTGGCTTCGAGGATTCTCTCGCGGACGAGAGCAACGCCTCGGGGGTCCGTCCCGGAAGCCGGCTCGTCCAGAAAGAGAAGATCCGGATCGCGCAGGAGGGCCTGCGCGAGTCCGATTCGCTGCAGCATGCCTCGCGAGTAGGAGCGAAGGCGGCGCTTCAAGGCTTCTCTCTCCAGGCCGACGCGCTCTGCCGCCGCTTCGACCTCGGCCGACGCCCGCCTCGGATCGCCGCCCGCGAGCCGCCAGTGATGGGCGAGGAACGCTCGCCCGGGAAGTTCCCGGTCGAAGCCGAGGCGTTCGGGCAGATAGCCCGTGCGCGAGCGGATGGCGAGATCGTCGGGGGCGAGGCCGCCGACGGTGATCGATCCCTGGTCGGGCTGGAGAAACCCCAGAAGGCAGGTCAGGAGAGTCGTCTTGCCGGCGCCGTTCGGCCCGATCAGGCCGAGCGTCTCGCCGCGCGCGACCTCCAGGCTGACGCCGTCGAGCGCCCGCACCCGCCGTCCAAAGCGCCCGTAGGTTTTGGATACGCTTCGAACGGCGATCATCCGCCGTTCATCTTACGTGCGCAGACCGCGTCCGTGACCCTCGATTTCCCAATCCCGATTTCCGATTCCCGATCGGGCTTCGGGAATACATGCTAGATTTCGCGCGCTTTTTTTGGCGGTACGATGATCGAAGTCGAGAATCTCACCAAGCGCTTCCCGACGCAGCTCGCCGTTGCGGACGTCTCCTTCTCCGTGCGGCAGGGGGAGATCGTCGGATTTCTCGGTCCGAACGGCGCCGGGAAGACCACCGCGATGCGCGTCCTGACCGGTTACCTGCCACCGACCTCCGGGACCGCGCGCATCTGCGGCTACGACGTGGTCACCCATTCGGAAGAGGCGCGCGCGAGCCTCGGATACCTGCCCGAGTCCGCCGCTCTCTATCCCGAGATGCGCGTCCGCGAGTACCTCACGTACCGGGCGCGGCTCGAGGGAGTTCGCGGCGCCGAGATCCGAAAGCAGGTCGAGGAGTCGATCGGAAGCTGTCTGCTCGAAGAGGTCGCGAATCGGAAGGTCGAGAACCTCTCGCGCGGCTACCGCCAGCGCACCGCGCTGGCCGGCGCACTCGTCCACCAGCCGGCGGTGTTGATCTTAGACGAGCCGACCGTCGGCCTCGATCCCGCCCAGATCATCCGCATTCGGGAGGCAATCCGGCGGCTCGGCCGCGAGCGCGCGGTCCTGCTCTCGACGCACATCCTGCCCGAGGTGGACGCCGTCTGCGACCGGGTGCTCATCATCGACCGTGGGCGAATCGTGGCCGAAGGCACCGCCGCGGAGCTCCGGGGCCGGCTCGCGGGAGCGCCGGTCGTGCGCGCCTCGTTCTCGGGCGCGGTCGACGCTCGCGAAGCGCTGGCAAACGTGCCGGGCGTCGCGGCCGTCTCTCAGGAATCCGTCGACGGCGAGACGCGTGTGCGACTGGAGTGTGCGGCCGGCGCCGATCCGCGGGAAGACATTTTTCGCACGGCGGTCACGCACGGCTGGGTCCTGCGGGAGCTCGTGCGCGAGGCGCTGTCGCTCGAAGACGTTTTCGTCCGCCTGACGCAGCACGAGGAGCCGGCGCCGGAGGGAGAACCCGCTGCGGAATCCACTCAGGAGCCGGCTGCCACCGGACCGGGGGATGCGGCGTCATGAACAAGTTCCTGGCGATCGTCGGACGAGAGTGGCGGGCCTACTTCTTCTCGCCGCTCGCCTACGTGATCCTCGCCGCGTTTCTCCTCATGAACGGGCTGATCTTCTCGGCGATCATCGCGTTCCTGAACACACCCGGGGCTCCGAAGGGGCAGGCGCTGCCATTCCTCTTCACCAACACGTACTTCTGGATCTTCAACCTCTTCGTGGTGCCGATCATCACGATGCGTCTCTTCGCGGAAGAGCGAAAAACGGGAACATTCGAGACGCTGTTGACGTCTCCGGTCTCGGAGACAACGGTCGTTCTCGGAAAGTTCACGGGCGCGCTCGGCTTCTTCCTGACACTGTGGGCGCCGACGCTCGTTTACGTCTGGATCCTTCGCTCGCAGACGCCGATCGATCTCGGACCGGTCGCCGCCGGCTACCTCGCGATTGCGATGATTGGTGCGTACTTTCTCTCCATCGGAACCTTCGCCTCGACACTGACCAAGAACCAGATCGTGGCGGCGATCCTCGGGTTCGCGATGTTGATCCCCGTCTTCTCGGCGGGACTTCTCGAAACTCTGTCGAACGACCCCGGCAAGCGCGAGACCCTCGGGTACTTCAACCTCTGGGACCACATGGAGGAGTTCGCTCGCGGAGTCGTGGACACCCGGCGGATCGCGTACTACGTCTCGGCGACGGCCTTCTTCCTGTTTCTGACGACCATTTCGCTGTCGGCGAAGAGGGAGGCACCCTGAACCGGGGCCGGGCGGCACGGGTCAGAGGGTCCGCGGCGGCGATTGCGCTCGGCGCGGCGATGCTCGTCGGCGTCAACTGGCTCGGGTCGCGACATTGGGCGCGGGGGGATTGGACGAAGACCCGCTTGTACAGCCTTTCGGTCACGACCCGGAAGCTCGTCGGCGGGCTCACGAAGCCGGTGCGGATCACGGTTTTCATGGATCGCGACTCGCGGCTCTGGACGCCCGTCTCCGAGCTCCTCGCCCGTTACCGGACGCTCTCCTCGAAGATCGAGATCGAGTACCTGGACCCGAAGCGGAACCCCGCGCGCGCCGAAGCGCTCGTGCGCGAGTTCGGGATTCGCCAGTCGACCATCGTGTTCCGCTCCGGCGACCGCAAGAAGTACGTCGAGGAGGACAAGCTCGCCGACTACGACTTCGCGGGAGCGCAGTTCGGCCGCGGCACGCCGGAGATCAAGGCGTTCAAGGGAGAGGAGGCGTTCACTTCCGCGATCCTGGCCGTCACCGAGGCGCGGACGCCCCACGTCTACTTCTCGTCCGGTCACGGCGAGGGCTCGATCGACTCCGGAGAGCGCGGGCGCGGATTCGCCGAAGCGAAGCAGCTCCTCGAGCGCGACAACCTGACCGTGGCGAAGTGGGAGTCGCTCGGCAAGGACTCCGTGCCCGCCGACGCCGATGCGATCGTGGTCGCCGGGCCCCGGACGGCGTTCCTGGAGCCGGAGGCGGGAGCGCTCGAGAGACACCTCGCCGGCGGCGGCCGCGTCCTCTTGATGCTCGACCCGGTCCTGCCGGCCGCCGGCGCCCCGCCACCGGACTTCGGCCTTGCGAAAGTGCTGGCGGCGAACGGCGTCAAGCTGGGAAACGACATCGTCGTCGATCCCGCGAACGCGCTGCCGCTCGTCGGCGCGGAGACGGTCTTCGCCAACCGTTACGGGAGTCACGCGATCGTCCGGGCGCTCGCGGACGAAGGGCTGCCGTTGATCCTTCCGCTCGCGCGCTCCGTCTCCCGGGCGGACGCCGCGGCTTCGACGCCGGGCGCTCCCGCAATGCTCGTCGAAACGTCCTCGGACGGCTGGGGCGAGACCTCTCTCGCAAACCTCGAGGAACAGATCAAGAAAGATCCGCAGGACGCGCCGGGTCCGGTCAGCCTCGTTGTGGCCGTCGGCCCCGCCGAGAACGAGAAGGCACCGTCGAAGAAGGGACGGCTCGTCGTCATCGGAAACTCCCGGTTCGCGTCGAACGGCGCCCTCGGCAACGCGGGCAACGCGAACTTCTTCCTGAACGCGGTCCACTGGCTGACCGGCTCGGAGAAGCAGATCGGTATCGCGCCGAAGACTCCGGAGCAGGCCTCACTCTCACTGACGCAGTCGCAGGTGCGCCGGATCGGTCTCTTCTCGATCATCGGCCTGCCGGCGATGGCGGTCATCCTCGGGGTCTGGGTCTGGTACCGCCGGCGCGACTGATCCTTCGAACCGATGTCGTCTCGCAAACTGCTCGTCCTGACCGGGGTCGTCGTTGCGCTCTTCGCTTTCATCTTTTTTTTCGAGCGCAAGATGCCGACGACTTCCGAGCGCGAGCAGAAGGGGGAGCTCCACTGGGATCTTCCGGAGGACCGAGTGGAGTCGATCCGTCTCGAGCACGGGGGCGAGACCGTCGAGCTCGCCAGGTCCGGAGACTCGTGGCGGCTCGTCCTGCCGGAAGCGTATCCCGCCGACTCCTTCGCGGCTTCCGATCTCTCCTCGCAGCTCGCGGATCTGAAGAAGCCGAGCGGGGAGTCGCGCGCGGAAGGGAAGCCGGAGGATTACGGCCTCGCGAAGCCATCCGCGAAAGCGACGTTCGTCTGGCGGGATCTGAAGACGCCAGCGAGGAAGCACTCGCGGACGGTCGAGTTCGGTCTGGACATCCCGGGCACGGACGTCACGGCCGCGCGCGTCGCGGGCGATTCGGGCATTCTCTTCGTGCCGGCGACCGTCGCGGCCGCGGTGCGAAAAGCGGCGGACGAATTCAAGAGCAAGGACGTGTTCGGGGGCTCTCCGATCGAAGTCGCCGGAGTCGACGTCGCGCGGGGGCGCGGGCGGCTCACTCTGACCAAGAGGAGCGGGATCTGGTGGCTGGATCAGCCGATCTCGGATCTCGCCGCCCGCGACGTGGCCGATCGGCTCGCCGGGGACCTGTCGTCCCTGCGGGTGACGGATTTCGAGCCGAAGGCTCGGGCGGCTGATCTCTCTGCGCTCGGCCTCTCCCCGCCGGCCTATCGCGTCACGCTCACGGACTCCAAGGGGACGAAGCACCCGCTCGACCTCGGCTCGACGCGCTCGGACGGCAACACGGTCTATGCCGCGCGCCTGGGACAGGTTTTCACGATCGGCACGTCGCTGGTCGACGACCTCTCGAAGGAGGCGGTCGCGTTTCGCGACAAGCGTCTCGTGCGGTTCGAGCGCTCCGACGTGCAGGGAATCGTCACGACGGTGGGTCCGAAACGTCACGCGTTCTCCCGCCAGAAGGCGGGCTGGAGCGTCGACGGGCGGGCTTTGCTCGCGTCCGCGGCGGACGATCTCATGACGGCGGTACTCGACGTCGAAAGCAAGTCGTTCCTGGAAGCGATGGCGCTACAAGCGCTCGCGTCGAGGCCGGCGGACGTGGAGGTCGCGGTGCAGCTGCCGGCCGGCCAAAGCTGGAAGATCTCGTTCCACGCCTACCGGGGTGACTTTGCCGCGATCGTCTCGAGGCGCCCCGGGGCGTTTGCGCTCGCGCGAGACGCTGTCGATCGGCTGGGGGAGGCGATCGAGAAGGCTTCCACGGCGCCGGCGGTGACGCCGGTGGCTACGCCGAGCTAGGGGGTCAGGTCTCCACTTGCCACTTTGGGGGTCAGGTCTTCTTGCCACTTTGCTTCGCAAAGTGGCAAGAACATTCCGGCCGATTCAGGGGTCTCTCGACTCGTGAAGACCTGACCCGGGGCCTGACCCCGCCTATCTCTTACCGGTCGCATGCGGCGGCCGCTTCTCGGCTTTCGCCGCGAGCTCGTCGATCCTTTTCTGGCGCGCCTTCTCCTTCTCGTCGTCGCCGCGCTCCTGCTTCTCCTTTGCTTTCGAAAAAAGCGTCGAGAGCCACAGAAGGGCTCCGGCGGCGCCCGGCGCCTTTGCCCGCCGCGCCGAGGCGCCCCAGAAGTGCGTCTTCTTGAACTTGGCCTCCGAGAGGTCTGCGTTTCCGAAGTCCGCGCCGGAGAGCCGCGATCTCGTGAAGTCCGCCCCGATTGCTCGGGAGAACCGGAAGTCCGCCGCCTCCAGGTTCGCGCCGGCAAAGTTCGCGCCGATCAGGAGCGTACCGGACAGATCCGCCTCGAGGGCGAGAACGTGTGAGAAATTCGCACGCTTCAGGTTCGCCTGCCGGAAGTTGCCGAACGAGAGATCCGCCCGCGAAAAGTCCACGCCCTCCGCCTGCGCTTCCGAGGCGTCGGCGTGGGCGAATCGGGCCCCGGGGAACGAAAACGGCTTCAGGTTCACCCGCCTCAGGACGGCTTTGGAGAGGTCGGCTCCGCGGAAATTCGCTCGATCGAACCTCGCCGTACGCAGGTCGACCTGGACGAGCTTCGCTTCGGCGAAGCTCACGTCGTCGCCCCCCGCATCGAGGAACTGCGCTCCCCGCAGATCGGCCTTGCGCAACCGGGCCCGGTCGAACTGCGCGCCGCTGAAGTTCGTTTCCACCGCGGAGACGAGCTCCATGTCCGCCTCGGCAAAATCAGCGCGCTCGCAGTCGGCGGCGTTCAGTGCCGCCTGACGCAGCACGGCGCCGACGAACTTCGCGCGCCGCAGATCCGCGCCGGTGAAGTCCGCCGACTTCAGGTTCGCGCGGGCGAAGATCGCGTTCGGAAAAGAGCCCTGCTGGGCGGCGACGCCTTCGAAGAACGAGCGGGAGAGGTCGGCCCCGTCGAATTGCGCTCCGAGCATCTTGACCCCGCGAAAGTTCACGTCGCAGAGGGTCGCTCCGGCGAGGTTCGCGCCGGAGAGGTCCGAGCCCTCGAGTTTCGTCAGTGTGAGGTCGGCCCCCGCGAGGTTCGCCTGAAGCAGCGTGCAGCTCTGCAGAGACGCGGCGCGCATCCGGGCTCCGGCGAGAAACATCCCGGTCAGGTCGAGAAAGTCCATATCGCAGTGCTCGAAGATTCCCCCGGGGGCCGAAGCGCCATCGAAGCGCGCCATCGTGAGGGTGGCGCGCGTGAAGTCGGTCCCGGCGAGAATCGCTCCCGAGAGGTTGGCGCGGGTCAGATCCGCGCGGCGCAGGTCCTTGCCCGAAAGGTCTTTCCCGGAGAGGTCGGCGGCGGTCAGATCCGGCGTGACTCCTGGGTTGCGGCCGCGCCAGTCGTTCCACTCGGGCGAGGAGACCTGTCGGAGATGATCGGGGTTCGCCATGTGCCGCGATTGTAACCGCCGGAGGTCTGGCGGCTTCCGGCGTTAGAATCAGGTAGATGAATCCCGGCGCGGCGCCGTCGCCAAAAGCCATGGAACGAATCCGCCGCGCTCTCGTCGGTGGTCATCCTCTCCTCTACGTCCAGTCCTGGGAGGAAACCCGGGTCGAGCGGCTCGCCCAGCACCTCGCGAAGACATTTTACGGCGAGCCCTCGGCCTACGGGGTCTGGTCAGTGGTCGACGGCCTTTCGGTGGACGGTCAGGCCGTCCCCGGCACGCACGATCCTCTCGCGGCGCTCGAGGCGATCCTCGGCGCGGAGGGGAAGGGCTTCTACGTCATGAAGGACTTTCCGGGCGCCGCCGACGGGCGCCCCGAGATCGTGCGGAGGCTGCGTGACCTGTACCGGGGACTGAAGGACCGGGGTCGGCACGTCCTGCTCGTGTCGCCCCGGCTCGTCATACCCGAGGACGCGAAGAAGGAGGTCTACGTCATCGAGTACGAGCTCCCGGACGACGTGGAGATCGCCCGGATGCTCGAGACGAACCTGAAGCGCCGGCTCGGCCCGGAAGCGATCAGCGACACGGACTTGAAGCGCCTCGCGCTCGCCCTGCGCGGCTTGACCGCCGACGAGATCGGTCACGTACTCTCGAAGACGTTCGCCCAGCGCCGCGCGTTCGACGAAGAAGCGTTCCTCGAGGTCCTTTCGGAGAAGGAGCAGATGTCGCGCAAGGAGGGCGTGCTCGAGTTCGTCCCTCCGCGTTTCTCCCTCGACGACGTCGGCGGCTACGATGTCCTGAAGAGCTGGCTCGAGAAACGGCAGAAGCTCTTCTCGCGCGATGCTCTGGACGCGGGCATTCCCATCCCGCGCGGCATCCTGCTCATGGGGGTATCCGGCTGCGGGAAGAGCCTGTGCGTCAAGACGATCTCGACGGAGTGGAACCTGCCGCTCTTCCGGCTCGATATGAACGCGATCTTCGGGACCGAAAACCCCGAGGCGACGTTTCTGAAGGCGCTCCGCTCGGTCGAAGCGGTCTCACCGGCGGTGCTCTGGATCGACGAGATCGAGATGGGCGTGGGCGGCTACCGCGAAGGGCAGGATGCCTCGATGTCGCGTATCTTCTCCGGCTTCCTGACCTGGATGCAGGAAAAGACCGCTCTCGTCTTCGTGGCCGCGACCGCGAACCGGATCCACCTGCTCCCGGCCGAGATCATCCGGAAGGGGCGTTTCGACCAGGTCTTCTTCGTGGATCTTCCCAGCGAGGAAGAGCGCAAGCAGATCTTCCACATCCACCTGACCAAGAACCGCTGCGACGTCTCCCGGCTCGACCTCGTCTTTCTCGCGAAGGCGACCGTGGGCTGGAACGGGGCGGAGATCGAGCAGGCGGTCGTATCCGCGGTCGTGGACGCATATTCGGAGAAGCGCGATGTGACCGAGGACGACCTCTACCGAATGATCTCGGCGACTGTCCCGCTCTCCGTGACGATGGAGGAGCAGATCAAGGCGATCCGGAGCTGGGCGCACGAACGGGCACTCAATGCGTCGCGCTGAAGCGGCCGCCTTCGTCATTCCGAGGCCACATTGCCCGGGAGTTATTCTGAAAGGCGCAGGCCCGAGGATCCTCCGCGGCGAACCCTCTCCCCGTCCGCTGCGAAGCGAGTGGCGAAGGATCACTGGCGCCGGTCAGTTTCTTGCCGGATCCGAGCTGAGAGTGCGGAAAGGCGCGAGGAACCGGATGCGGCTCAGCCAGTCCCGCATCCGCGTCAGGACCGCTCCGAATCGTGCCGGGATCGAATCCGTCTCGAGAAGCGCCTGGAGCTCTGCCGGCTCGTAGCGGAGCCGCAGCGCGAGCTCGGAAGACAGGCGTTCGGCCGCGAGCGGATCCGGCGGCAGAGACGGCAGCTCCATCGCCGTGGCAATCTCCCGGAAGAGGGAAATCGCCTCGGCGCAGACGCGCCCCTCTTCGACCTCGCTCGGGAACAGCACCGACGCGATCTCCTCGACTCTGGCGACACGATACGGATCGGGAGGAGATTCCTCGAGGATGCGGTAGCGGAACTCACCCTCGATCACGATGTTGTACCGACCGTCCGGCAGCTCCTCGGACTCGACAATGCGCCCGGCGCCGCCGACGGGGAAGATGGGCGGCGTGGCTCCGGCGCGCTCCCAGCCCGGCTTCATCATCGCCATCCCGATCGGGCAGTCGCCGGACAGAGCGTCGGCGACCATTTCGCGGTATCGCGGCTCGAAGATATGGAGAGGCAGGAGCGTTCCAGGAAGGAGGACGACGTCTGGAAGCGGGAAGAGCGGGATGCGGCGGCGGCTCATCGGGCCGCCTCTCGTCGGCCGCCCGTGAGCTCCAGGACGTACTCCACGGTCTGCCGGATCTGTTCGTCGGTCAGCTTTCCTTCGAACTTTGGCATCGGGTCCCGCCCATGCCGGATCTGCTTCTCGATCGCTTCGGAGGACCCATCGGAGCGCCAGACCCCGTCGATCAAGTTCGCGTATGGAAATCGCCCGGCGACCGGGGTCTGGCCGTCGCCGTTGCCGTTGTGGCAGCGTGCGCACTTCTTCTGGAAGATCACCCGGCCCGCGGCCAGGTCTCCGCCGTGCGCATCGGCTTCGGGGAGGGCTTCTTCGCTGCACCCGATTGCGAGCGCGGCAAGGCCCACGAGAAAAAGTAAGCGCCCGCCGAAAATCACGGAAGAAGTCTAGCTTCGAGGCAAGAACGGGCACGGCGCGTTCAGATATTCCTGAGTTGACAGGGCCTTGGCGCCGCCGCTACCGTCGAAATTCAGATGGCCGATCCACGAGACAGGCTGGGCGAGAACGTCGCCGGCCGGTACTACGTCGACTCGCAGTGCATCGATTGCGACGTCTGCCGGGTGACCGCGCCGGCGAACTTTCAGCGGGAGGAGGAGAAGGGCTACTCCTACGTCTTCCGGCAGCCGGCGTCTCCGGAGGAAGAAGCACAGTGCCAGGAAGCAATGGATTCCTGCCCGGTCGAAGCGATCGGTGCCGACGGAGAATGAGCGTGAGTGTGTCCGGTATTTGTCGGTGGGGGACCTTGTGGCTGTTAGGGGGCAGCCAATCGCTTGAAGAAGTCGATCGTCCGAATTAGCCCTTCCTCCAAAGGTACTCTTGGTTCCCAGCCGAGCTTCTCGCGGGCTCGCGTGATATCCGGCTGTCGGACCTTCGGGTCGTCGACCGGAAGCGGGCGGAACACGATCCCGCTCGTGGTACCGGTCAGCCGTCGAATCGTGCGAGCGAACTCGAGGACCGAGAGCTCCGCGGGGTTGCCGACGTTCACCGGCTCGACTTCCTCGGAGAGAAGCAACCGGTACACGCCGTCGATCAGATCCGTCACGTAGCAGAACGAACGCGTCTGCGAGCCGTCTCCGAAGACCGTCATCGGCTCGCCGGCGAGAGCCTGCCCGATGAGCGCGGGAACGACCCGCCCGTCCCGGACGCGCATGCGCTCTCCATAGGTGTTGAAGATGCGGACAATCCGGGTCTGGACGTCGTGCGCGCGGTGGTAAGCCATCGTCATCGCCTCCGCGAAGCGCTTCGCCTCGTCGTAGACGCCCCGCGGGCCGATCGGGTTGACGTTTCCCCAGTAAGTCTCCGGCTGCGGATGCACGAGCGGGTCTCCGTAGACCTCCGACGTCGAAGCGAGGAGGAAGCGGGCGCCCTTTGCGAGAGCCAGGCCGAGGGCGTTGTGCGTCCCGAGCGAACCGACCTTGAGCGTCTGGATCGGAAGCTCCAGGTAGTCGATCGGGGAAGCGGGGGAGGCGAAGTGGAGCACCGCATCGATCTCGCCGTCGACGGCGATGAACTTCGTGACGTTGTGTTCGATGAAGTGAAACCGTCGGTCGCGCTCGAGATGAGCGAGGTTGCGCGGGTTGCCGGTCACGAAGTTATCCATCGCGATCACTTCGTGGCCCTCGGCGAGGAGCCGGTCGCACAGATGGCTTCCGAGGAATCCGGCGCCGCCGGTGACGAGCATCCTCACGGGCGCGCTCCACGGGCGAATGGGGCCCCCGTCAACTCCGCCCCACTCCCGTATACGACCACCCGGCGGCCTTCAGCTCCCGAGGCTCGTAGACGTTTCGAAGGTCCACCAGGGTCTTCGACTTCATGAGACGTCCCAGGCGTCCGAAGTCGAGAGCCCGGAACTCGTTCCACTCGGTCGCGAGGACGAGGACATCCGCGCCCTGGGCGCAGTCGTACACGTCGGTCGCGTAGTAGAGCTGGGGAAAGGTTGTCCGGGCGTTCTCCATTGCGGCGGGATCAAATGCCCGCACCGACACTCCGGCGGCGAGCAGGTCGGAGATCACGGCGAGCGCCGGCGACTCGCGGATATCGTCGGTCGCCGGCTTGAACGAGAGCCCGAGCACCGCGGCGGTGCGCCCATGGAGAGGCCCCGCCGCCGCGGAGATCTTCTCGATCATGCGCGCCTTGGTCTCGGAGTTGACGCAGACCGCCGCCTCGATGATGCGGAATCGGTACCCGTGCTGCCGCGCGAGGTCGATCGCGGCCGACGTGTCCTTCGGGAAGCAGGAGCCGCCGAATCCGGGTCCGGCGAGCAGGAACCGGGAGCCGATTCGCCGGTCGAGGCCCATCCCGCGGGCGACATCATGGACGTCCGCGCCCATCACCTCGCAAAGACGCGCAATCTCGTTGATGAAGGAGATCTTCACCGCCAGGAAACCATTCGACGCGTATTTGATGAGCTCTGCGGACGCGACGTCGGTGATGACGAACGGCGTCTCCGCGAGAAACAGCGGGCTGTAGATCTCTTTCATCACCTCGATCGCGCGCGAGTCCGACGCGCCGATCACGATCCGATCGGGCCGAAGGAAGTCGGAGATCGCCGAGCCTTCTCGCAGGAACTCGGGATTCGACACGACCGAGAACTGCTGGTCGCCGTCGTTCGACCGGAGGATCTGCTCGATCATGCGGCCGGTGCCGGTGGGCACCGTCGACTTCGTGACGACGACCTTGTAGCCATTCATGTATTGGGCGATCGCTTCCGCCACCTGGCGGACAAAAGTCAGGTCGGGGGAACCGTCCGGGTTGGGCGGCGTGCCAACCGCGATGAAGATTGCAAGCGCGCTCTCGATTCCCGCTTTCAGGTCGGTGGTGAAGTGCAGCCGTCCGACGCGCTCGTTTTTCGCGACGATCTCTTCCAATCCCGGCTCGTAGATCGGAATGTGGCCGGCCTGCAGGGACGCGATCTTCGCTTCGTCCTTGTCCACACAGACCACGTTCATTCCGAAGTCCGCGAGGCAGGCCCCGGTCACGAGCCCGACGTAGCCCGTCCCCGCGACACAGATGTTCATTTCACCGACTCGTCCTTTCCGGCGTGCGACATCGGGTGGATCGCCTCAGACGGCGACCCCGCGCCCTTTACGAAACCATTCCACGGTGCGCCGCAGACCGTCTGCGAGGGGGACGCGCGCCCGAAATCCCAGGAGCCGCTCAGCCTTTTCCACGGAAGCATACGTGACCGGCACGTCTCCGGGCTGGGCGGGCTGCCGATCGAGCCGGGCTTTCCGTCCGGTGGCTTCTTCGACCCGGGCGACGAGCTCCGAGAGGGTCACCGGACTCGCTCCCCCGAGGTTCACGATCTCGAAGCCGCCCCGCGGCGGCCCCTGCGCGAGTGCCGATTCCACGCCGTCGGCGATGTCGTCGATGTAGGTGTAGTCGCGGCGCGAGCTTCCGTCGCCGTAGAACGGAATCGGAGCACCGGCTTCGATCGAGCGGATGAATCTCGCGATGGCCATCTCCGGCCTCTGGCGCGGCCCGTAGACCGTGAAGAACCGCAAGCACCAGGCGGGTAGCCCGTGCAGATAGTGCGCGTTGAAGACGTGCAGCTCTCCCGCCCGCTTCGTCGTCGCGTAAGGCGAGATGGGACGGTCGATCGGATCATCTTCCGCGAACGGCAGCTTCGAGTTGATCCCGTAGACCGAGGACGACGACGCGAAAAGGAACACCGGCCGACCGTGCGCGACAGCGGCTTCCAGGAGGTGGAGGGTGGCCACGCAGTTCACTTCTTCGTAGAGAACCGGTTGGGAAAGCGACGGGCGGACGCCCGCCCGCGCCGCGAGATGGAGAACGGCGTCGAAGTCCCCTTCGGCGAACGTGCGAAAGACGAGATCCCGATCGCGGATGTCTCCTTCGACCAGGCGGAAGCCCTCGTGGCCCTCGAACGCCTCGACGTTGGCGCGCTTCAGCGCCGGGTCGTAGAAGTCGTTGAAGTCGTCGAGCACCACGACCCGGTCGCCGCGCGCGAGAAGGCGGCCGGTCAAGTGAGAGCCGATGAAACCGGCCCCCCCCGTGACGAGCAGGTTCAAGGCCGCGAGTGGGGTGTGGGAGTCGGCGCAGGTGACCCCGGTTCAGTCGTTGTCTCGAGGGACGGTGGCGGTTCCTCGGACTCCTCCGGGTCCTGCGCCTGCTGCCTTTGCGTCTCCCGATACTGCTTGCGAATGCCGGAGCGCTGCCGGTTGCGGATCAGCCATCGCAGCAACCGCGAATCGTCGATACCCACGACGAGGTGGTTGGCTGCGTCGAAAATCGCCGGATCGTTGATGAGCTTCCCGACGGTGCCCTGCCCTTCGTCGAGCTTGCGGGCGATCGAGTCGAGTCGTCGCGAGAGATTCCGGAGATTCCCGGTGAACTCGCGGGAGAACCCTTCGTCGTGGAGCAAGGTCGGGAGGGCGCCCTTGCCCGAGTTGAGGCTCTCGGCGGCGGCTGCGAGGGAAGCCGCGGTGGCGCCGAGCCGATCGACGAGGTCAAAGACCTTCTTCTTGCCTTCCGGATCGGAGAGGAGAGCGGGGATCATCCCGTTGCCACTCGCCATGTCTTTCTCGATTTTGCCGAACACGTTGCGCAGGGAGGTAACCGCCGCCGACAGGGATCGACCGGTTTCCTCGCCGTAACGCCGGTCGGCGAGGAGCTTGCCGGCGAGACTCTCGCCGCGGTTGACTTTCCCGAGAACGTCGGAGAGGCTCGCGAGGGTCGAGTTCAGGTTCTCTCCGACCCCCCCCTTTTCCATTCGCTCCAAGGTCGCCTTCAGGGAACGGGCAATCCCACCGAGATCGGTCAGAAGATCTCCGCCGCCCTCGAAGATCTTCTCCAGGCTCGCGCCCTGCGCCGCTTTGATCTCGCCATCGGGAAGGACGATCGGGTCGTCCGGCTTGCCGCCGACGAGCTCGATGTACTTGTCTCCGAGGAGTCCGAT
>DASWIB010000315.1:0-3433 GCA_036397915.1 Thermoanaerobaculia bacterium | reverse complement strand
CAGCGCACGGGTAGCTCTCTTCACCTGTCATCCCGAGCGCAGCGAGGGATCTCTCCCTACACAGGAAGAGCTCCTTCGTCGCTTTGCTCCTCAGGACCGCTTCGCTCCTCGGAATGACAGGCGAGTGGATCCGCTTATAATTGAGCCGACGCCCTTTTCGGCGGCGATCCCGGTTTTCGGGACGTCGACCGAGAGGAAAGGAGCGCGAGATGTCGAGCCTGTCCGAGACTTCCCCCCTCACGATTCCCTCTCTTGTCGCTGCGAAAGGTGTCGAGAAGATCGCGATGCTGACGGCGTACGACGCTCCGTCGGCGGCTCTTCTCGATTCGGCCGGCGTCGACGTCCTGCTCGTCGGCGACTCCGTCGAGATGGCGGTCTACGGCGAGCCGAACACTCTTTCCGCCACGATGGACTCGATGGTCCGTCACGCGCGCGCAGTGTCCCGCGCGGTCAAGCGCGCGGTCGTCGTCGGGGACATGCCCTTCCTTTCCTACCAGACTGAAACCGCCCGTGCGGTCGAGAACGCGGGCCGCTTTCTCGCGGAGGGCCGCTGCGCAGCGGTCAAGCTCGAGGGGGGAAGCCGGGTTCTTCCGGCGGTCGAAGCGATCCTCGCCGCCGACATCCCGGTCATGGGCCACGTCGGTCTGACGCCCCAGTCGTACCACAAGCTCGGCGGCTTCAAGGTCCAGGGGCGCGAGCCCGCCACCGCGCGTCAGATTCGTGAGGACGCAAAAGGGCTCGCCGCGGCCGGTTGCTTCGCGATCGTGCTCGAATGCGTGCCCGCGGCGCTCGCGGCGGACATCACTCGCGAGATCCCGGTTCCCACGATCGGAATCGGCGCCGGACCCGAATGCGATGGACAGGTCCTCGTCTTTCACGACGTCATGGGTCTGACCCGCGACCTGCGCCCGCGCTTCGTCCGCCGGTACGCCGATCTCTCGACGGTGATCGAGGAGGCGGCGAAAGAGTTCACCAGGGACGTCAGGGACGGCAGCTTTCCGGCTGCGGAGGAGTCTTTCTCGGGAGGCAAGGTTCCGGCCCTGAGGCGGGTGTACTGAAGGCTGTCCGCAGTCGGTCAGCTCCTGTCAGTCGGCTGTTCCCGGATGAGCGGTCTCGCCGACCGCTGACGGCTATTCGTTTGCCTCGATGACGGTCGTTCGTGACGTCGCGCATTTGCGGGATCTCATCCAGGACGCTCGTGCGTCCGGCAAATCCATCGCCTTCGTTCCCACGATGGGCGCGCTCCACGAGGGACATCTTTCGCTCGTGCGACAGGCGAAGCGGGAGTGCGGGTTCGTCGTCGTCTCGATCTTCGTCAACCCGCTCCAGTTCGGGCCGGGCGAGGACCTGGCGCGCTATCCGCGCCGCGAACGGGAAGACCTCGCGGCCCTCGAACGCGAAGCGGTGGACGTCGTCTATCTGCCCTCGACGAACGGCCTCTACCCGCCGGGCTTCTCGACCGGGGTGGAGATCGCCGGCGTCTCGGAGGGGGGCGAAGGAGCGATCCGGCCGGGGCACTTCCGCGGGGTCGCGACGGTGGTCGCGAAGCTCTTCCTCCAGGTGTCGCCCGACGTCGCGGTCTTCGGCCGCAAGGATCTCCAGCAGGTCGCGGTGATCCGCCGCATGGTCCGCGATCTCGATTTTCCCCTTCGCCTCGTGGTCGGCGAGACGGTCCGCGAGCCGGACGGGCTCGCGATGTCGTCGCGCAACGCCTACCTCTCCCCGGAGGACCGCCGCCTCGCCTCCGTGCTCCCCCGCGCCCTCTTCGAAGCGCGAGATCGGGCGGCGCGTGGAGAACGAGACGGCGGAAAGCTCGCCGCGAGCGTGCGGCGGGAGCTCGAGGCCGCCGGCCTTCGCGTCGACTACGTCGAGGTCGTGGATCCCGAAATGATGGCGCCGGCCTCGAAGGCGGCGCCGGGCACCGCTCTCGCGGCGGCCGTTCGGATCGGGAACACGCGCCTGATCGACAACGTGCTGGTTCCTTGACGGCGCGCTTTCGAAGCGACAGGATCGGGGTGTGAGCACGACCGTCACCCCCGAAACGGCTCCCGCGGCCGGGGTCGCCGACCCGTTCGTCCTCGGTGGCCGGACTTTTACGTCGCGCCTGATCATCGGCACGGGCAAGTACGCGACCTTCCCCCTCATGAAGGAAGCGCACCAGGAGTCCGGCGCGGAGATCGTGACCGTCGCCGTGCGGCGCGTCAACCTCGATCGGACCAAGGAGTCGCTCCTCGACTGGATCCCGGCAGGCATGACCCTGCTCCCCAACACCGCGGGCTGCTACACCGCGGACGACGCGGTGCGCACGGCGCGGCTCGGCCGGGAGGTCGGGCTGTCGAACTGGGTCAAGCTCGAGGTCCTCGGCGACGAGCGGACTCTCTGGCCGGACAATGCGGCGCTTCTCGAGGCGACGCGAACGCTCGTCCGCGAGGGATTCGTGGTCTTTCCCTATACCTCCGACGACCCGGTCGTCTGCCGCCGTCTGGAAGAGGACGGCGCGGCCGCCGTGATGCCGCTCGGAGCGCCGATCGGCTCCGGGCTCGGGATCCAGAACTCGAACAACATCTCGATCATCATCGAGCACGCGAAGGTGCCGGTAATCGTCGACGCCGGCGTCGGCACTGCTTCCGACGCGTGCATCGCGATGGAGCTCGGCGCGGCCGGGGTGCTCATGAACACCGGCATCGCGGGAGCAACGGACCCGGTTCGGATGGCGCGCGCGATGCGCCGCGCGGTCGCCTCGGGGCGGGACGCGTTTCTCGCCGGCCGCATCCCGCGCAAGCGCTACGCGAGCGCGTCCTCACCGGAGATGGGCCGACCGGGGTCCTGATCGCCCGACGCGGCCCGGCCGGCTTCTCGTCCTCCGCTACTGCCCGAGCTGGAACGTGACGATTCGGCCGCCGAGCTCCGTCACGGACAGAATGCCGGTTTTCGGGTCGAACGACATCGACGTCGGTGTCTCGAGGCAGTCCGCGATGACGGTCGGTGAATCGTCCGGCGACTCGAAACGCAGCAGGAGACCCGTGCCTCCGAAGAAGGGGCCTTCGGATGAATGCTGGAGCACCAGCCAGTCGGTGTCCTCGCCTTCCCGGATCGGGAGCACGTCGATCGCCGTCGTCAGATCGGTGATGAAGGGAGACTGGGCACCCGTCCGCGGGTCGACCGACTGCACCTGCGAGGCACCTGTGGGAAACGGCGCGCCCCGAAACAGCGCCACCAGGAGCTGACCGTCGGAGTATCGGATTCCGGTCGGGACGGCCTCGACGACAGGCGGGCCGAAGGGCAGCGGATTGGGGATCGGCGGGAAGAAGGCGAGCTCCGAGAACTCGCCCGAATTGATTTCCACCTGCCAGACGTTGTTCCGGCCTCCGTCGGTGACGTAGAGCCGGTTTCCGACGGCAACCAGATCGAAAGGATTCGATCCGGTGACGTT
>DASWIB010000314.1:0-19874 GCA_036397915.1 Thermoanaerobaculia bacterium | reverse complement strand
CGCCCCGGCATCGCCTGCGTCGCGGCTCCTTGCATGCAGCCTCGCGGCGCTCGCAACGCCGCCACACACCCTTTTTCAGCAACCTGCTAGGAGATTATCCGAGTACCTGTCGGCGGGGGACCTTGCGGTCTCCGACGCCCCTAGCGTTTGATCTCCCCCTTCGTCTCAGTCGCTTTCCGGACTCGAAACCGCAGAACCTTCCCCTCCCGCTCGGTCGAGAGCAGCTCGTGGCCCCCCTCGCGGCAGAAGGTCTTCACGTCCTCTACGGCAGCCGGATCGGTCGCGAGCAGGAGGGCAACCATGCCCGACGGTGCGCGGCGAAAGGCGCGCGCCAACCGCAGGATCGGAAGCGGGCAGAGGAGACCACGCGCGTCGACTTCGATGTCGGACATCTCGCTTCTTGTCATCCCGAAGGAATCGTTTTTTGTCATCCCGAGCGAAGCGTTTCTTGTCATCCCGAGCGAAGCGAGGGATCTCGCGTCCGATGACGCGTGAGATTCCTCGGGCCTCCGGCCCTCGGAATGACAGGTGAAAGAGGCTATATTCCCTCGGATGCCCGAGCCCATCCCCTTTCCGAAGTCCGTGACTCCGGTTCGCCGCGCGCTCGTTTCGGTGCACGACAAAGCCGGCGTCGCGGAGCTCTGCCGCGGCCTCGCCGCCACCGGCGTCAAGGTCGTCTCGACGGGCGGCACGGCCGCTCACCTGAAGCAGGCGGGGGTCGAAGTCTCGCTCGTGGAGGAGGAGACCGGCTTTCCGGAGATCCTCGGTGGCCGCGTCAAGACGCTCCACCCCAAGATCTTCGGCGGCGTGCTCGCCGACGCGAGCCGCGACGACCACGCGCGCGACATGGAGGCCGCCGCGATCGAGGCCTTCGACGTCGTGGTGGTCAACCTCTATCCTTTCGAGGAGACGGTCGCGCGCGGCGCGACGCGCGGCGAAACGATCGAGATGATCGACATCGGCGGAACGGCACTGATCCGGGCGGCCGCGAAGAACCACGCGAGGGTCGCGGTCGTCGTCGAGCCGGCCGACTACGAGGAGCTGCTCGAAGAGATCCGCGCGACCGGCGGCACGCGCCTCGAGACCCGCGAGAGGCTCGCCGGCCGCGCGTTTGCCCGGACCGCCGTGTACGACGCGGCGATCGCGCGCTATCTCGCAGAAGGCCGACGGCAGGAGGAGGCATTCCCGGAGAACCTCGTGTTGGTGTTCGACCGCCTCGGTTCGCTCCGGTACGGCGAGAATCCCCATCAGCGCGCGGCGCTTTACCGCGACCGCGCCGCTCCGGCGAATACGCTCGTCCCCTTCGAGATGCTCCAGGGCAAGGAGCTCTCCTTCAACAACCTCCTCGACCTCGATTCAGCGGTGGCGCTCGCCCGCGACTTCGACGGGCCGGCCGCCGTCATCGTCAAGCACAACAATCCGTGCGGAGCGGCCGTCGGGGACACCGTGCTCGAGGCGTTCGGCCGCGCATTCGCCTGCGATCCGCTCGCCGCGTTCGGCGGAATCATCGCGATTCGCGGACGAGTCGATGGGGCGCTCGCGTCCCTCGTCCTCCAGCACTTCGTCGAGGTGGTCGCGGCCGACGAGTTCACTCAAGAGGCGATCGACTTCTTCTCGAAGAAGCCGAACATCCGGTTGATTCGTTTGCCGGTCTCCCGGCGTCCGTCGCCAAGCCTCGACTGGAAGCGCATCGAGGGGGGGCTGCTTCTCCAGGATGCCGATTCCGCACCGGACCTGACCTCGGCGTGGCGTCTCGTCTCGCAGCGGAAGCCCACCGCCGTCGAGCGCGCGGCGTGCGAGCTCGCCTGGAAGGTCGTGAGGCGGGTGAAGTCGAACGCAATCGTCCTCGCCAACGCGAGGCAGACGATCGGGATCGGCGCCGGGCAGATGAGCCGCGTCGACGCTTGCCGCCTCGCCGCTGCCAAGCCGGTGCTGCCGATCGTCAATTGCGGCGCCGCTTCGGATGCTTTCTTCCCGTTCCGAGACGGCCTCGACATCCTCGCCGAGGCCGGCGTGACGGCAGTCGTCGCGCCGGGGGGCTCGATCCGCGACCGGGAAGTCGTGGCCGCGGCCGACGAGCACCAAATGGCCTTCTTCATCGCTCCGCGGCGCCACTTCCGGCACTGAGGGCCGGTCGGTCTTGAATACGGGACTGCGTCGGGCTGTTGTGGTCGTTTTGTGAGAAGGGCGGTCTCTCTTCTTGCGCTGGGGCTCGTGTTCGCCGCCGCCGCCGCACGGGCACAGAAACCCATGCCCACGCCCGCGCCGTCGCCGGCTGCCGCCGGAGCCACGCGGCCCCCGGCCATGCCTCCGCAGGCATCGTCTACTCTCGAGCGCGCGGTGTCGCGCTATTCCGACGGCGCCGCGCATTCGGCGCCCTTCGTCCAGATCTACACGCCCTCGGGTTTCGCCACGGCCCGCCGCGAGTCGGGAAACGTCTGGATCCAGGCGCCGCAGAGGGTGCGGTTCGACTACACGGCTCCCGTGAAAAAGGTCTTCACGTACGACTCGGGCGAAGGCCGGTTCTTCTCCCCAGAGGACCGGCAGCTCACCGTGCGCCGCCTCTCCGAGGACGAGAAGGCGCGGCTTCCCGTCGTCTTCCTGACGAAGCCGGAGGATCTCGGCCGCCTGTACGAGATCTCCGTCGACTCCGGAGAGGCGGCGTCGCCACGGCTTCTCCTCACGCCGCGGGTCGCGCGGCCCGAGCTCGCGTGGTTGCGGCTGGCGATCGACCGGGACGGAAGCGTGCGCGAGCTCTCGTACCAGGACTCGGCGGGCAACCGGACCGAGTTCCGCTTCGAAGCCTGGCAGCGCGGGGAAGCACGGCCCGCCGCCGACTTCCGGATTACCGGTCCGCCCGGGACGCGGATCGTCGAAAACTGACAGGTGGTGAGTGAATGCCCCAGGACTTTTCCTTCGACGTCGTCAGCAAAGTGGATTTGCAGGAGGTCGCGAACGCCGTCCAGCAGGCGTCGAAAGAGATCGCAACCCGTTTCGATTTCCGCGGTAGCGCTTCGAAGATCGAGCTGCGGGAGAAGGAGCTCGAGCTTGTCCTTGTCTCCGACGACGAGCACAAGCTGAAGTCCGTCGTCGACGTCCTGGAGACAAAGCTCGTCCGCCGGGGGGTTGCGGTCAAAGCCCTCGACTACGGAAAAGTCGAGCCCGCGGCCGGCGGAACCGTGCGGCAAGTGGCCGGCATCCAGCAGGGCATTCCGTCGGAGAAGGCGAAGGAGATCGTCAAGGCGATCAAGGACCGAAAGCTGAAGGTGCAGGCTTCGATCCAGGCCGACCAGGTCCGCGTGGCCGGCCGAAGCAAGGACGATCTCCAGGGGGCGATCACCCTGCTGAAGGATCGCGACTTCGGCCTGCCGCTTCAGTTCACGAACTACCGATGATCCTCTCGTCTCGGGCCGGCAACCCCCGTCTGCTGCGGGCGTACGACCTGATCTCGGAGAAGCTCGCGCTGGTAGAGGAGGAGCTGCTTCTCCACTTCCGCTCTCCGATCCCGACCATCGATCGGATCGGCGGCTATCTCGCGCAGGGCGGCGGCAAGCGCATCCGGCCCGCGCTGCTCCTGCTGTCGGCGCGGCTGCTCGGATACGACGAGATGGGGCGGAAGGACGTCCGCTACGCGGCGGTAGTCGAGTTCATCCACACGGCGACGCTCGTGCACGACGACGTGATCGACGAAGCCCGGCTGCGGCGCGGACGAACCTCGGCCAACGCCCGATGGGGAAACAACCTCACGGTGTTGTTCGGAGACTACCTGTACACGAAGTCGATGGGGATCGCGCTCGACGAAGGAGATCTCACGATTCTGAAGGTCCTCTCCGATACCACGCTCTCGATGATCGAGGGCGAGATCATCGGGATCGAGAAGGAGGGGAGCCTCCACGTATCGCGGGAGGAAGCGCTCGACATCATCCGGCGCAAGACCGCCGACCTCTTCTCCGCCTCGTGCCGGCTTCCGGCCCACTTCGCCCCGCGCGGCGATCTCGTCGCCGCGGAACGGCTGGCGGAATATGGCCGCTGCCTCGGCGTGGCATTTCAGCTGATCGATGACCTGCTCGACTACACCGGCAGTGTCGCCTCGACCGGAAAGCCGGTTCTGAACGACTTGCGCGAGGGGAAGCTGACGATGCCGCTTCTCTTCTCCTTGCCGCGCGCGTCGGCGGAGGAGCGCCAACGCGTCGCGAAGGTGATGCACGAGCGCGAGTTCGGCAGCGTCGCGCCGTCGGAGATCCTCGCGATCGCCGAGCGGCATGGCGGACTCGACGAGACGCGCTCGCTCGCGCGAGACTATGCCGCCGCCGCGCGCGTCGCGCTCGGCTCGTTTGGCGAGTCCGCGGCGAAAGACGGTCTCCTGCTCGCGACCGAATCAGTGATAGATCGAGTCGGCTGATTGGCAGAAAATAAAAGGCTATCCTAGCTATTTACCTAAAAATAATAGGTAAATTTCAAAATGACTGATAGTTTAGTCGGAACACATGGCATGCTCTCATCCGGCGGACTTGAAGGGCCGACTAAAGTAAGGTTCATTCCAGATTCCGCCGAAAGTTTTCCTGAATACTGACGGTTCCGCCCTATACTCGCTTCCAGACCCGAATGTCGCGCGCTTCGAACCCACTCAACAGCCTGGCGATGACCCTGCGACAGCTTCCCCTTTTTTCCGCCCGGCGGGATTCGGAAGGAGAAGTGCAGCTCTATGTCCGGCGAGCGCTTCGCGCCGCGGCCGAGGAGCGCTACGACGTCGCGCTCGTGTTTTGCGAAAAGGCTCTCGCGGCGGCGCCGGGGAACCTTGCCGCGCGCTTGCTCGCGGGGCGGCTGTACGACCACGTTTACGAGGACGTCGATCGCGCGGTGGCGGCGTACCGCAAGGTGATCACGCTCGCCGGATACGACGGCTCGAACCCGTACTGCGCCGCGGCGCGCGAGGCGCTCGACGCGCTGGTGATGGGAGCATCGACTCCGTAGCGGTCTCCTCTCGGCTCCCGCTTCCTGCCCTCCCTGGTCAGGGCTTTCGCTCGATTTCGTTCGGCCGCGGCAGCCGCGGCCAACCCCAGGGGTACATCGGCGGAGATCCCCAGACGGCTGGCCGGTATCGCCCCACCGAAGCGATCGCTCCGCGCGAGGGATCCACGCGCCAGCGCTCGTCCGAAACGACCGCATCGCGCCCCCAGTCCGAAAGGTCGAGCGAGAAGAGGAGACCCCCGATGCCCGACTCGCTTCCGGCTTCGAGCGCTATGCGGTTGGCCCCCTTGCGCAGGAGCCCCGCGACCTCGTAGAGCGCCAGGGGATCGCCGGGCCGCTGCCGCGTGCCGCCGACCCGCCGGCCGTTGAGCCAGAGGACGTGCCAGCGGTCGACGAAGACCTTTGCGGTCGCGCGCGATGGTGCCCGGCCGAGAACCACGTCGCGCGTCGCGACGAAAGAAAGCTCCCGCGGCTCCTTCACGTCGCGTGAGTACCAGATCCAGCGGGCCTCTCCCGTCCTCGAAAGCTCGCGGTCCGCGTGCGCGGCAAGAATTCCGCGGACTGCGGCGAGCCCGACGACGGCCACCACCAGAAGATAAAGGAACGCGAACGCCGGTCGCGAGGAAAGCGGTTCGCGTGAGCGCAGGACAGATTCCATTCCTTGACCGATCTCGGGCGGCACGGTACTCTATAGTCCCGATGCCTTCATGAAAGTCATCGGAGTGATTCCTGCCCGTTACGCCTCGATTCGGTTCCCCGGAAAGCCTCTCGCTCCCCTTGCCGGCCGGCCGATGGTGCTCCATGTCCTGGCGGCGGCGCGGGCGGCGCGGCGGCTCGATTCTGTCCTCGTCGCGACCGACGACGCCCGGATCGCCGACGTCGTGCGTCGGGAGGGAGGTGAGGCGGTCATGACTTCGCCGCACGCGGCGAGCGGCACCGATCGGCTGGCGGAGGCGGCCGGGCGCGTGCCGGCCGACGTCTACGTCAACGTCCAGGGGGACGAGCCGCTGATGCCGGCGGAGAACATCGATCTCGCGGTCGAGACGTTGCTCCAGGGAGCGGATCGCGAGATCTCGACCGTGGCGCTTCCGATCGACGAAAATCTCGCGCGCGATCCCAACGTCGTAAAGGTCGTCGTCGCCGAGAACGGTCGCGCTCTCTATTTCTCGCGAGCGCCGATCCCGTACGTCCGGTCCGGCGAGCCGGCCTACCGCAAGCACCTGGGCCTTTACGCCTATCGCGCCGCGACGCTCGCGAAGCTCGCCGCGTTGCCTCCCTCGCCTCTCGAGCGGGCCGAGTCGCTCGAACAACTGCGATGGCTGGAGGCGGGCTGGTCGGTTTGGGTCGGGCAGGCGCGGGCCGATTCGATCGGCGTCGATACCCCCGAAGATCTCGCGATGGCGGAAAAGATGCTCGAAGCGTCGGGAAGATGAACTGCGGCGGGTGCAGGTCCGCGGGACCTGTCCCCGCGACTTTCGAGGGGAGGCGATTCGATGAGCGCCAAATACGTGTTCGTGACGGGCGGCGTCGTGTCCTCGCTCGGCAAAGGCATCGCGGCCGCCTCGATCGGCGCGCTGCTCGAAGCTCGGGGCTTTCGAGTGGCGCTCGCGAAATTCGACCCGTACATCAACGTCGATCCGGGGACGATGTCCCCCTTCCAGCACGGTGAGGTCTACGTGACCGACGACGGCGCGGAGACCGACCTCGACCTCGGGCACTACGAGCGGTTCACGTCGATGACCGCGTCACGGGTGAACAACACGACCGCCGGGCGAATCTATGCGACCGTGATCGAGCGCGAGCGCCGGGGCGACTACCTCGGCAAGACCGTGCAGGTCGTCCCCCACATCACCGACGAGATCAAGGAAGCCGTCCGGAAGGTGGGTCCCGACGCGGATGTGGTCTTGATCGAGATCGGCGGGACGGTCGGCGACATCGAGTCACTCCCCTTTCTCGAAGCAATCCGCCAGATCCGCCAGGAAGCGGGACGCGGCAACGCGGTGAACGTGCACCTGACGCTCGTCCCGTACATCAAGGCATCCGACGAGCTGAAGACGAAGCCGACGCAGCACTCCGTCAGGGACCTTCTCTCGATCGGAATTCAGCCGGACGTGCTCCTCTGCCGCAGCGACCGGCCCCTTCCGCCGGAAGTGAAGCGGAAGATCGCGCTCTTCTGCAACGTGCCTGTCGAAGGGGTGATCAACGCCAAAGACGTCCCCTCGATCTACGAGGTCCCGCTCCAGTTCGCGTCCGAAGGGCTGGACGAGATCCTGCTCGACCTGCTCAACCTCCCCCACTACGACCGCGATCTCTCGAAGTGGGAGAGCTTGATGAACCGGATCAAGAACCCCGCCGGCGAAGTCGAGATCGCGGTGGTCGGCAAGTACGTCGACTACGGCGACTCGTACAAGTCCCTGAACGAAGCGCTCGCGCACGGCGGGATCGCAAACAACGTCCGCGTGAAGCTGCAGTACGTCGACGCGGAGACGCTCGAGAACGAGCAGTACCCGGAGGCGCTGGTCCGCGCCGACGCCGTCCTCGTGCCCGGCGGCTTCGGACGGCGCGGGGTCGAGGGAATGATGCGGGCGATCCAGTACGCGAGAGAGAAGAAGGTCCCGTTCTTCGGCATCTGCCTGGGGCTTCAGACCGCGGTCATCGAGTACGCGCGGCACGCCGCGGGTCTCGAGGGAGCCAACTCGACCGAGTTCGAGGAGGAGCCCCGCTGCAAGGTGATCTTCAAGCTCCGGGATTTGATCGGTGTCGAGGCGCTCGGCGGAACGATGCGCCTCGGGAAGTACCCGTGTGAGCTCTCGCCCGGATCGTTCGCAGCGCGCGCGTACGGCGTGAGCCTGATCTCCGAGCGCCACCGTCACCGCTACGAGGTCAACCAGGAATTCCTCCCGACGCTGAAGGAAGCGGGGATGTCGTTCACCGGGATGTCGCCGGACAGGAAGTTCGTCGAAATCATCGAGCTGCACGCGGATCATCCCTGGTTCCTCGGCTGCCAGTTCCATCCGGAGCTGAAGTCGAAGCCGTTCGCGTGTCACCCGCTCTTCCGGGACTTCATCCGGGCGGCGAAAGCCCATCGGGCAGCGAGGCAACAGGCCGCGGAGGCCGAAGCGGTTCCGATGCGGGTCCGCGGGGAGACGGCCTGACGGGAGTTCGGTTGAGGTCAGCCGCGGACAGGGATCGACGGCGGATTCCCTTCAGCCGAGTTCGAGCGTGAGCTTGAGCGCCTGATCCACTTCCTGCATGCGGTGGGCTGGCAGACTCCCAGCGACATTGAGCTGTCCGGTCCGGGAATCTCGAAAACGGCCGGGGTCGAGCGACCGAATCTGAAAACAGAGGAACACGGTGTCCTTGGGGAGCCCCGCCTCTTGCGCCGTGACGCGGACGTTGGTCGGGTAGTTTCGCGGAACTTTCTTCGCATCAGTACCGACGACCACCGTGACGACCAGAGGCTGACGGTTGATGGCGTCGGCCGAGACCACGAGGACGGGACGGCGGCCGGCCTGTTCGCGCCCGCGCGTCGGTGCCAGATCGACCGTGTAGATCTGTCCGCGGCTAATCATCGCCGCCCGTATCGTGGAGGCCATCCGCCTCGGCGCCCGCAAATTCCTTCGCGATCGCCGCGCATTCCGTTCGGATCGCTGGATCCGCGCCCATCCTCGCCATGGCCTCTCCGAAGGCGCGCGCCTTCTGAGACCGGGTGAACTCTTCCAGAGCGACGGTCACGAGCCGATTCAGATTGCCCTTGAGTTCTCCCGGGGCGACCGCGGTGACCTCCTCGACGACCCGGCGCGGCAGAGCGACGCTTCGGCGGACGGTCTTTACGAGTGCCTTTTTGGCCATGTGTTACTCCCAGCAACACTTATTGTAGCACCATGCGTGGCATGCGGTCTCTGTGACGGGCGGACTTGCTATCTTTGAATCCGGATTGGCCGAAACAGCGCATCCTCACGACTTGCGGGAGGCTCGGAAGGTCTCGATCGCCCCCGGCTACGAGATCGGCGGCGGGGCTCCTCCCGTCTTCTTCGCGGGCCCGTGCGTCATCGAGTCGCGCGCGCACGCGGTCGCCATGGGAAAACGCCTTGAAGAGATCGCGGAGGAGACCGGCGCGAAGATCGTCTACAAGTCGTCGTACGACAAGGCGAACCGCTCCTCGCGCGACTCGTTTCGCGGCCCGGGGCTCGCCGAAGGCCTCGAGATCCTGGCGGAGGTGAAGGCGGCGACAGGGCTTCCGATCCTCTCCGACATCCACGAGCCGGAGCAGGCGGAAGAGGCGGCTCGTGTGCTCGACGTACTGCAGATCCCGGCTTTCCTGTCCCGTCAGACGGATCTCCTCGTCGCGGCGGCGAAGACGGGGAAGCCTCTCAACATCAAGAAGGGGCAGTTCATAGCGCCCGACGACATGGACAAGGTCGTCGAGAAGTGCCGGGCGGCCGGAAACGAGAAGCTGCTGCTGTGCGAGCGCGGGACCTCGTTCGGGTACCACGACCTCGTCGTGGACATGCGGTCGTTCGCGATCATGCGCGCGCTCGGGTACCCGATCGTCTACGACGCGACCCACTCTCTCCAACTTCCCGGCGGCGGGAAGGAGACCGCAGGGTTGAAGCAGTACGCACCGGTGCTCGCGCGCGCGGCCGCGGCGACCGGCTGCGTGGATGGCTTCTTCCTCGAAGTCCACGACGATCCGGAGCGTGCGCTTTCAGACCGCTCGACGCAGCTCGACGTGCAGTTGCTGCCGGACCTGATCCGCTCGCTGACGGCGATCGCGGCGCTCGCGCGCGCATAGCAGCGCTCGTCTCGTGTGTCAGCGACACGCCGATTCTCACGACGCCTTCTCGAAAACCTCGACCTCGTAGCCCGCGTCGATCCAGGCGTCGAGGCCGCCGGCCAGCGGCCGCACCTTCTTGTATCCCCTCTCGATCAGCATGCGGGCCACACGGGCCGCCGAAGCTTCGTTGGGTCAGGTGCAGTAGAGGATGATCTCAGTCTCGGGCATTATGCCCGGCAGGTTCGCGTCGATCTCGGACACGCCCATCGTCATCGCGCCGGGGATGCGGCGCGGGTTCCGCTGCCGCTCCCCCTCGTGGCGCACGTCCACGACGACCGGCTGCTCGCCCTTTTCGAAGAGCCGCGCGAGCTCGTCGACGCTGATTCGCGCCATGCGCAGCGCCTTGTAGAACCGGCGCCGCTGCCACCACTTGTAGAGGACGAAGAGAACGAGCGCGAGCCCGAGCAGGTACAGCGCCCCCGTCCCGAGGCTCTCGAGAAACGCCAGGACGTCCTCGATCGCGCGGTGGAAGATGAATCCGAGCAGCAACGCGCCTCCGGCCCACAGGGCCGTGCCGAGCGTGTCGTAGAACAGGAATACCGGCAGCTTCGCCCCCATCGCTCCGGCGAGCGGCGGGGCGACGGTCGAGAAGCCGGTGATGAACCTCGCCGCCACAACCGAGGCCATGCCCCAGCGCTCGAAGATGCCCTCTGTCTGGCGCACGCAGGAGTCCGGAGAGAGCGAGACACGGCAGAGCGTCTTCAGGACCCGATGGCCGTAGCGCCGTCCGAGGAAATACCACGTAGTGTCCACGATGAGCGACGCCGCGACCGCCGCCCCGAGCAGTGCGAGGAAAGAAAGCTTCCCCGCCCGCACGAGAGAACCGGCAACGAGAAGAGTCGGGATCGCCGGAACGGGAATTCCCATCTGCTCGACCAGCACGTTCGCGAAGAGGACCGCGACGCCGTATTGCGAGAGATAGGCGACGAGCTTGCTCACGCCTCCCTCCCGGAGAGAAACGCGTAGCTCGAGAGCGACAGATTCCCGTACTCGAACCCGCGGCTGACCTCTTCGATCTCGTCGTCCGGGAGGGCGGCGCCGAGAGCGAAGAAGAGAGGATCGAAGTGCTCGCTCTCCGGGACAGCGCGCCCGGAGTGTGGTGCCCGCTCGCGGTAGACCGCGAGCCCGTCGAGGTCCTCCCGCTCGACCTTCTCCCGCACCCAGTCGTCGAACTCGCGTGCCCAATCGTCGACCGCGGAGTGCTTGTGATCGAGCCGCGCGAGGCGCAGGTTGTGCACGATCCCGCCGCTGCCCACGAGAAGGACTCCACGGTCGCGAAGAGGGGCAAGGGCCAGTCCGATGCTTGAGACGAGCTCCGGATCACGCGGCACCGGCAGCGAGACCTCCACCACCGGAACGGACGCGGCCGGATAGAGGAGACGGAGCGGGATCCACACTCCGTGGTCCCAGCCGCGGCGGGGCTCTTCCGCCGCGAGAAGTCCCGCCTTCGAGAGCATGCCGACGATCTCGGCCGCGAGCTCGGGCGAGCCCGGAGCGGGATACGTCATCTCGTAGAGCGTCCTCGGAAAACCGCCGAAGTCGTAGACGAGCGGAGGCCGCGGCGCGGAGGTCACCCGGATCGGACCCGGCGCCTCCCAGTGCGCGGAGACGACGACGACCGCGCCCGGGTCTCGGAAGCGTCTCCCGAAGGCGCGGAGCGCTTCGGCGTGACCCTCTCTCTCGAGCGCCAGCATCGGCGACGCGTGCGCGACGAACAGCGAGGGCGCGGGAGCGGCCGCCGGCATGGCGCTCATTCTCGGCTTTCCCTACGCCCGGTAGAAGCCGGGAGTTTCAAGGTTCAACGCTGCGACGAAACGCTCGTTGCCTCCGTACCTCCAGTGAATGCGTGGAAAGGAGCGCGAGGCGGAGGAGGCCGACATCCCGGACTCCTGAAACATCTCTCCAGAGACGATCTCGTTCTGTACCACTACGGCGAGATCCGAACGGCGCCCGCGGAAGCGCATCTGTCGGTCTGCCGTGATTGCAGCGACCGGCTGCGGGCGATGAGGCGCGACCTCGAGCGGCTGACGCTGCCGCCGCGCGCCGATGGCGGCGGCGCCGCCGAGCGCGCGAGCAACAGCGGACGCCCCTCCGTGTGGCGGCGCCTCCTCGCGAGGCTCGCGCTCGCGGGTTCCGACCGCCGGAGCTGAGCGCCGGGGCTGCCGGAACTCCCCGTCTCGCGCTTACCGGCGTTCACCACCCATGGCGGCGCCGGCAGGCTTGCCCTCGGCGTCGAGCAGCACGATTTCCCCGAGGTTCGTCTCCCGGATCCCGGCCTCGATCTTCGCGCGGTCGCCCACCAGAAGCGTGCCGACGAGCTCCGGCTTTGCGTACTTCGCCGCCGCGGCGCGAGCGGCCTCGAGGGTGACCTTTTGCGTTTCGTCGACCTCCCGCTGGAGCTCCTGCATCGGAAGTTCGAACGCCCAGAGCTCCGCGATCTGCTGCGCGATGCGACCGTGTGATTCGAACTGCTGGGCGTACCCCCGGATTCTCTTGACCTTCGCGTCCTCGAACTCCACCTGCGTGATCGGCTTGCCTCCGGCGATCGCCTTGAGCTCCTTTTCGAACTCGACGAGTGACTCCTTCGTTTTGTTGGTCTGGACTCCGCCTCCCGCAAACCAGAGACCGCCCGACCGCAGGTGGGCGATGTTCGAGAAGACGCCGTACGAGTAGCCCTTGTCCTCGCGGAGGTTCAGATTGAGACGGGTCCCAAAGCCGCCGCCGCCCCAGACCGAGTCGGCCAGGTGCAGTGAGTAGTAGTCGGCACTCTGCCGCGGCGGCGCAGGCAGGTACTGGAAGATGACGGTCTGCGCCGCGTCCTGCCGGTCGACGAGATAGAGCTTACCGGCGGGTGCCGGCTGGGCTGGCGGAATCGTAACCGCGGGGGCACCGCCGCCGCCCCAGGCCGCGAAATTCTTCCGGGCGAGATCCGTTGCCTCCGCGAGCGTCACGTCCCCTACGAAGATCAGCGCCGAGCTCCCCGGTTTCCACCATTCGTCGTGGAACTTCTGGAGATCGGCGCGCGTGATGGGCTCGACGGAGCTGGGCAATCCCTGCACGGGTCGGCCATAAGGATGATCGGCCCCGAACGCGAGCATCGACCGGACGCGGCCGGCGACCGCGTTGGCGTTCTTCGACTGCTGCGCGAGCGCGTCGAGATGGCGCTTCTTCTCGCGTTCGACCTCGGATTCGGGATAAACGGGGTTTCGGACGACGTCCGACACGATCGCGAGCGCGGGCGCAAGGTTTCGCTTCAGGACCTCGAAGATGACCGCCGAGGCTTCGCGCTGGGCAAGGCCCGAAAGCTCCGTCCCGAGGTCCCCGAGCGCGTCCTCGATCTCGAGAGCCTTTCGCGTCTTCGTTCCCATGTCGATCGTGACGACCGCCAGGTGGGCCGTGCCCGCCTTGCCGGCCGGGTCGGCGACGCTTCCCGCCTTCGTCGCGAGCACGACCGCGACCTTCGGAAGCTCGGGGCGCTCGACGACGTAGAGCTCCATTCCATTCTCGAGCTTCGCCGACTTGACCTCGGGCGTGCGGAAGGCGCGGTCGGCGCCGAGCGCCGGCTCCTTGGATCGATCCAGAGCGACCTCGGTCGCGCGACCCGATTTCTCCGGGTGGAATCGCACGAGCAGCCGGTTGGGCGTGTTCAGCCAGCGGTCCACCGTTCTCTGGACGTCCGCGGCGGTGACCTTCTGATAGCGGGCGACGTCTTCGTCGAATTTGCCGGGATCGCCCAGAAACGTGTTGTACTGGTTCAGGAGATCGGCCTTCCCGCCGAAGCCGCCGATCCGCTCGAGCCCCGTGACGAAGTTGTAGCGCTGCTTCGTCTTCGCGCGGTTCAACTCGGCGGGAGTCGGACCTGTCTTCGCCAGCCGCGCGATCTCGTCGGTCACAATCCTTTCGATCTCGTTCAAGGAAGCTCCCGGCCGAGCCGTGGCGATGACGATGAAGCCGCCCGAGATTTCCGCAGAGTTCTGAAAGGAGTTGACTGCCGTGCAGAGCTCTTTGTCGTACACGAGGACCTTGTTCAGGCGGGCCGACAGCCCGTCTGTCAAGATGAGCGAGGTCAGGTCGAGCTCGGCATCGCCCGGCGCGAAAAAGGGCGGCGTGGGCCAAGCCATGTACGTTCGCTCCTGCGGCACCCGGTCGGTCGCCTCGACGATCTTTTCGCGGTCGAGCGTCGGGATGAATAGCGTCGGCCGGTCGAGCGGCGGACCTGCCGGAATTCCCCCGAAGTACTCCTCGACCAGCCGCTTGGCTTCCGCTGGATCGAAGTCTCCCGCGACAACGAGGGAAAGGTTGTTGGGACTGTAGTACAGCCGGAAGAACTCCTTGACGTCGTCCGTCGAAGCAGCCGTCAGGTCTTCGTGGCTCCCGATCACCGTCCAGGAATATGGATGGCTCGCGGGATAGAGGTTCTCGGTGACGAGCTTGAACCATCTGCCGTACGGCGTGTTCTCGAGCCCCTGTCGGCGCTCGTTCTTGACGACGTCGCGCTGGTTGTCGAGCTTCTCCTTGGTCAGCGCGTCGGTGAGCGTCGCGAGCCGATCGGACTCGAGCCACAGGACGGTCTCGAGATTCCCCGAGGGCACCGTGATGAAGTAATTCGTCCGATCGTTGTTGGTCGTGCCGTTGACGCCTCCTTCGCGGAGGTTCGCTCCCGCCTTCTCGGCGTACTCGAAGTACTCCTTCGAGGCGTTCTTCGAGCCCTGGAACATCATGTGCTCGAAGAGGTGCGCGAAACCGGTGCGGCCGGGCTTCTCGTTCTTCGAACCGACGTGGTACCACTGGTTGACGTGAACGATCGGCAGCTTGCGGTCGACGTGGAGAATGACCTGGAGGCCGTTCGGAAGGGTGTACTTCTCGAACTCGATCTTGGGGATCTCACTCGACGCCGGAGCGGCCGCCCGGGGCGTGGGAGATTTTGCCGGCGCGGCGCCGACCAGCGCGAGCGCGGCGAAGAGGATTGGAACGGACTTACTCAGATTCACGGCAACTCCTTTCGGGAGGATGAAACGGTCTTTCCCCGACACTTTTCGTGGGCTTTATACGTCGAAACGCCGCCGCGGTTATTCGGCGGAAAGACTGGTTGACCGCGCCCGCGGATCGGCCTCTGCGCCGCTCACGGCGAGCCCGGCTTAAGATGAATCCATGATTCTGGAAAAAGCCCGAAAAGTCCTCCAGATCGAGGCGGATTCGGTTCGGGAGCAGATCGAGAACCTTGGCCCGGAGTTCGAGCGTGCGGTCGAGGAAATCGCCTCCACCACCGGACGGATCTGCGTCACCGGCCTCGGCAAGTCCGGGCTGATCGGCCAGAAGCTCGCGGCGACGATGTCCTCGACGGGCACTCCCGCCTATTTCCTCCACGCCGCGGAGGCGAGCCACGGGGATCTCGGGATGCTGGTCGCCGGAGACATCGTTCTCGCTCTGACGTTCTCCGGACAGACCCCGGAGGTCGTGAGGCTGATGGAGTTCGCGCGCGGACAGAAACTCCGCACGATCGCGATGACGGGCGAGCCCGAGTCACCCGTGGGCCGCGCCGCCGGCCTCGTGATCTCCGTCGCGATCTCCCGTGAGGCGTGTCCGCTGAACCTCGCCCCGACCGCCTCGACGACCGCCATGCTCGCGATGGGAGACGCGCTGGCGATGGCGGTATCCGAGAGGAGAGGCTTTCGCGAAGAGGACTTCGCCGCGCTCCATCCGGGAGGCCGGCTGGGACGGCGCTTTCTGAAGGTCCGCGACCTGATGCGGACCGGCGAGCGGGTCCCGCTGGTGGAGCGCGAGGCCCCGATGGCCGAAGCGATCCACGAGATGTCGCGCAAGATGATGGGGATCACGGGTGTCGTCAACGGGCGCGGCGAGCTCTCCGGCGTGATCTCCGACGGCGACCTGCGGCGGCTCCTGGAGAAGGACCCGTCCCTCCTGTCGAGAACGGCCGGCGAGTGCTCGCACCCGGAGCCGAAGACGATTGCCGCGGAGGAGTTCGCGTCGGCGGCTCTCCAGCGCATGGAGGCGGCGAAGATCACGTCGCTCTTCGTGCTCGACGGCGAGGGGCGATTGGCCGGCGCGATCCACATGCACGACCTGCTCTCCGCCGGGGTCTCGTAGGCCGCCGGCCGTCAGCGGTGAGTCGAAACGCCAAGAGCCCCGGGCCTCGGCTTCGGGCTCACGTCTCAGGGCCGAGGCGGTCCATCAAAGCTCTCTTCTTCGACGTCGACGGCGTCCTGACCGACGGGCGGCTCTATATGGACGACCGTGGGCGCGAGCTGAAGGTCTTCGACTCCAAGGACGGACACGGCGTGAAGATGGCGATCGCCGCCGGCCTCAAGGTCGTGTGGATCTCCGGACGCGACTCACTCGCGACCGCGCGAAGAGCGCGGGATCTGGGGGTGCGTCTTTGCTACCAGCGAGTCGCCGACAAGGAAGCCCTCTACCGCCGTCTCTGCCGCCGGTGGGGTCTCGACCCGGCCGAGACGGCGGCAATCGGCGACGACGAGCCGGACGTGCCATTGCTCCGGGCCGCCGGCTTCTCGGCCTGCCCCGCCGACGCCGCGCCGCCTGCCCGCGAGGCGGCGCAGGTCGTGCTCGAGCACCCGGGCGGCAAGGGAGCCGTGCGGGAGTTCGTGGAACGGGTGCTGGCCTGGAACGCGAAATGTCGGAGAGCTACCTGAACGACCGCGAAGAGCCTGGAGAGGCCGGCTTTCGGCCCCGCCCCGCCGTGGAATCAGGTTTCCGAGCTCACGGAGGCTTTCCGCCGCCGGAAGACCCACGAGATCCCGATCCCGAGCAGGTAGAGGAGGAGCATCGGGACCGCAAAAACCACCTGGGTCGCGACGTCCGGTGTCGGGGTGATGATGGCGGCGATCACGAACACCACGAGCACCGCGTACTTGAACTTCTTCAAGAGCCAGCGCTCCGTGACGACTCCCATCCGGGTGAGGAAGAAGATCAGGATCGGCATCTCGAAGCAGAGGCCGAGGCCCAGAATGATCTTCGTTGCCGTTCCCAGGTATTGGTTGATGGTAATGACCGCCTGAAACTCCTTCCCCATGCCGACCAGGAATCCGACGACCATCGGAAACGCCTCGAGGTAGCCGAAGGCACACCCGGAGAGAAAGAAGAGAACGCTCGCGACGAGGAACGGAATCGCGAAACGCTTCTCGCGCCGGTAGAGCGCCGGGGCAATGAACAGCCAGAGCTGCGAGAGAATCACCGGCGACGCGAGGATGAGCCCCCCGAGGAGCGCCACCCGGAAGTAGAGGAGGAACGGCTCCGCGAGCGTCGTGTAGGCGAGATTCTGCCCGGGCGGAAGGAAGTGGCGGACCGGCCGCGCGAGGACCTCGAAGAGCCACGCTGCCCGCGACCACGCGATCGAAAAGGCGATCGCGAGAGCGAACAGCGAGATGACCAGCCGCCGGCGAAACTCCTCAAGGTGCTCGAAGAACCCCATTCGAGGGAGCTCCTCCTGGCCCGGCCGGACCGTTGTCGCCTCAGGCCCGCTCGCCGGCGGCGGCGGGGCCGGACCGACCAGCCTCACCCTTCCGATCCGCCCCGGCCCGACCGGGTCAAGACGGCCGGATCGGCCCGGGCGGCGGTGCCGGGACGTCTTCGGACGGCGCCCCCGCGGGAGGGGCGGCAGGTGCGGTGGTTGCCGCGGGAGGGTCGGCAGGCGCGGCGGCTGTCGTGGAAGAGGCGATCGTGTTGCGCAGCTCCCCCACTTGCTGGCGCATGGACGAGACTTCGTCCTTGAGCGGCGCGATCTGGTGCTTTCCTTGCTCGATCTCGTCCTCGATGGTCCGCTTCAGGTCGTCGGACGCCCTTTTGAACTCGGCGAGCCCGCGCCCCAGTGAACGTCCCAGCTCTGGCAGCTTTCTCGGCCCGAAAACGAGCAGGGCGACGAGAAAAATGAGGATGAGCTCGGGCATTCCAATAGGGCCGAACATGTTTGTCTGCTCCGTGAGGGATTCTACGCCCGGCGAACCGTCGGCTCTCCGGCGGACAGGGTCCGCGGCGTCCGCTTCGCGGGCGCGGATGGCAACTTCGAGACGAGAGCCCCCAATCCGCACCGCCGCCATGCCACAATGACGCCTCCAGGAGGAAACGAGTGAGCTCGATCCGGTCCCGCTTTTTCATCGCTGTCCTGCTCTTGGCCGCTTCGACGCTGGCGGGAGGCACCTTCGCGGCGATCCTGTTCGCGTCTCCCGAACGCGAATCGCCGCCCCTCGACGAATACGCCGACATCCTGACCACGCTCTCGGAATGGTCTCCCCAGCCGATCGCCCCCGAGCAATTCGTGTATGCCTCGATCCACGGGTTGCTCTCCCGGCTCGACCCGCACACGGCGTTTCTCGAACCGGAAGACTTCTCCGCGATGCGGGAGAAGCAGCAGGGCTCGTTCTTCGGGCTTGGCATCCAGATCCAGAAGAGGATGGGGCGCATCACCGTCATCGCGCCGATGGAAGGCACGCCGGCGTACAAGCTCGGCATCCGCGCCGGCGACGTCATCACACACATCGAAGCCGAAGAGATCAAGGAGGACGTCACGACCGACGAGGTCGTGCGCAAGCTGCGAGGCCCGAAGGGCAGCCAGGTGACGATCACCATCCGCCGAGCCGGCCTCGACGAGCCGCTCCGCATGACGATTACCCGAGCGGAGATCCCGACCTATTCCGTCCGCTACGCGTTCATGCTGGCGCCCGAGGTCGGTTATGTCTTTCTCGCCGACTTCACCCACACGTCCAGCCGCGAGTTGAAGTCCGCGATCGAGCGCCTGGAGAAGCAGGGCATGAAGAAGCTCCTGCTCGACCTGCGCGGCAACCCCGGAGGCGTTCTCGAGCAGTCGGTGGACGTCGCCGACGTCTTCCTCGAGCGCGGCTCGAAGGTGGTCTACACGCGCGGCCGGACGAGCTCCTCCGCGCAGGACTACCTGGCTCCCGGAGATGGCCTTCACTTCGACAAGCCGCTCGTCGTCCTCGTCAACCGCGGCTCCGCGTCCGCTTCGGAGATCGTCGCCGGCGCGATTCAGGACCACGATCGCGGGCTGATCATCGGGCAGCGTACGTGGGGCAAAGGGCTCGTCCAGAGCGTCTACACCCTCCCCTACGGCGCCGGCCTCGCTCTCACGACCGCGAAGTACTACACGCCGTCCGGACGCTGGATCCAGAGGGACTTCAGCGACCTGCTCGCGTACGTGAACCCGGACGACTCCGACACGCCGGTGGTCGAAGAGCCCGAGCCTCAGAAGAAGGAGGGCGAGGTCTTCTACACCGACGCGGGTCGGGTCGTTTACGCGGCCGGAGGGATCACGCCGGACGTGCTCGTCAAGAACAATCGCGAATCGAAGCTCCTGACCCAGGTGCTCGCGCGCAATCTGCCGTTCACTTTTGCCGTGAACTGGCTCGTGAAGCACCCGGACGTTTCCCGGGACGTGACGATCACTCCCGCCATGCGGGAGGAGTTCTTCCGCTTTGCCGAAGCGTCGAAGTTCTCGACCGCGGAAGAGTTGAAGCGCGAGTGGAACGAGGATCAGAATCGCCAGCTCGTGGATCTCGCGATCCGGATCGAACTCGTCAACGCGAAGTACGGTCTCGAAGCGGGATGGGCGGTCCGGGCGACCGGCGACAGCCAGATCCAGAACGCGGTCACGCAGTTCGGCGAGGCCGAGCGGATCGCCGCACTCCCGAAGAAGAAGAGCCCGGCGCGCGCTTCGCGCGGCTAGCTGACAGTTACCGGCGAAATTAGCTTTCTGGTCGTATCGCGAAGAGTCTCCGCGAAGTAACCGAGCGGAGGAGCTTCGCGATGCGGGAGCGCGACCGCAGCGAAGGACCAGGCACGCGGTCGAGGCCGACCCGCCGAGCCGCGTGCCGGTGCCTTAAGCAGGTCCTTCGCAAGGGAGCGCGACGGCTCACTGATGGGTCAGCGCGTTGTTGTTGACGACGAACTTCCGGCGGCCGATCTCCGTCCGGCGCGGCGTGCCGAATGTCCGATCGACGACGTAGATCACGAGATCGTGCTCGGAGTCGGACAGCCGCGTCGTGTCGAGCGCGAAGCCGAATCCCACGTTGAC
>DASWIB010000313.1:0-34958 GCA_036397915.1 Thermoanaerobaculia bacterium | reverse complement strand
CCTGGGCCATGATGGGCGCAGTGAACTCTTTTAAATTCTTGTTGCCCCCAACAACCAGCGCGAGCCCCTTTCCAGGGGGCGAGGCATAGCTAATTGCCTTGCCGCCGATACCTTCTCCACCAGGCGGTGGGAATGTGGGATCTCTTGGCCTCCAACTTACGGTGGCGTCGACATGTTCCAATGTTCCGCTGGCGTTTATTTGCTCCGTCTCGCTGAGATTGAGCTTAATCATCTCGGCTGAGGTGCAGGGAGGCGGATTTCCCGACGGGCATACCTGGGGCCAAGTATCGATGTTGTCGCCATACGCGAAGCAAAGGCCCGCGTCGGAATGCGTCAACCCAAACTTAATACCATCGCGTACCGGTAACATTGCCTCGAACCGCTCTAGTGACTGGAACATATCGACCAGCCAACTCAGATTCGGTTCGATCTTTGTGCCCCAAGGCGCTGTTCCCATGAGATTATGAATGAGGAGGCGCAGGCGGCCTGGCATCCGGAATTCTAGCTCCGGTAGTTTAAAGTGCGGCACTGATAGGGGATTGCCATAAACGAGGAAATCCACCTCGTAATGTAGCCAAGGAAAAGGAAAGACATCACCCGTGAAGACGACGCCGACGCTTGGACCGTTTGGGCTGGCACTTTCGATCAGAAGAGACCCGGAAGGGATCAAGAAGCTCTTCTTGATGCTGAACCCAAACAGTTTATAGGTTACGGTAGCTAGCACTGTGGCACAGCTAATAGCTGAGAGATCGAGAAATAGCCTGAATAGGATCTTCTTCCTTGCGACCAGTGTGTACCCGCCCAGCCCCTGAGTCACCAGGACCAATTGCCCGAACTCATCGTAGTAAACACCAGAGGCGGTTACCTTACTCATTATGGCCTCCCGCTGATAGCGAATAGCAGAAGAAGGGGCTCCTGTCAATACGCTCAGGTCACCTCCGGGGTCGGGGACCGATTGGGGGACTCTTCTGAGGCCGGGAGGCGGGCTGCGGTGGTTGCGTGTCCATTACTGCACGCAAGGGACCGAAAAGCTCCGGCGGCCGGGATCGCAGACGCAAAGCGCCTTCTATGGCCCCGGAGCTCTTCTTTCAATTCACCAGGGCGTAGGGCTCTTCATACCCGGGCCAACTGTCATCATACGGCTCGCAGACGATCTCAGGGAGAGCGTCTGGTGCAGGCTGGTCTCTGGTGGGCTTTGCCTGCCATACGCTGAAATTGCTTAAGAACGTGCCGTATCACGGAGGGCTCGGTTATGCGAGCCGATGATCTCCATTTCACCGCCGCACCGGGGATGGGTGAGCGGGTCGACCTCCCATATCTTCTTGATGCACTCCCGCCAGGTCTTCACGGTATCCTCTGGGGCAGATAGTCGGACACATCGATGATCTCCGCATCGACCGGACAGAGGCCATCGCCGGCCTGAGTAGGCCCTGTTTCAGCCTCATGCCCCTTTTCTTGTTGGAATAGTATCCATGATGGCGCACCATCTGCGGTTGGAGGCTTCGTGGCGGAAAGGATCGCCGGCGGTAGTCGTCTGTTGCAGAGCTCCCTGCTCGGTGCCGTTGCCCTGGCATCTCACTACTAATCGGCAGTGGGCGTGAGAGCTGCCTTCCTGCCCGCACGCCGGTGGCGATCTTCCTTGTCGACCTCGGGGTGACACTCGTGCTCGGATATCTCCCCTCGTAGATGCCGCCGCCGCCTCCGTGGCCGGCGCGGGGATGGTCGCTCGCAGCCGCGGCATTGCTCGGCACGGCGGTCACTCTGCTCGTCCTCTCTTTCGCCCTTCGCTCATCCGGCGCTCTCTTTCCGCTGGCGGCGGGGCTCGCGGCGCTCGCCGTGCTCGTCTTTCTCGGCGGTCGCCTCGCCGCACCTCGGTCGATCTCCAAGGCACACACCGGTGAGACGGCGGCGGTCCTTTCGGACACCTCCCGGGCGGGGACCGAGCTCGAGAAACTCCGGGCTCGCCTCTTGGAAACCGAGACCCACCCCTTGAGGCGCATTCCCACGGCGGATCTGTCTCTCGCGGCGCGCGAGGTCGCCGACCGGCTGAACGCGCGGCTGGACGCGCTCCGGGACACCGAGAGAGAGCAGCAGCAGTTCATCGCGGACGTCTCTCACGAGCTCCGGACGCCGCTGACGGTCCTTCGGGGGACTCTCGAGGTGGCGCTCGAGGAGGAACGCCCGGCGGAGGAGTATCGCGAAGCGATCGGCAACGCACTGCTCGAGATCCGCCACCTCGCGCGCATCTCGCAGAACATCCTCTTTCTCGCGCGTGGAGAGAGCGGCCGCGTCACCCTGTCGTTCTCGAACCAGGATCTCGCGCGCCTGGTCGCCGACGTGACCCGTGAGCTCCAGCCGGCCGCCGGGGACCACGAGCTCGAACTCACCGCCGAGGTGCCGGGGGCGCCGGTCATCGCGTTCGTCGATCCCGGCCGGATGCAGCAGGTCCTGCACAACCTGATCGAGAACTCCTTGCGCTACACGCCGTCCGGCGGCTCGATCCGCGTCCGGCTCTCGGCGACCGCCGACGAGGCGCGAATCGAGGTCTCCGACACCGGAGTCGGCATTCCGAAGGCGGATCTTCCGTTCGTGTTCGAGCGTTTCTTCCGAAGCGACCGCGCCCGCCGCGCGTACACGGGTGGCTCGGGTCTCGGGCTCTCGATCGTGCGGTGGATCGTCGAGGCCCACAAGGGGAAAGTGGAGATCGCGAGCGAGTTGGACGAGGGGACGACAGTGACGGTCCGGCTGCCGATGATCAAGTGACGGAGGCCGAGCTCAACCTGAAGTACATCGACGGGAATCTCGAGCTCGAGAAGGAACGTTAGGCAAGGTCCGTGCGTCCCGTGTTCGTTCTCTCCGCGGTTCGGACTCCCATCGGCCGCTTCGGCGGCTCGTTCGCGTCGACGTCGGCAGCCGATCTCGGTGAAGTCGTCGCAAAGGCCGCGGTCGGACGCTCCGGGCTTCCTCCCGCCGCGATCGACGAGACGATCTTCGGGCACGCGCGTCAGGCGGGTGGCGGTCCGAACACGGCGCGCCAGGTCTCACACCGGGCCGGTATTCCGGACTCGGTCCCCGCGTACACCGTCAACAAGGCGTGCGCGTCGTCGCTCAAGGCTTTGACGCTCGGCGCGCTCTCGATCGCCGCCGGGGAGAACGAGGCGGTCCTCGTGGGCGGAACCGAGTGCATGTCGGCGACGCCTTATCTCTTGCCTCGCGCCCGCTTCGGATACCGGATGGGGCACTCCGAGATCGTGGACGCCATGTACCGCGATGGCTTTCTCTGTCCGCTGTGCGGACAGCTCATGGGCGAGACGGCGGAGAACCTGGTGCGCGAGTACGGGATCCTGCGGGTGGAGCAGGACGCCTACGCCGCCGAATCGCAGCGGCGCGCGGCGGAAGCGATCTCCTCCGGACGTTTCGCCGACGAGATCGCGCCGGTGACCGTGACCGGGAGGAAGGGCGAAAGCGTTGTCGAGAAGGATGAGCACCCGCGGCGGGACACGACGGCCGAGGCGCTCGCGAAGCTCCCGCCGGTTTTCGATCCGGAATCCGGCACCGTGCACGCGGGGAATTCCTCCGGCATCACGGATGCCGCGGCGGCGCTCGTGCTGGCGTCGGAAGGGGAGGCGAGGGGCGCCGGCGTCGAGCCGCTCGCGCGCGTGGTTGCCTGGATCTCGGCCGGCGTCGAGCCGGAGCGGATGGGGATCGGGCCGGTACCGGCGCTGCGTGCGCTGCTCGCGAAGCAGAAGCTGACGCTCCCCGACGTCGATCTGATCGAGCTGAATGAGGCGTTCGCCGCCCAGGTCATCGCGTGCGCGCGCGAGCTGCCGCTCGACATGTCGCGCGTGAACGTCAACGGCGGCGCCATCGCGCTCGGCCACCCGATCGGCGCGACCGGGGCGCGGATCACGACGACCCTGCTGCACGAGATGAAGAAGCGCAGCGCAAAGCGCGGAGTCGCGACGCTGTGCGTCTCCGGCGGGATGGGGATGGCGGTTCTCTGCGAGAGGGATTAGGTATCCGGGGAAGAGTGTCGGAGGCATGGCAGGTGTCCGGTGTACGTCCGACACCCGTCCGGTCTCGAAGACGCTCACCGGACACCTTCTCTACAATCAACACGTGCGCATCGGGCTGACTCTCGACGAGGATCTCCCGGAGGACAACGACTATCTTCGTGCGCTCCTCGACGCCGGAGCGCGGCGCGAGGAGATCGTCGTGCTGCGACCGGGCGACCGGATCGAAGGAGAGTTCGACGGCGTCGTGATCGCCGGCGGAGACGACGTCGACCCGGCGCTCTACGGCCGAGACGTGCTTCCGCAGGGCAAGGTGAAAGTCGATGCAGGGCGCGACGCCATCGACTTTCCCGTCTTCGAGGAAGCCTGGGAGGAGGGCGTGCCCGTTCTCGGGATCTGCCGCGGGCTCCAGGTCGTGAACGTCGCGCGCGGCGGGACGTTGATTCAGCACCTCCCGGTCGAGAGCCCATCTCCCATCGAGCATCGTCATCCGAAGAGGCCGAACCGGCGCGATCATCCGGTGATCCTGCGCGCGGGAACGAGACTGGCCGAGATCGCCGGCTCGGCGGAGATCGACGTCAACAGCCGGCACCACCAGGCGGTCGACCGGCCGGCCGAGGACTTCGTCGTCACCGCGACCGCGCCGGACGGAGTGATCGAAGCCCTCGAGGCGCGGGACGGCCGCTGGTTGGTCGCCGTGCAGTGGCACCCGGAGAATCTGCACGACGACGCGGCCTCGAAGCGGCTGTTTCGCGAATTCGTCGAGGAAGTCCGCAAGAGAAGCGGAAATTCCGCGGCAGCCGGATGAGGTTCTCCACCCTTCGGAGCCCAAGACACGACCGAAGGAGCATTCGATGAAATCTCGCCTCGGAATCCTCTTCCTCGCCGCCACTCTCGGCCTCCCGGCGCTGCCCGTTTTCGCGCAATCTCAAATCGCGGTTCAGAAGCTCGCCGACGGAGTGTGGGCGGCGCAGCCGGCAAGCGGGTCGAACGTCGGCTGGTTCCTCTATGGCGATAGTGTCGTCGCCGTGGACTCCGGCGGCGATGCCGCAACGGCGAAGGACGTCCTGAAGCAGATCGCCGACACGACCGGCGGAAAGCCCGTCCGGTACCTCGTGCTGACCCATCCGCACGCGGATCACACGGGCGGCGCGCGCGTCTTCGTCGCCGCCGGCGCGCAGGTGATCTGCCAGGAGAACGCGGCGGCCCAGATCCTGAACTTCATCACCCCGGCGTCCAACGATCCCGCGGACCCTCTGGCCGGCAAACGCGTCGCGCCGACCCTGATGACGGTTTCCGAGAGGCTGATCCTTTTCGGCGGACGGCGGCGCGCCGACGTCCAGTGGCTCGGACCCGCTCATACCAACGCGGACCTGGTCGTCCTCCTCCCGGCGGAGAAGGTCCTCTTCGCCGGCGACCTCGCGGTGAACGGACGGCTCCCCGACCTCCACCTTTCCGACGCCGATCCGGGCGCGTGGGCGAAGACGCTTCCTCGCCTGGCCGCGGTCCCGATCGAGAAGATGGTTCCTGGCCACGGGACGATCGGGCCGACCACGGGCATCGCGGACACGGCCGCCTATCTGCGCGCGCTCGACGAGATCGTGCAGAGGCTCGTGCGCTCGGGCACGCGCGAGGAGTACCTCGAAGCCCGGCTTCGCGACCCGGACAATCGAATCCCGAACGTTCCTCTCTCCGAAGCGCACTTGAAGAACGCGGTCGCGGTGTACCATCGCGAGAAGGAGAAAACGTCGAAGCCTTCGGCGACCCCGACGAAGCCCTCGGGAACCGCGGCGCCCCGGCCGACCCCTCCCCGAAACACCAGTTCCTGAGGTAAGAAGAGGCGTGCCCCTTCGCCTCACGACCGCCTCGGGGCGCGCCGACCTCACGATCGACGTCCCGCCCGTCAACGTCCTCGACGTGGCGGCGCTCGAAGAGATCGCGCGGCTCGTGCTCCAGGCGGCCGGCGAACGGGTCCTCGTCCTGACGGGACTGCCCCGCGCGTTCTCGGCCGGAGTCGAGATCGCCGAGCACGTTCCAGAAGCCGCGGCGATCGAGGCGATGCTCGCCGGGATGCGCGCGGCGTTGAACGCGCTCGTGAAGACGCCGGCCGTGACGATCGCGGCCGTCGCCGGGGCGTGCCTCGGGGGCGGAGCGGAGCTCGCGTTGGCGTGCGACCTCGTAATCGTCACGGAAGATGCCCGGATCGGTTTTCCCGAGATCCGGCTCGCGTGCTTCCCTCCGGGGGCCGCGGCGCTCCTGCCGGTCAAAATCGGCGGCGTCCGCGCGGCGGACTGGATCCTGACCGGGCGAACCGTTTCAGGTCGCGAGGCCGCGCTCGCCGGATTCGCCACGCGCGCGGTCCCGGCCGCGGAGCTCGAGAAGGAGACGGCACGTTTCGCCGACCGACTTCTCTCCACGAGCGCCGCAGCGCTCGCCGGAGCCCGCGATCTGCTGCGCGCCGAGCGGCGCCGGGCGCTCGCCGAAGCGCTCCCGCGCGCGGAGGATGCGTATCGACTCCTTACGGGAAACGAAGATCTCGCCCGGGTCGTCGAGGAATTCCGGCGCGGGACGCGAAGTCGCGAGATCGAAAAGGGCTAAGAGAAGTGTCCGAGTATTCGTCGGCGGGGGACCTTGTCCCCCACACCGACAAGATTGTTGAGTATTGGTCGGTGGGGGACCTTGCGGTCCCCCACACCCCCGGCTCTCTGCCTCCGAATACAATCCCCGAACGATGATCGTCTATCTCAACGGCCGCTTCCTTCCGCGAGAGGAGGCCAGAATCTCGCCGGAAGACCGCGGCTTCCTATTTGCCGACGCGATCTACGAGGTCGTACGGTACGCCGCCGGCCGCCCCTATCGTCTGGTCGAGCACATGGGGCGCATGCGCGACGGGCTGACCGAGATCCGGATTCCGGCGACGCCGGACTTCTTCCCGGCCGCCGCCTCGCGCCTCCTCGCCGAGAACGCCCTCGACAAGGAGGACGCACTCGTCTACGCGCAGGTCTCACGCGGCGCCGCGCCTCGGTATCACTCGTTTCCGCCCGAGAACACTCCGCCGACGGTGTTCGCGTTCGCGCGCCTGACCGATCCGCCGCCTCCTCCGGAAGGGGGCCGCGCAATCTTCGTCGCCGACGAACGGTGGGGGCGATGCGACGTCAAGAGCGTCATGCTGCTCCCGAACGTCCTCGCCTCTCAGAAAGCGCGGGAGGCGAACGCGGTCGAGGCGATTCTCGTGCGCGACGGGATCGCGTGGGAGGGAACCAAGGCGAATCTCTTCGCTTTCGTCCGAGGGGCGCTCCGCACCGCGCCGAAGGGCCCTCGAATCCTTCCGGGCGTCACTCGGGGAGCGACGCTCGAGGCGGCGGGCGGTCTGGGCTACTCGGTCGAGGAGCGGCCGATCGCGGTCGAAGAGCTTTTCGATGCCGACGAGGTCTTCCTCGCGTCGACGACCCTGTGGACGTACCCGCTGGTGGAGATCGAAGGGCGACGGATCGGCGACGGGCGCCCGGGCCCGGTCGCGACGCGACTCCGGGAAGCGCTCCTGGCGGAGTTCCGCGGGGCTCTTTCCAGCGGCCGCCTCGGCAGCCTGTAGAGAGCAAGCCGCCGTCGGTTGCGTGTCGCGGCCGGCTCGACGCCGGCCGGAAGAGAGTAACTGGCCGTGGGGCAGCATCCCATGGCTCGAACGACGTGCTGTCGCGACTCGGTCAATCGGGCGGGTACTTTGCTTCGACTGACGAAGAAATCCCGCCCCTCGACGAAAACTTTCCCGTCACCGTCATGCGCTTCGGCCGGCATGCCGCGACGCAGTCGCGCAGGATCCGGTTGATCGCGTTTTCGTAGAAGATGCCCACGTTGCGGTACGCGACGATGTAGAGCTTCAGCGACTTGAGCTCGATGCAGAGCTCGTCGGGCACGTACCGGATCGTCAGGTGCCCGAAATCGGGTAGACCGGTCTTCGGGCAGATCGCGTTGTACTCGGGGATCTCGACGACGATCTCGTAATCGCGATACTGATTCGGCCACGTCTCGATCGGCGGGAGCTCGGCGTCGATCCCCGACGTCGCGTGCCCCTCGTCGTATTCCGCCACGCCGCGATCCTACCCCTCTGCTACGATCCGCCGCGCCCGTGGACTGGGTTCGCGAAACGTTCCACAAGCTGACCGACGTCGAGACCCTCGTCCGCGTCGGCGGCTTGACCGCGATGACCGCGATCGTCTTCGCGGAGACCGGGCTCATGATCGGATTTTTTCTCCCCGGCGACTCGCTGCTCGTGACCGCCGGCGTGTTCGCCGCCGCGGGCAAGCTCAACGTCTGGCACCTCATCGGTCTGCTCTCGGTTGCTGCCGTCGTGGGCGACACCGTCGGGTACTGGTTCGGCCGCCGGGTCGGCGCGGCGCTCTTCACCCGGCCGAAGTCGCTCCTGTTCAATCCCGCGCACCTGCGACGTGCGCACGACTTCTACGAGAAGCACGGCGGCAAGACGATCATCATCGCGCGGTTCATGCCGATCATCCGGACCTTCGCCCCGATCGTCGCGGGGATGGGGCAGATGAACTACCGCCGTTTCGTCTCCTTCAACGTCTTCGGCGGAGTCTTCTGGGTCGTCTCGATGACCGGGATCGGCTATTTCCTCGGCCGGATCCCGGGCGTGCGCGATCACATCGAAATCGTCATCGTGGTCGTGATCTTCCTCTCGATTCTTCCCGGGATCATCGCGGCTCTGCGCGAGTGGCTGAAGAGACGCCGCGCCTCGAAGCTCGTCCGGCCCGAGGCCTAGGGGGCGTGGGGGACCGCAAGGTCCCCCGCAAAGAGATTACCCGGACACATTTCTAGCGGGCTCGCGCGTCAGGCGACGGCAGAAACGGGAGAAGTGTTACGCGGAAGGACCCCGTCCTCGGGCGAGAGGACCCCGTCGCGGAGCTCCCGTACGAGGTCCGCGATCTCCTTCTCGTGCGCGCGATCGTGCTCGGCCATCATCCGGGGAACGTCCGAGAGCTCGATCCGCCCGACGCCCTCCTGCTCGCCGCTCCGTTTCCAGTCGTCGGCCGAGGCTTCGCGGAACGTGTGAAGGTTACGGGTGCGGGCAGTCGTGAACGCGAGGAGACCTTCAGCGAGGTCCCGCCGCTGGTAGAGGCGCTCGCGGGCGACCCGATCGCCGTCGAAGTTCGAAAGATGGGGCTCGTCCTCCGTCAGCAGGCGGCGGATGCGCACGCCGTAGCCTTCGCGCTCGAGATCGGCGAGGTGCCAGACGTGCTCAACCAGTGAGAAGCCTCCGGTCGTGCCGCGCTGTCGCACTGTGTCCTCGGGAAGCTCCGCTGCGACGCGTGCGAGGAGGGCGGGTGTGGACTCGAGGGTCAAGAGCAGAGTTTCGAGTTCGCGCCTCGTCATGATCATTTCTTCCACCCCTCCTCTACGCATTTGACGGACGAAAAGTTTCGCGGTTTGCCGCAAACTCGGCATTCCTTGACTTCGCCCCTGAGGGGCATTCCGTGACTTCGCCCGTGTGGGGCTAGACTCAGCCAATGCTTCGCGACGCCATCCGCTCCCTCTTCTCGAGAGCCGCTTCCGAGGAATCGACACTCGGTCCGGATCCGATTGCGGTCGCCGCCTGCGCCCTGCTGCTCGAGATCGGATACGCGGATTCGGCGTTCGGCGCGGAAGAGCGGGAGAGGATCGCGCGCCACGCGCGGGAGGACCTGGGGGTCGCCGACGAGGACGTGCGGGAAGTCCTGCGCCTCGCCGACGAAGCGCGGAAGGAGAGCGTCGATCTCTATCAGTTCACGAAGCTCGTGACGGAGGGTTTCTCTCGCGACCAGCGTCTGCGGCTGATCGAAGCCATCTGGGGCGTCGTTTACTCGGATGGCGTGCTGACGGCGGTCGAGGGACAGCTCGCGCGGCGTATCGCCGAACTTCTGGGGTTCCAGCATCCGGAAGTCCAGGCAGCGCGGGAGCGCGTCGCTTCTCGGAAAGGCTAGGGGGTTCGGGGGACCGCAAGGCCCCCCGCCAAAAGATTACTCGGACAATTCCTAGACTCCGCCGGGCCGATCTCGTCGCATGACGACGCGCGACCGCGTGTTCCGGTCTTCCTCTGGTGGGCGGTGCTCGGGCTCGCGCTCTGGGTTGGAGGCACCGAAGCGGGAAGGCCGCCTTCAGAATCGCGGCAGAACGCGCTGGTCCTGGGGGATTTTCTCGAATGGCTCCGGCACCGAAGTCGCGACGTACGCGAAAACGGCAACTGCCGCGGTCACGCGGTCGAGCGACTCGGGCTCGATCTTGTCAAAGGTGTCGTTCGCCGTGTGGTGCCAGTCGAAGTATCGCGACGCGTCCTGACCCACGGAGAACTGCGGCACGCCGGCGGGGACGAGCCGCGAGATGTCCGCCCCTCCCGCTCTGTCTTTCTTGAGCCCCGTCGCGCCGAGAGGCTCGAGCAGCGCCGAAATTTCCTTGACGAGCGGCTCGGCGGAAGGGCCGGCGTTCCACGAGAAGCCGGTCGGACGTCCGCTTCCGGCGTCCGCCTCGAGCGCCGCGACGTGACGGGGAAGCTCCGCCGCGTGATCCGCCGCGTACGCCCGCGCGCCGGCGAGACCGTTCTCCTCGTTCGCGAAGAGAACGACGCGAATCGTCCGGACCGGCCGCTTCGCGAGCCCCGCGATCAGCCGCGCGGCCTCGATGACGATGCCGCAACCGGCCGCATCGTCGAGCGCGCCCGGGCCGAGATCCCAGGCATCCCGGTGACAGGCGAGGAGGACGATCTCGTCCGGCTTCCCCCGCCCCGGGATCTCGCCGATCACGTTTGCGGTCTCCCCCTCACCCGTGTCGCGGCAGCCGAGCGTGAAGCGCACCCGCACGGGCTCGCCTTCGCGGCCCAGCCGCTCGAGCAGATCCGCGTCCGGGTTGGAGAGCGCGGCCGCGGGGATCTTCGCGACGCCCTGCTCGTAGCGCAGCGCGCCCGTGTGGGGCGTGCGGTTCGAATCGGTTCCGATCGAGCGGATCAGGACTCCGACGGCGCCGAGCTTTGCCCCCCGCGACGCGCCGGCACCGCGGACGCGCACCGCCTCGCCGTAGCCGGTACCGTCCGGTGTGCGCCGCATCCGCTTGTTGAAGAAAACGATCTTCCCGCGCACCTCGGCTTCCTTCTTGGTGTCGAGCTCGTCGAGCGAGCCGACCTCGAGCACCTCCGCTTCGAGGCCGGAGTCCGGCGTTCCGACGCTGCCGCCGAGCGCCGTCAGGAAGAGCTTCTGCGGATACGGGGCGGTGACCTCGCCCGTCTCGACGCCTCTCTGCCACGTGTTCGTTCTGACCTTCTCGGCGCGGACGTTGGCGAAGCCCAGGGCCTTCAGGGTCGCAAGCCCCCATTCGATCGATGCACGGTCGCCAGGTGAGGCGGGCAGGCGTGCTCCGGCCTGATCGGTGAGACCCCGGGCCCACTCGACCGCGCGCGTTCCGGCGAAGGCCTTCTCGCGGAGCGATTCCGCATTCTTGCGGACCTCCGGCGGGATGGCCGGTACGGATTCCGCCTCCGTGAGCCGGGCGGCGACCGCAACGGCGAAGGCGGCAGTGAGCGCGAGCACGACGAGTCTTCTCAGGGCATCTCCTCCGGGGATTCCAGACCGCGAGATCGTACCAAGTCGCCCGGCCCTTCGACGGGCCGGGGATCTAGAATTCGTTCGTGTCGATCGAGAAGACCGTCGATCTCACCGAGGAGCTCGTTGCCGAATTCGGCGACAACGCGAGCTACGTTGCGGATCTGCTCTCCCGCTACCGGCAGAGCCCGGACCTGGTGGATGAGGAGTGGCGGCAATACTTCCGCGAGCGACTTGATTTGAGCGGGGGACCGGGTGGTCCCCCGACCCTTCCGAGTGAGCCGGAGCCCGCCCGCGAAATGCCGGCCGCACTCCCGGCGGTCGCTCCTCCGGTGCCCGTGGCGAGCGCGGCCGCCCCCGTCCCGACGACCGCGCGCGCCGAGGAGGTTTCGCCGCTTCGCGGGGGCGCGCTCCGGATCGCCGAAAACATGGAGGCGTCCCTGGCGGTTCCGACCGCCACCTCACAGCGTCAGATCCCGATCAAGCTCCTCGACGAAAACCGGCGGCTGTTGAACGACTACCGCACCGCGAACGACGAGCCGAAGATCTCCTTCACCCAGCTCGTCGCGTGGGCGATCGTCCGCGCGCTCGAGAGCTTTCCTCGCCTGAACGACGCGTACGACGTGTCGGGCGGCGAGCCGGTGCGCGTCAAGCGCGACGAGATCCGGTTCGGCCTCGCCGTGGACGTCGAGAAGGCGGACGGCTCGCGGACGCTGCTCGTGCCGAACCTCAAGGGCGTCGAGAAGATGACCTTCGCCGGGTTCGCCGCGGCGGCGGACGACGTCGTCACCCGCGCGCGAACCGGCAAGCTCCAGGTCTCCGACTTCGAGGGCACGACGGTCTCGCTCACGAACCCCGGCACGCTGGGCACGACGGCATCGGTGCCGCGGCTCCTACCCGGTCAGGGTTTGATCGTCGCGACCGGAGCGATCGGTTATCCGGCGGAGTTTTCCGCGATGGCGCCCGAGACGCTCTCGCAGCTCGCGGTCAGCAAGGTCATCACGTTCTCTTCCACGTACGACCACCGGATCATCCAGGGCGCCGAGTCGGGCGCGTTCCTCGCGCGGATCGAGGAGCTGCTCCTCGGGAAGGACGCCTTTTACGAGTCCGTTTTCTCCGACCTCCGCATTCCGCACAAGCCGCTCCACTGGGCGATCGACCGCAATCCCGCGTTCGGGCGGCGCGAGGAGATCGAGAAGCAGGCGCGTGTTCTCGAGCTCATCAATGCCTACCGGGTCCGCGGTCACCTGATCGCGGACGTCGACCCGTTGCGGATGGTTCCCGTGCAGCACCATCCGGAGCTCGATCTCGAGACCTACGGGCTGACGATCTGGGACCTCGACCGGGAGTTCTGGACCGGCGGGTTGAAGGGCGGCGAGCACATGCCGCTGCGGGACATCATCGCGGTCATGCGCCGCGCTTACTGCGGCAAGGTGGGGATCGAGTATCGCTTCATCTCGAACCCCGCCGAGAAGGATTGGCTGCGGCAGCGAATCGGCGCGGCACCGGAGCCGCCGCCGCGCGAAGTCCGCCGCCGGATCTTCGAAAAGCTCCTCGCGGCGGAAACCTTCGAGCGGTTCCTCGGGACCAAGTACATCGGGCAGCGCCGCTACTCGATCGAGGGGTGCGAGACGGCGATCGCGGTCCTGGACGAGCTCCTCGAGGGCGCGGGCGAGCGCGGGATCGAGGAAGTCACGGTCGGGCTCACCCACCGCGGCCGTTTGAACATCCTAGCGAACGTCGTCGGCAACTCGACCGAACGGATCTTCGCGAGCTTCGAGGGCGCTATTCACCCCGATTTTCCCGCGGACGAGGGCGACGTCAAATATCACCAGGGCGCACAGGGCACGCACGAGACCGCGAACGGACGAAAGGTCGCGATCACCGTGCCCTCGAACCCGTCGCACCTCGAGGCGGTCGATCCGGTCGTCGAGGGGATGGTCCGCGCAAAGCAGGACCGTCGCGGGCACGGCCCGGAGGCGTGGGAGCGCGCGCTCGCCGTCATTCTCCACGGCGACGCGGCGTTCGCGGGCCAGGGCATGGTTGCCGAAGTCTTCAATCTCGCGCAGCTGCGAGGGTTCCGGACGGGCGGGACGATCCACCTGATTGTGAACAACCAGATCGGTTTCACGACGCCGCCCGGGTCGGGCCGCTCTTCGCTCTACTCGACGGACGTCGCGAAGATCAACCAGGTCCCGATCCTCCACATCAATGGAGACGATCCGGAGGCGGCCTATCGCGTGCTCCAGATCGCGCTCGACTTCCGGCAGGAGTTCCACAAGGACGTCGTGCTCGATCTGATCGGCTTCCGCCGGCACGGACATCAGGAAACCGACGAGCCGACGTTCACCCAGCCGCTCATGTACAGCCGGATCCAGGAGCATCCGGGCGTGCGCGCCCTCTATGCGCGGAAGCTGGTGAAGGAGGGCGTGCTCACGGAAGCGGAGGTCTCCGAGTCCGAGGAGCGGCAGAAGGCGGCGTACGAGGACGCGCTGGCGGCCGCCAAAGAGATCGCTTCCCGACAGAAGGAAGAGCCGGAACCGGCTCCTGCTCCGGTTCCCGGTTCCCCGCTTCTGATTCCCGACGTGGAGACCGGCGTCCCTCGCGAAGTGCTTTCCCGTATCGGCCACGTCCTCACGACCGTGCCACCGGGGTTCCACATCAATCCGAAGATGGTTTCTCAGCTCGCGCGCCGAGCGAAAATGACAGAAGGAGCACAGCCTCTCGACTGGTCCACCGCCGAGGCGCTCGCGTTCGGTTCGCTGCTCCTCGAACGCACGCCGGTCCGGCTGACCGGACAGGACACCAGCCGCGGGACGTTTTCCCAGCGGCACATCGTCTTCCACGACACCTCTACGGGCGACACCTGGACGCCGCTCTCCGATCTCGACCCCGCGCAGGCGCCGCTCGCGGTCTACGACAGCCCGCTCTCCGAGGAGAGCGTGCTCGGCTTCGAGTACGGCTACAGCGTCGAGGCTCCGGAGACGCTCGTCCTCTGGGAAGCACAGTACGGCGACTTCGCCAACGGCGCGCAGGTCATCGTGGACCAGTTCGTGACGACCGCGGAGGACAAGTGGCAGCAGGAAACCCGGCTCGGGTTGCTGCTGCCACACGGCTACGAGGGACAGGGCCCGGAGCATTCGAGCGCGCGCATCGAGCGCTATCTCCAGCTGTGCGCCGAGGACAATCTCCAGGTCTGCAACGTCACGACCCCGGCCCAGTACTTCCATCTCCTGCGTCGGCAAATGCGGCAGCCGCGCGCCAAGCCGCTCGTCCTCTTCACGCCGAAGAGCCTGCTGCGCTTCCCGGCGTCGTTCTCGCCGCTCGACGAGCTGACCCGGGGATCGTTCCGAACGGTGCTCGACGATCCGGAGGTCTCCGACCGCGCCGCGGTGTCCCGTGTGCTCTTGTGCAGCGGGAAGATCCATTACGACCTGCGCAGCGCGCGCGAGCAGGGAAAAGACGTTCGCGCTGCGATCGTGCGCGTCGAGCAGCTCTATCCGTTTCCGGCCGACGCTTTGCGCGACGCGATCGCCGGCTACAGGAGGGCGCGCGAGGTGGTCTGGGTCCAGGAAGAGGCGCAGAACATGGGGGCGTGGACCTTCATCCGGCCGCGCCGGCCGGAGTTTCTGCCCGGCGGAGTGTCCCTCTGGTACGCCGGCCGTGCGCCGTCCGCTTCGCCGGCAACCGGCAGCGCCGCCGTGCACAAGCGGGAGATCGAGGAACTCATCGCCGAGGCGTTCGGGTGATCTACCGCCGACGCCGGACCTCGCGACAACCTGGATCTGGTGGAATTCGAGATCCTCGGCAGGATCAACCACGTCGAGACGATCGCGGCGGGGCACAGAATCCGGGAACGCCCGCGGCTGATTCGAAGTTACGGCTTCGGTGACTGGAGAAAACGAAAGGGGATTGCGAGCGTGCGGCTCCCGGACGGCACGATTGTTGAGGCGGAATTGCATTGGTACGAAGCTCATGGAATCGGGAAGCGAGAAATGAAGATCAAGAGGCATCGGAATTGAATACGATCGAGTTCACCGACTTCGCGTTGTGCGTGAAAGACGGCGGGTATCCCGCATCTCTCGAGGCGCGAAAAATCTACCGCGTGCTGCCCGACACGGATGCGCGAAGCCACGGTCTTGTTCGGGTGGTAGACGAATCGGGCGAGGACTATCTCTACCCCGAGGACCTTTTCGTCCCGATCGAGCTCCCGGCCACGGCACGTCCCGCCTTTCCTGGCGTCTGACTACCGCGGGTCGAGAGCGTCGCGGCCGTCGTCGCTATTTCTTCTTCGGCCGCATTCGCTCGAGAGCCTGCTTGAAGACCTCCCGCGGGATCTTGCGGTAGTCGGAGAACTCTCCGGCGCCGGCGAGCCACTCGCCGCCGTCGATCGTGACGCAGTCGCCGGTCTGGTACGGGCAGAGGTCGCTCAAGAGAAACGTCACGAGATTCGCGAGCTCCTCGGGCGTGCCGAAGCGGCCGAGCGGGATGCGCGCGAGCGTGTTCTTCTCCGCTTCCGGGAACGCGACGAGCCGGGACCAGGCGCCTTCGGTCGGGATCGGTCCGGGCGCGACCGCGTTCAGGCGGATCCCTTTCTCGCCCCACTCGACCGCGAGCGAACGGGTCATCGCGAGGACGCCCGCTTTCGCGCAGGCCGAGGGGAGCGCGAAGCCAGTGCCCGTCCAGGCGTAGGTCGTCACGACCGACACGATCGAGCCGGAGGCCTTTCGATCGAGGAGATGCCGGCCGACGGCGAGCGTGCAGTAGACCGAGCCGTGGAGCACCGTCCGGACGACTGCGTCGAAGCCGTTCGGCGTCAGGTCCTCGGAGGTGATCAGGAAGTTGCCGGCCGCGTTGTTGACGAGAGAGTCCACCTTGCCGAACCGGGAGACCGCGTGCGCGACGAGGGTCTCGACCTGATCGGGTTCCCGGACGTCCGCCGGGTGGAGGTCCACGTCGCCGCCGGCACGCGCCGCCTCACGGATCTCGCGGGCCGCTCTCTCGAGCCGCTCGAGCGTTCGCCCGGCGATCATGACCTGCGCGCCGTGGGCCGCGAACTTCTTCGCCATCGCGAGGCCCAGTCCGGAGCCGCCGCCGGTGACGAGGATCGATCTTTCCGCCAGGATCTTCGTATCGAACATCGGTGCTCCGTCCTGGACAGCTACGATAAAGAGAGGAGGCAACCATGGCAAACGGGAGCTTGAGCCGCCGTTCGATGCTGAGCCGCGCGCTGGCTCTACCGGCTGCGATCGCGCTCGCCGCGCGCGAGACCCGTGCCGAAGACGCGTGCGCGGCGACCGAATCCGATTTCCAGGGGCCGATGTATCTCGCCGGAGCGCCGCGCCGGTCGATCCTGGCGGGGCCGAAGGAGCCGGGGGAGCGTCTGACGATCCGCGGGACGATCTTCGGCCCCGACTGCCGCGTCCGGCTGCCTCGCACCCTCCTCGACGTCTGGCAGGCCGACGCGCGGGGGGAGTACCACTGGAAGGACGAGAACTACCGGCTGCGCGGCCAGTTCCTGACGAACGATCGGGGAGAGTACGAGTTCGAGACCATCAAGCCGGCCGGCTACGGCGGGCGTCCGGCACATATCCACTTCACGATCTCCGCGCCGGGCCACCCGCCGCTGACGACGCAGCTCTACTTCAAGGGCGATCCGCGGCTCGGGCATGATGTGTGCGGCCCGGCGTGCAACTCGGACGACCCTCACCGGATCGTCGAGCTCACGCGCGCCGGCAAAGGAGTCGCCGGAACCTTCGACATCGTGCTGAAAGCCTCGTCGGCTTAGAGGAAGTTGGGCGAAGTCAGCCCCCCGCCCCGGCTCTCTCGCAGGGAGAGGGAGAAGAAGTCAGTTCGGCTTCTTCTCCGTCACGCGGACTTCGGGCACCGCGGTCTTCCGCACGAGAAAGCTCTCGTGCACGAGAGGGCCATCCCCGAGGCTGATACTCACGTCATACGAGCCTTCGATCGTGAGCAGCGCCGGTCCCATCACGACCGGAAACCAGATCGTCCGCCCCGGCTCTCCCTCGTAGTTGAGCTCTCCGCTGGCGTCGAGAAGCTTGTTGCCCTGCGGGTCGGCGACGGAGACCGAGAACGGAAACCGCCCGGTCGCGAGGACCTTTGCCTTGATCGCCAGGCCGATCGAGCGCATCTGGAGCGGAAGCTTCACCACCTGGACGATGTCGGAGTAGACGCCGATCAGGAGCAGCTTGCCGTTGTTCTCGAACCGCACGTCGTCGCAGATGACGAGAGCCTCGAACGCGATCGGCGGGATTTCGGACGTTGTCTCCATATCAGAAGAGATCATCGATTCGGACTTGTAAGGCACGCGCGATTCGCCTGAGAGTTTCTCCCTTCATGCGAGGAACCTGCCCGAGCCGCTCGGCACGCGAGATCTCGGGTTGAGTCATCCCGGCTCTCGCAGCGAGGTCGACCTGATCCATCCTGCGAAAAACTCTGTAGGCCCGGATCTTGGAAATCTTGCCCTGCTCGGCGGCAAGCAGATATTGCTGTCGAATCGACTCCTGAATCGATTTCTTGAGCTGCTCATCGCTGGCGTCGCGTTGCGTGACCACGACATCGCGAGGGGTGCCCGGCGGTTCGAGTTGACCTCGAACAGAGATTGGCGAAAGTGTGCTTGCTACTGCGGTGGGCACAAGTACTCCCTAAGTCCCCAGTATCGCTGTGCGCGAGCAAAGGGTTCTCTCGAGAAGTCGTAATCCTTTCCAGCTCCCAGTTCTCCTCGACCAAGAATCGGGTCACGGGTATCGCCGTAGAGGCGTCCATCGCCATGCTGGCTGTCTCCGCTTCTCGCGATAGGCATATGCGCATCGTATAGCGTGCAAGCTATATTGGCAAGCGTGTATATCTTTACCCTCAAGAAACTATTGTCGGAAGAAGAAGATACGGTTCGGGCTAAGTTAGGTCGACCCAGACGGACTTCACCTGGGTGTACTCCTCGAGAGCGTAGTGGCCGCGCTCGCGGCCGAAGCCGGATTCCTTGTAGCCGCCGAAGGGGAGCCCCGGGTCGTAGTAGTTGTACGTGTTCACCCACACGGTCCCGGCCTTCAACGCTTTTGCCGTTCGGAACGCCTTCTTGACGTCCGTGGTCCACACGGCCGCGGCGAGTCCGTAGATCGTCGAGTTGCCGATCGCGATCGCCTCCGCCTCGTCTCGGAACGTCAGGGTCGCCAGCACGGGTCCGAAGATCTCTTCCCGCGCGATCCGCATCTCGGGCCGGACCGCGTCGAAGACCGTCGCCTCGAAGAACGCGCCCTTGCCACCGACCGAAGCGCGGTTCCCGCCGGCGACGAGCTTTGCTCCCTCGCTCCTTCCGCTCTCGACGTACCGCTCGACGTTCTCGCGCTGCTTCTCCGAGACGAGGGACCCCAGCCGCGTCTTGGGGTGAAGGGGATCCGCGGGGGCCATCTTCTTCGCCCGGTCGACCACTCTCTCGAGGAGCTCGTCGTGGGCCGCTTCCTCGACCAGCAACCGCGATCCCGCGGAGCAGAGCTCGCCTTTCCCATAGAAGATCGCGTTGATCGCGCCCTTCGCGGCGGCTTCGAGATCGGCGTCCGCGAAGACGACGTTCGGGGACTTCCCGCCGAGCTCCATCGAGACGCGCTTCACGGTGCCCGCGGCGGCGCGCAGGATCGTCTTGCCCGTCTCGGTCTCGCCGGTGAACGAGATCTTGTCGATGCCCGGGTGCTCCGCCATCGCCGCGCCGATCGACGTGCCGGGACCCGGCACGACGTTGAACGCGCCCGGCGGCAGGCCCGCCTCGCGGAGGAGATCCGCGAAGAGAAGCGCAGTCAACGGCGTGAGCGAAGCCGGCTTCAGCACGATCGTGTTGCCGAGCGCGAGCGCCGGCGCGACTTTCCACATGGCCTGTAAGAGCGGGAAATTCCACGGCGTGATCGCCCCGACGACCCCGACCGGCTCGCGCAGCGTCAGAAGAAAGGCATCCGTGCGCGCGGGGAACGTGTCCCCGTAGAGCTTGTCGGCGTACTCGCCGAAGTACGAGAGCGCCTCCGCCGCGACCGGCATATCGATCTTCGCGGACTCGAAGATCGGCTTTCCGTTGTCCAGCGTCTCGACGCGCCCGAACTCTTCCGCGCGCGAGAGCAGCACCTCCGCGGCTTTGATCAGGATCCGCCCGCGCTCGCGCGGCTTCATCGACGCCCAGGGTCCGGTCTCGAATGCGGCGCGCGCGGCCTTCACCGCGCGGTCGAGGTCCTCGCGCCCCGCCTCGGCGACTTCCGCGAGGAGCTCGCCGGTCGCCGGGTTGCTCGTGGCGAATCGCTTGCCCGAGGCCGACGGGACGAACTCGCCCCCGATGAAGAGGTCGGTCTTGAGGTTCAAACTCGGTGCAGTTGCGGTGGCCATCACGTGCGCGGCTGAGGCAACGCCCTCACCCCGGCCCTCTCCCGCTGGGAGAGAGACGAGAGGCGCTCGCTATCTGCCCTTGAACTTCGGGACCCGCTTTTCCTGATTCGCAGCGATGCCTTCTTTCGCGTCTTCGCTCTGGAAGAGGAGCTGCTGGAGCTCGCGCTCGACCGCGAGCGCCGACTCGACCGGCAGGTCCCAGCCCGTCTGCACGGAGCGCTTGATACGCCCCACCGCGCGCGCGGCCTTGTTCGGCGGAACGAACTGGCGGGCGTAGTCCATCACCTGCTCCCACCACTCTTCGGGAGTCGCGTCGATGACCTGGTTGACGAGGCCGAGCTCGTGTGCCTCCTCGAAGGAGAACGTGTTGCCGGTGATCATGAGCTCGATCGCCTTCGACTTGCCGATCAGCTTTCCGAGCCGCGTCGTGCCGCCGGTGCCGGGGAGCACGCCGAGCGTCACCTCCGGCAGGCCGATCTTGCCCGCGTCCTTCCGCGCGATCCGGATGTCCGCCGCCATCGCGATCTCGAGGCCACCCCCGACGGTGTGGCCGTTCAACGCAGCGATCACGAGCTTCGGAGTGTGCTCGAGCCGGAGGAGTGTCTCGTTCGCGTGCAGGCAGAAGAAGTACTTGAAGCCCGGGGTCACGGCGTTCAGCATCCCGATGTTCGCCCCCGCCGAGAAGAAACGGTCGCCCTTGCCGCGCAGAACGATCACGTGGACGTCGTCGTCGAAGCGCGCCTTCAAGAATGCGTCGTCGAGCTGCCGCATCATCGCGTACGTGTAGGTGTTGGCCGGCGGGTCGTCGATCTCGATGATCGCGATGCCGCCATCGGCGCGGTAATGGACGATCTCCTGATCGACTCCGGGACTCGTCCAGTCGCGCGTTTGAACGGGGGTGCTCATGAGGGTCCTCCTGAATCTGTGCTGCCTCGAAAATCGTATCAGAGCGGCTCGACCGGGCACGGGACCGGAGACACGAACAACGTGTCCGAACCTTCACTTGTTCCGAGCTCCGTGTCCCGCATCCCGCGCCGTCGGATCGACCCACTCCGACGTTCCGTCCGCGCGGATCTCCTTCTTCCAGATCGGGACCGTCTTCTTGATGCGGTCGATCGCCGCGCGGCAGGCGGCGAAAGCCTCGTCGCGGTGCGGCGCGGTCGCGACGATCGCGACCGACGCCTCGCCGATCTCGAGTCGCCCGACCCGGTGCCGGATCCGGACGCGCGCCTGCGGCCACTTCTCCCCGAGCGCCTTCGCGATCCGGGCCATCTCCGACTCGGCCATCGCTCCATACGCCTGGTACTCCATCGCGACGCTCTCGCGCCCTTCGCTCTCGTTTCGAACGACGCCGACGAAGACGCAAACTGCGCCGTCCGAAGGCCGCGCATCGCCGAGAAACGCGGTGAGATCGATCGGGTCGGAGGTCAGGAACATCAGCCGCCGGCGACGGGGGGCAGGAACGCGACTTCGTCGCCTTCGCGAAGCGCCGCGTCCGCCCCGGCATACTCGCGATTCACCGCCGCGGGAGGCATCGCGAGGAACCGGGCGAAGTGCGGAAAGCTCCGCGACAGGTCCACCCAGAGGTCGGCCACCCGGCTTCCGTCGGGCAGTTGCCGGCGCTCTTCTTCGCGACCGACGGCGTCGCGGAACGAGGCGAAGTAGAGCACGCGAACGTGCATCGGGGGCCAGTTTACCTTTCGGCGTTGCAATCGTTTGACACCTGACCGACCGGTCAGTTACGGTGCGCATGAACGTGGATTCATCGCGCGAACGAAGAGAGCCGGCGTGAACGCGCGGGTGCCGCACCGTGAGGCGGAGCGCCGGCTCGCCCTGCTCAAGGCGGCCTTCCGCGAGGTCGCGGAAAAAGGTTTCGCCAACGTCACGCTGGACGACATCGCTCGCCGGGCCGGAGTCTCGAAAGGGGTGACGCTCTACTATTTCGCCTCCAAGGAAGACCTGTTCCGGCGGCTGTTCGCCTGGCTCGTCGAGTCGATCCAGGCCCGGATGCGCGAGGCGGTCTCGTCCGTGGACGACCCGGTCGAGAAAGTCCGCGCGCTCGTCGCGATCACGTTCCCTTCTCCTTCGAAGAATCGGGCGTTCTTTCGCGCTTTCGTGGATTTCTGCGGCCTCGCGGCGCGGCGAGAGACGTTCCGGGAGGTGACGGCTCGCTTCTATGAGGGGTGCCGCGAGATCGACGGCGCCATCGTGGAGGACGGGATCCGCCGCGGCCTTTTCGTTGCTCGGGACCGCCACGCGACCACCGCGACAGTCCGCGCGATCTTCGACGGTCTCATGATGCAGTGGCTCGTGGAAGCCGATCCCGAGGGCTCGTTTCCCGAATACCGCGAGCGGTGCGAGCGCGAGCTGCTCGGTTACCTCGCGCCGGGACGAGACTTCGCGCGCCGGGAGACCGGTCCCGCCGCGCCGGCCGGCATCGCCGCCGTCGCATCGCCCGCGTCATGACCGACTCGACCCGTTCCGCGCTCCCCGAGCGAATCGTGCTCGCCGCGCCTCGCGGTTTCTGCGCGGGTGTCGTTCGCGCGATCGACGTCGTCAACCTCGCGCTCGAATATGTCGAGCCGCCGCTGTACGTCCGACGCGAGATCGTTCACAACCTCCATGTCGTGCGGGGCTTCGAGAAGCGCGGGGTACGCTTCGTCGAAGAGCTCGACGAGGTGCCCGACGGCGCGACGGTCGTCTTCTCCGCTCACGGGATCGCTCCGCGGGTACGCGAGGACGCCGCGCGTCGGGGCCTCAAGGTCATCGACGCAACCTGTCCGCTCGTGACCAAGGTCCACCTCGAGGCGATCCGGTTCGCGCGGCTCGGCTACCGCATCCTCCTGATCGGCCATCCGAACCACGACGAGGTCGAGGGCACGTTGGGGGAAGCGCAGTCGCGGATCGCGCTCGTCTCTTCCGCCGCGGAGGCGGAGACGGTCGGAGTCGAGGACCCCGGCCGGGTCGCCTACATCACGCAGACGACACTCTCGATGGAGGACACGCGCCCGATCGTCGAGACCCTGAGGCGGCGCTTCCCGAACATCGTCGGACCGGCCAGGGACGACATCTGCTACGCGACGCAGAACCGGCAGCTTGCCGTTCGCGCGCTCGCGCGTCAGGCGCCGGTCATCCTCGTGATCGGCTCGAAGAACTCCTCCAACTCGAACCGTCTCGTCGAAGAGGCGCAGCTCGCCGGGGCGCGAGCCTATCTCGTCGATGACGCGTCCGGCGTGGATCCGTCGTGGCTCGAAGGCGCTTCCACGGTCGGGGTGACGTCGGGGGCGTCGGCGCCGGAGTTCCTCGTCGAGCAGATGGTCGCGCACTTGAAGTCGTTGGGCATCGAGCAGGTCGGCGATCTCGTCACCGTCGAAGAGGACGTGCACTTCCCGCTCCCCGCCGAGCTCCTCGAGGCGCGTGCCCGTCGCGACGCGGTCGCGCTGCCGACGATTTCGTCGTAGCAGTTTTCGGGATTGTGGCCATAGAAGCCCCCTCACCCCGACCTTCTCGCGGCGGGAGAGGGGAAGGGACGCCCTCACGCCGGCTCTCTCCCGGCGGGAGAGGGGGTTGAAACGCCGGCTCGAGGGGAAGGTCGCTCTCGTCACCGGGGCTTCGCGCGGCATCGGTGAGGCGATCTCCCGGCGCTTCGCCACGGACGGCGCGCGGGTGGCGCTCGCGGCGCGCGATCAAGAGGCCTGCCGCCGGATCGCCGCGGACATCGGCGCCGCGGGCGGCCAAGCGATGGCGGTCCTCTGCGACGTCACGGACTCGGGGTCGATCGCCGAGACGATCTCCGCCGTTGCCGCGAAGTGGAATCGAATCGACATTCTCGTCAACAATGCCGGCCTGGGCGAGCCGACGCCGCTTTCCGACCGTGACGACTCGCGCTGGGACGCGATCGTGGCGACGAACCTGACGGCGGTGTTTCGAGTGACCCGGGAAGCGCTGCCTCACCTCTCCGACGGCGGGCGAATCATCAACCTCTCGTCGGTCGTGGGGCGCTTCGGCGTCGCGGGGCACGGCGCCTACTCGGCGACGAAACACGGCGTGATCGGGCTCACCCGCACCTTCGCGCTCGAGCTCGCCCCGCGCGGGGTTACAGTCAACGCGATGTGCCCCGGCTGGGTCGAAACGGACATGGGCCGCGCCGGATGGCAGCGCGTCGCCGAGCGGCACGGGGGCGGCGAGCCGGAAGGGCGCGAGATGGCGGCGAAGATGGCCCCGCTCGGCCGAGTGATCCAGCCGGAAGAGGTCGCCGGGCTCGCCTCCTACCTGGCGTCGGAGGAGGCGCGTTCCATCACGGGTCAGGCGATCGTGATCGACGGAGGGCAGGTCATGCCGTGAGCACGCCGGCGCACCGCTCGACCGTTGCCGCGGGAACGGTGCTCGCGTTCGCCGCCTCGCTCGCGTTCTGGCCAGTCGTCTCGGGCTCGCGCTCCTTTTTTCACGGAGACCTTCGCCACGAGCACAACCCGATCTGGCACGTGACCCAGCAGGCACTACTGGCGGGAGAGTCTCCTTTTTGGTTGGGTGGTTTCTATTGTGGACACCCTCTCCTGTTCGTTCAGGAAGCACCTCTTTTCTACCCTCTGACCGTTCCCCTTCTGTTGACCGGCGCTCCCGTGAACCGATTGGCGGATCTCTTCTTGCTTTTCCACTTCTGGCTTGCAGGTTTTGCGGCGTTTCTTCTCCTTCGCGATCTCGGGTCGAACGTCGTCTCCGCGCTCTTCGCGGGACTGGCCTGGATGCTGTCGGCGCGGCTCCTCCAGAGTGCCCTCTGGCCGAACGCGGTCGCCGCAGCGGCGCTGCTGCCACTCGTCCTGGTCGGCCTCACCCGGATCAGCCGAGGCGAGCGGAGGTCCGGCGTGGTACTCGCGGCGGTTTGCGGAGGACTCGCGCTGCTCGCCTCCCGTCCCCAGGTCCTGCTCGCCGCGTCGCCTCTCATCGCGGTATTCGCCTTCGCGCTGGTTGCACTGGCGCCGAAGAGAGGTCGGTCGATCGGTGATTTCGCCCTGGCGGCGCTGCTCGCGTTTCTGATCGGATCCCCTTCACTTCTTCCCTCTGCGGTGCTCTATCCGGAGACGTCCCGCGCGGGTGGACTGACCCCTGCCGATCGAGATCCATCTCCTTTGAGCTTCGGCCGCGATCTCGATCAGGTCTTCCTGCCGGTCGACGGCCCGGCGCGCTGGCCGGAGGCCGCCGCCTACCCGGGTCTGCTCGTCGCACTCCTTTTCCTTGCCGGGTTAGGTCTCTCGCTGCGTTCCGACGCCCGGTTCCCGCGAGCCCTCTACGCGGCGCTCGCCGCCGGCGGGGTCATCGGCCTCGCGTTTTCGTTCGGCGAGGGTGGTCCTTACGCACTTCTGGCAGACCTGCCCGTTCTTCGCAGCTTCCGTCTGCCGGCGCGCTTCCTGTTGTCCTGGTCGCTCGCTCTCGCGCTCGCTTCCGGGATCGCCCTCTCGCGGCTTCTTCTCAACGTGCGGCGACCCCGGCTCGTTGGAGCCGTCGCCGTCACGTTTCTCGGGGTGGACCTGATCGGGCACACGTGGCGTGCGGCTCCGACCGCTCCATCCTCGATTTATGACGTCGAGCCGGCGCTCGTGGACGTGCTCTCCCGGAAGCTCTCGAGAGATGAAGCCGGGTTTCCGCAGCGCTTCCTCTCCCAGGCAAGACCGATTCCATTCTGGCTCTACGATGACGAAAGCAAGCTCGAGCTCGCACGGCGGCTCGAGCCGCTCTCCGGGGCGATCGGGATGCGCTGGGGACTCGAGGCGGTCAACGGCGCAGGCCCTCCGATGCGAAGAATTGAAATGGTCTTCGGCGCGCCCGCTCTCGCGGCTCTGCGGCTTGGAGGCGCCGCGTGCGTCGTCGTCTCCGTCCCACGGGCTCCTGGCCAGCCGCCGGGCATGCCTCCAAAGCTTCTCGTCCAGTCGCTCTCGCCGCTTCCACGGGCCCGCCTGGTTCCGGAGGCGGTCATCGTGAAGGGGGTGCAGTCCGTCGCCGCGGCCATCGACCCGGCCCGAGATCCTCTGCGCACGGCGGTCCTCGAAGAGGGCGTCCCGCTCCTCTCCCCCCGGAGGTGGGAGGGATCGTTCGGGTCGGTCCGTCTCCTCGCGCGCGACCGTTCGAGCGTGGAAATGTCCGCGAGTCTCCCGGCAGAGGGAGTTCTCGTTCTCCTCGACTCCTTCGAGCGCGGCTGGCACGCGTGGGTGGACGGCAAGAGAACTCCTGTTTTGAGGGCCGATGCAGCCTTCCTCGGGGTTAGGCTTCGGCCGGGCACCCATCAGGTCCGTCTCGAATACCGGCCCCGCGGTGTCCCGGAAGGCCTGGGGCTTGCGGCTATTGGTGTACTCGGGGTTTTCTTCGCAGCGCGGCGACTACCGAGTCTGTCCGAGTAATCTTAGCGGGGGGCCTTGCGGTCCCCCAAACCCCCTAGCGGCGGGCGCCCGATCGAGCCCGATGTGACCGGCGGGAATCGGGAACCGGCAGCCGGGGAACGATACGAAAGGAGTGGAGGATGAATACCGAGGACTTTTTGAATTCTCTGGACAGGCTCGTGGCGGAAAGGCACCTCCTGAAGCATGACTTCTACGTCCTCTGGAGCGAGGGGAAGCTCACGCGGGAGCACATCCGCGAATACGCGATCTCCTACTACCCCCACGTCGCGGCGTTTCCCACCTACGTTTCGGGGGTTCACTCCGGATGCGACGACCCGACGCTCCGCCTCGAGCTCCTCGAGAATCTCGTCGAGGAGGAGGGGAGTACGGTCAACCACCCCGCGCTCTGGCGCCGCTTCGCGTCCGCTCTCGGCGCGGCGGAGGAGGATCTCTCGATCGAGCCACGCACGCCCGAAGTCGCGGCAGCGATCGCCGAGTTCCGCCGCGCGACGCGAGAAGGCTCGGTTCCCGAGGGGCTCGCCGCGCTCTACGCCTACGAGTCTCAGATCCCGGAGATCTCCCGGACAAAACGGGAAGGGCTTTCCGCTTTCTACGGGATCGACGAGCCGGAAGCGGTTCGTTTCTTCTCCGTTCACGAGGAGGTGGACGTCTGGCACCGCAAGGTCGAGCGCGAGGCCCTCGGGAGGGTCGCGACGACAACGGCAGAGCAAGAGAAGGCACTCGCCGCGGCGGGGCGCTGCCTCGTTGCTCTGAACCGGGCACTCGACGGCGTGATGCGCGAGAACGGTCTCGCGTCGTAACGGCGATCGCCCGCTCCACGGGTCGATCGACGCGGAGATGAGGCCGGAAGGCGCCCCGTCGAATCGCGGCGCCGAACGGCTCGCGACGGTCCTCGCCGGCGCGGCCCTCGCCCTCGTCGCCGCGCTCGCGTTCTGGCCGGTCGTCTCGGGAGAGCGCTCGTTTTTCCAGATGGACCTGCGGTACGAGCACGTCCCGATCTGGCACGCCGTCCAGCAGGCCCTTCGCTCGGGAGAATCGCCGTTCTGGATCGACGGGCAGTACTGCGGAAACCCGCTCCTTTTCACGCAGGAGGCGCCGCCCTTCTATCCTCTGACCGCACCGCTCCTGTTGACCGGGGCCCCGGCGCACCGCGCCTCCGACCTCTTTTCGCTCTTTCATCTCTGGCTGGCCGGGTTCGCCGCCTTTCTTCTCCTGCGCGGGGTCGGGAGCGTCTTCCCCGCCGCCGTCTTCGGGGGCGTGGCGTGGATGCTCTCGGCGCGTATGGTTCAAAGCGCGATCTGGCCGAACGCCGTCGCCGTCGCGGCCCTGCTTCCGTTGGTGCTGCTCGGGATCTTCCGGATCGCCTGCGGGCAGCACCGCTCCGGCGTGATCGTCGCGGCGATCTCGGGAGGCCTCTGTTTCCTCGCCGCGCGGCCGCACGTTCTCGTCGGCGCGGCGCCGCTCCTTCTCGTCGCCGGCGGGACCGCGGTCCTCTTCTCCCGCCGTCCGGCCAGAGCGATCGGCGACCTGACGCTCGCCGCTCTGCTCGCGGTCGCGCTCGGCGCGCCCTCGCTCTTTCCGGCTGCCGTTCTCTACCCCGAGACGTCCCGAGCCGGAGGACTCGCGCGGGCGGACCGCGACTTCGCCTCTTTCTCGACGGCCGGGGAGGTCGACCAGGTCTTTCTCCCCGTGGACGGGCCGCGAAGATGGCCGGAAGCGGCCGCCTACCCCGGTTTTCTCGTCGCGTTTCTCTTCGCGCTCGGTGCGATTCTCTCATTGCGGCGAGGTAATTCCTTTCCCCACGGGCTCTTCGTGGCCGCGGCCGCGGGCGGAGCGATCGGACTGCTTTTCGCGTTCGGCGAGAAGGGTCCTCTCGGGCTGATCGCCGATCTCCCGCTCCTGCGCGGGTTCCGGATCCCGGCGCGCTACCTCACTTCGTGGTCGCTCGGTCTCGCGCTCGGGTCGGCGCTCGTGCTGTCGGAGCTTCTTCGGCGATCGCGCCATCCGTCTCGAATCGCGGCGGTCTGCCTCGTCGGCCTGACCGCGGATCTCGTCCTCCACGCCCGGCGCGCCGCTCCGACGGCGCCTTCCGCGATCTACTCGACGGAGCCCGCGGTCGTTTCCGCCCTCCGGCCGACGCTCGAAAAGGACGACGCCGGTTTTCCACGGCGGGTGTGGTCGCTCGCCGGACCGGCCCTGCCGTGGTTCTTCGACGACGAGGAGAAGATCACGATCGCGCGCCGCTTCGAGCCGCTTTATGGCGCGATCGGAATGACGTCCGGCCTCGAGATGGTGGGTGGCGCGGGACCGTCGATGGAGAGATGGAAGTCGCTGTTCCAGAGCGTGAGCGACCGGCCCGCGGAGCTCGCGAGCGTCGGCGCCCTCATCCTGCCGGCGCCGGCCAGCGGCCGGGAATCCCCGGGGATGCCGCGCTTCGTCGTGCGCCGCTTCTCCGGCCTGCCGCGCGCGTTCGTCGTACCCGAGGCGGTCGTCGTGCCTCGCTCCCGCGCGAAATCCGCGGCGCTCGACGAGCGTCTCGATCCGCGTCGCACGGTCGTTCTCGAGGAAGGAAACCCGCTCGCGGCGGAACCGCTCTGGGCTTCGCAATCCGGCTCGGCGCGGCTTCTCTCTCGCGCTCCCGGGAGATTGAAGCTCGCGGCGAGTCTTCCCGGAAACGGAGTGCTCGTGGTGTTGAACACGTTCGAGAAGGGATGGAAGGCGACCGCGGACGGTCGCCCGCGCCCGGTCGTTGCCGCCGACGCGGCGTTCCAGGGCGTCCGCCTTCCGCGGGGAGAGCACGTGGTCGAGCTTCGGTACCGGCCGCGGGGGCTCGCGACCGGAATCGCGGCGGCGGGGATCGGCGTTCTCGGTCTCGTGCTCTGCGCTTTCCGGCCCGCCGACGGATGATCCGCGCCGTCCTCTTCGACGCGGGAGCAACCCTCCTCCACCCGGATCCGCCCGCCGAGGCGGTCTATGCGCGGGAGTTCGCGGAGGACGGCGCGCGCTTCACGGAGGAAGGAATGACCCGGGCTCTGACCCGCGCGTGGGAGGAGGTTCATGGGAGCCCGGACGCGAACCGGTACGGCGGCGTGCGCGGCGAGCTCGACTTCTGGCATGCGTTCCTGAACCGAGTCCGTTCGTTTCTGGATGGCCGAGCCGTGTCGGCAGACGCGTTCGAGCGGCTCGCGCGCCACTTCCGCAGCCCGGAAGCGTGGACCGTTTACGACGACGTCCCCGCGACCCTGGAAGACCTCTCGCGGCGGGCTCTGAAGCTCGCGGTCGTCTCGAACTGGGACTCCTATCTGCCGGCGCTGCTCACGGCGCTCGGGCTCGATCGCCACTTTCCGGTCATCGCGGTCTCGGCGCTCGAGGAAACCGGCAAGCCGGATCCCGAGATCTTTCACCGCACGTGCCGCCGCCTGGGCGTCGCGCCGGCGGAAGCGCTCCACGTCGGCGACTCGGTCGCCGAGGACTTCGAAGGCGCCCGCCGCGCGGGACTTCGCGCGCTGCTCCTCGACCGGCAGGATCGCCATCCCGAGGTCTGCGATCGGATCATCAGTCTCGCCGAATTGACCGGATGGCTCGAATGAAACCGCGCGTCGAGCCGCCCGCTCGTGATCCGGCGCCGCGCGAGCGTTCCTAACTGCCTCTGCTATTCTCGCCGGCGCTTGACCGTCGTCGAACGGCTCTTCCGCACCAAGTCGCTCGACGAGCTCGTCGCGGAGACCGAGGAGCCGGAGCACCGGCTCCGCAAAGTGCTCGGTGCCGGCAACCTGATCGCGCTCGGCATCGGCGCCATCATCGGGGCCGGCATCTTCGCCACCATCGGCACGGCGACGGCCGGCGACGCCGCGCGGCCGGGGGCGGGTCCGGCGCTGATGCTCTCGTTCGTGCTGACCGCGGTCGTCTGCGCGTTCACCGCCCTGTGCTACGCGGAATTCGCCTCGATGGTGCCGGTCGCCGGCTCGGCTTACACGTACTCGTACGCCACTCTGGGAGAGCTGATCGCCTGGATCATCGGGTGGGATCTGATCCTCGAGTACGCGATCGGCAACGTGGCGGTGGCGATCTCCTGGGCGAACTACTTCAACACCTTGCTCGAGGGTCTGGGCGTCCACATGCCGCGTTGGCTGACCGTGGACTTCCAGACGGCGCACGCGAAGATGCCGGAGGTCGTCGCGGCGGCCCCGCACGTTTTCGGCGTGCCGATCGTCGTGAACGTCCTGGCGTTCTTCATCGTCGCGGCGATCACGGTGATCCTCGTGTGGGGGATCCGCGAGTCCGCCTCGTTCAACTTCTGGATGGTCGCGATCAAGCTGGTCGTGCTCGGGTTCTTCGTGATCGTCAGTTTCAAGTTCGTGAAGCCGGAGCACTGGACGCCGTTCGCCCCGAACGGGTTCTCCGGGATCGCCGCGGGAGCGGCGATCGTCTTCTTCGCCTACATCGGGTTCGACGCGGTCTCCACCACGGCGGAAGAAGCGCGCAATCCGAAACGCGACATGCCGATCGGGATCATCGGGTCGCTCGTGGTCTGCACGGTCGTGTACATCGTGGTTTCCGCGGTATTCACCGGAATGATCCCTTATCCCGCCCTCCGGCAGACGCTCGCGACCGAACAGGCCGAGCCGCTGACGCTCGCCATGAAGTACGTCTCGATGCCGAACTGGATGGTCGGCGTCGTCGCGTTCGGGTCGGTCGTGGCTCACACCGCCGTGCTGCTCGTGTTCCAGCTCGGGCAGCCGCGGATCTTTTTCGCGATGGCGCGGGACGGGCTGCTCCCGCCGACGTTCGCCAAAGTGCACCCGAAGTTCCGCACGCCCCACGTCACGACGATCCTGACCGGGGTCGCGGTCGGTGTGACCGCCATGTTCACGACTCTCGACGAGATGGTCAACCTGACGAACATCGGAACGCTCTTCGCGTTCATCCTGATCTGCCTGGGAATCATGATCCTGCGCTTCAAGGATCCGCGGCGGGAGCGCCCGTTCCGAGTCCCGCTCGGCCCCGTCGCCCTTCCGACGCTCGGAATCGTTTGCTCGCTCGGCCTGATCTACTACCTCCCGCCGTCCTCCTGGTGGCGGTTCGCGGGCTGGCTCGGGATCGGGGCGGTCATCTACTTTCTCTACGGCTACCGCCACAGCCGTCTGCGTCACCCGCGGACGCCTCCGCAGCCGCCGGACTTCAATCCGGCGTCGGGACTCCCGCCGTCCGAAATCTGAAGGACGGTCGAGTCCGTGACGCCACGAGTGCCTGTCCGACATCCCCGACCACGCCGCGCTCGAGCGTGCCCCGGAAATCGGGGAGCAATCCGGCGGTGGAGGCGACCCGGGTAAGGAGCGAGAGGACGACATCACGGGCCAGACCGGCGTGCTACCCTCGAATCGGAGGTGACAGGCATGGTTCGTCGGATCTCCCTCGTCCTCGCGGCTCTCTTCTTCTCCCAGCTTCTCTCGGCCGAGATCGTCACCCAGAAGTTCAACTGGACTCCGGTCAACGGCATCCAGAGGCTCGCCTTCGACTGGAACGACATCGCGATCTCGGAGATCCAGTTCGACCTCGGCGACACCATCAAACCTCTCAAGACCTCCAGCGCGAAGGCGGTCGTCCGCGTCGACAACAACTCCGCGCGGGATCAGGAAGTGGGGATCGCGATTGCGCTCTTCGACGAGAACGAGACGATGGTCGCGGCCGGCAGCGGTGGGATCAAGGTCGGCGACCTCGACCGCGGCGAGCGGGACACGTTCACCGTCCGGTTCCCGTACGTCTACCGCAACATGAAAGGCGCGAAGTACTTCCTCCTGACGGTCGAGACGAAGCCGACCGGGAAGTGGAAGTACCAGCCCAAAGCGAGACCGACGGAGCCGCCGCCCGCGAACTGACGAGACGCTTCCGGCCGAGCTACGGTCTGTCATCCCGCGGACCCCCCCCGTTCGCTTCGCTCAGGACAGGCTCCGCGAGGGATCCCTCGGACCGTTCGGTCCTCGGGATGACTGGTAAGGCTTCGGCGAGCTCCGGCCGGCTCCGGGCCGTCATCCCGCGGAACCTCCCTCCTTCGCGGTCGCTCAGGGGCTCCGCGAGGGATCCTCCGGACTATTCGGTCCTCGGGATGACCGGTGCGGCTTCGGCGAGTCCCGGCACGTCGCGTCCGGCATAGCCCGTGAGCTCGACGTAAGCCCGGCCGGTCACCGGCCTGCCACCCCGGACGCCCTTCACGATGCACGCGCCCTCCCAGTAGGTCACTCCGGTCGAAGCGGGTGTGTCGAGCTCCTGGTCGGAGACGAGCGGCTCGATCGAGAGGTCGAGGCCGATCGCGCCGACGGCGATCCGCCAGCCCGCCGGATATCGCGCCCTCGAGCGCGGCGATCTCCAGAAGCGCGTCTCGGTGAACCGAACGTCCGTCCACCGGACCGGGACCGCCGCCCCGCGCGCCGGAACGAACGTCCCCGAGGAAAACGGCGTCGCGCTCCCGTCGGCGCGGCGCATCCGGTAGAGCATCAGCTCCGAGCCGTCGTCGAGCTGAAGAGCGAACCAGTCCCAGCCGGCGGCGTCGGCCGGCATCACGCCGGGGCTCCATTCGTGGTCGAACCACGCGGTTCCCGAGAGCGGCTCGGAGCGCGAGCCGCTTTTTAGCGTCCCTTTCGCGGCGAGCCGCGTGATCGAGACGTAGCGCGAGAACTCGAGCGGGCCCGGACCCTTCCGCGAAAAGCCCTTCTCTCCCTGGAGAACCGGCGGCTTCATCGGCGTCAAGGCGAGCTCCAGCTCGCCGGCGCGCCCCGACGCGGTCAGGAGCAGGACCCCGCCGGGCGCCTCGCGCGCCGTCCAGTCCTCGTTCGAAAGGTCGAGGCGCCCCCGGGCAGCCGACGCGATCCCGGGAAGACCGAGATGCGTTTTCTCCTCGTAGCGGAATTGCATTCGGGCGACATCGGTCCACGCGAAGTGCGCGAGGTGCAGATCACGAACTCGAAAAAAGGTGAGCTGAAATCCGTAAAACCGCCCGGCACGATCGCGTAGGTGACCTGTCCAGTACCACCACTCGACGGCAGCCTCGGGATGCGCGCCGTGGTCGCGCGGAAACGCGAGCTCCGGGGAGGGCGTGGTCGTGCGCGGCGCGAGAAGGATCGCGAACGCGAAGCCGAGCAGGGCGCTCCTCACGCCTACTCCTCCGCCAGCGCGGACGCGGGATCCGCCGCTCCGGCGATCCGCCCGGGCACGATTCCCGCCACGAGCGAGGCGACGAGGACGACCGCCGCCGCAGCCGAAAGCCGGCCGATCGGCACGCGCGGCACGACACTCCATCCGAACGACTGCGGGTTGATGACGCCGAGCAGGAGCGCCGCGAACGCCGCACCCGCCACGAAAGCGGCGACCGTCGCGACCGTGCCCGCGAGCAGCGCCTCGAGGAGCAGGGTTCCGCGCATCTGGTCCCGCGACGCTCCGAGGGCGCGTAGGAGACCGAAGGAGCGCTTCCGTTCGACCGCGGAGGCGATGAGCGCGTTCGCGATCCCGAGGACCGCGATCGTGACGGCGATCGCCTCGAGCGCGCGGGTCACCGCGAAGGTCCGCTCGAAGATGTCGAGCACCTGGTCTCGCAGCTCGCCGGTCGTGATCACGTCGAGAGCGAAACGGTTTCGCGCCGCGGCGAGGATCCGTCTCCTCACCTCTTCGCCCGAGGAGCCCGGTCCGACGACGATACCGGCGCTCGTCACGCGCAAGTCGCCGAAGAGGTCGAGATAGTGAGCACGGTCGAAAAGAACCGTTCCCCGGTCGTTCGAGAAGTCGCGGTAGACCCCGGCGATCCGGAAGGAGCGGATCCCCCGGGGCGTCCGGAGCGAGACGATGTCATCGCGTTCGACCTCGTACCTCCGCGCATACGGTTCCGACAGGAGGACCTCACGGTTGCGGCGCGCCGCTTCCGCCACGCGTCGCGAGTCGCGGCCGTCCAGGAGCGGCGCCCCTCCGGCGCGGGACAGCACCCGGAAGTCGCTCGAAGCGATGGTCATCGTCCGCCCGAGCGCGTCGGAGGCTTCGTGCATGCGGAACGGATCCACCGCCGCGACGCCCGGCACGGTCTCCAAGAACGGCAGGATCTCGGCAGGAAGGTCGCCGACCACTCTCCCTCGACCCGATGCCGGGCGCACCCACAGGTCAGCGCGGAGAGTCGAACCGACCCACGCGCGGACCGTTTCCCGCATCGAGTCGACTGTCACGATCATCGCGAGCGTCATTCCGAGGGCCATCGCCAGCGCCGTAACCGCGAGGCCGTTGCGGGCGAGAGAACCGCCGAAGAAACCGGACGCGAGCCGCCCGGGAGCGCCGAAGAAAGACTCGAGCGGCCGTCGCGCGGCGGCGGAGCCCGCCCGCACGAGGGCCGGCGCGGCGAGGGCGAGCCCCGCCACGACGAGAGCGACCGCCGCGAACCCGAAGTATGGAAATCCCGCGATCGGCTTCGCGAGAGAGAGGAGGGCGGCGAGAAGTACGGCGAGCGCCGCCGTGAGCGCGCGCGGCCGGAGCTGGAATCGACGAACCGCCTCGGTCGAACCGGGGCGCATCGCGGGCGACGGCGGGACCCGGGTCGCCTCTGC
>DASWIB010000312.1:0-22821 GCA_036397915.1 Thermoanaerobaculia bacterium | reverse complement strand
TGCGAGTCCATCGCCCGGGTAGGCTCTCGCGACCTATCCAGTCGGCTCGGTCGGGTGGCCGGCAGCTCCCCCGGCCCATGGCGCCTTCGGGATCGCCGTCTGGACGTCCTGCGCACAGGCCTCGCATACCATTCCCCAGCTCTTGACCGCGAGCATGTGCGTCGCTTCCTGCTCGTTATGACAGACGAGGCAGCGGACGCTCCCGGGCGACGCGGCGGCGTTCCCGGGGCTCGAGAAGTCTTCCGCGATGATCGCCCGGCAGATGTCCACGCATTCGTCGCAGATATAGACCGTGGGACCGGCGATCAGCTTGCGGACGTCCCGTTGCGACTTGTTGCAGAACGAGCAGCGCAGGACCGGGGTTCTCTGACCACGCGGGTGTTCTCGCTCCGAGGGCTTCGAGGACCGCTTCCAGAACGGCACGGTCTCGGACTCTACCGCTTCGGCAGCTTGATCTCCCCCGCTTCGAGCTGCTTGATCACCTCGCGCAGCGCCTGGATCAGGTCGGATTTCTCGACGCGCGACTTGGCGAACGAGAGCGCGAGCTTGTACGGTCCGCCCCTGGGCTTGTAGACGAACGAGTAGCGCTTCGGGCGCCGCGAGGGCGAGGCGTCGTCTTTCTTGCGCGCGCGCAGGTCATCGCGCGTTGAACCGCGGACGATCGCGCTCACCGCGTCACGCATCTTCTCCGGGTCCTTCAGCCGCGCGACCTCGAGCAGCACCGATTTCGCTCCGATGTCGGCGCGCCGACATTCGTCGCGAAGCTCCTCCGGGATGTCGAGAAGCGACATCGCTTCGGTCACGGACACGCGCGACTTCCCGATCGCCCCGGCGATCTGCTGCTGCGTGTACCCGTGACGGTTCGCGAGCCCGGCAAAACCTTCCGCCTCTTCGAAGGGATGGAGGTCTTTGCGGTGCAGGTTCTCGATCAAGGCGATCTCGAGGACCTCGGAGTCGGAGACATCGAGCTCGATGCACGGCACCTCGGCGAGACCTGCCTCCATCGCGGCCCGGAACCGCCTCTCCCCCGCGATGATCCGGTAACGTCCGCCGGGCACTGGCCGCACGAGGAGCGGCTCGAGCACGCCCTTCGCTTCGATCGACTGCTTCAACTCCGACAGGTCCCCGACGCTCGTGCGCGGCTGGTCCGGGTTCGTCTCGATGTCATCGATCTGGATGTAGCGTCCGAGAGATTCCCCGAACCGCTCCGCCAGCGATTCGACAAAGTGCGAGTCGTGGCGCATCCGCGCCTCCGTGGGCAGGCCCCGTCTTCGGCTAGACACGCGAAAGAACCTCCTCGGAAAGCGAGTAGTACTCGGCCGCGCCCGACGAGCGCGGCGCGAAAGTGAAGATCGATTCCCGGTGCGCCGGGCTCTCCTCCAGCCGCACGCTCTTCGAGATGGTCGTCTTGAAGAGCTTCTCGCCGAAGACCGCGGAGATCTGGTCGTAGACGTCCTTGGCGATCACGGTGCGCCGGTCGTGCAACGTGATCACGACGCCGAGCAGCGAGAGCGCCGGGTTCGGCCGTGCCTTGATCTTGTCGATCGTCTCGAGCAGGTCGTCCGTACCCTCGAGAGCGAAGTAGGAAGACTGAATCGGGATCAGGATGTGGGTCGCCGCGACCATCGCGTTGACCGTGATCATCCCCAGGGTCGGTGGCGTGTCGATAACGATCGCATCGTACCTCTTTCGGGCGCCGTCCAGCTTGTCGCGCAGACGAAAGTGCCCGTCGATCTCGCCCAGGAGCTTCGACTCGATCTTTGCGAGCGCGATCCGCGCCGGCGCGACATCCAGGTTCTTCATCGGGGAGTGCACGACGACGTGCGACATCATGACGTCCTTCTCCGTCAGCACGTCGAACATTGACTTCCCGACCGCGCGGCGATCGAGGTAGGACATCGTGCTGTTGGCCTGGGGATCGAGGTCGATGAGAAGGGTCTTCATGCCCTTCTGGGCGAGGGCGGCTGCGAGGTTGATTGCCGTAGTGGTTTTTCCGACGCCCCCCTTCTGGTTGGCGATGGCGATGATCACGGACTCGCAGTGTACCGCGAAGAAACGAAAACGCGCGCGGAAAGGCGCGCGCGAGCTCACATCCGAAAGCCCCAGGTCTCTCCGCTACATCGGGTACTTCCCGAGATCCTCCGGATTGACCTCCTCGAGCCATTTCTTCAGACGGTCGGGGTCTCCTTCGTCGCCCTCGGGTCGCAGGCTCTTGCTCCGCTCGAGCACGTCTTCCTCGACGAAGATCTCGGCGTTGACCCGCAGAGCGAGCGCGATCGCGTCGCTCGGCCGGCTGTCCACATTCCACCGGGTGTCTCCCCGCAGAAGGTGGATGCGGGCGAAGAAGGTGTTGTCCTTGAGGTCGTTGATCACGATCCGTTCGACGGTCGCGTCGAGCTCGGAGAGGAGGTTCCTCAAGAGGTCGTGGGTCATCGGCCGGGGGGTGGTGATCTTTTCCATCTGGAGGGCGATCGCGTTCGCTTCGAAGATCCCCACCCAGATCGGCAGGAAGACGCCGTTCGCCGCGTCGCGTAGGACCACGACCGGCATGTTCGAAACGGGGTCCATCAGCAGGCCTTTGATCTCCATCTTGACCATCGCGTTACCCCCTTACGTGGCGACCTCCGCCAGAAGCGAGTTGGGCAGTCCCCGGGTTATCCGAACCCGGACGTAGTCGCCGGGTTTCACGTTTTCCGGCTCCCCGTCCACGTGAACGATGCGGTTGCAAGGCGTGCGCCCCCGCGCGCGGCCGTCGCGGCCGGCGCCTTCCACCAGAACCTCGAGCTCGCGGCCGACGAAGGCCTGATTGAATTCGACCTGCAGCTTCTCCTGTAGAGCAAGGATCCGGCCGAGCCTCTCTGAGGCGATCTCTTCGGGTACGGAGGTCTCTCTCCCCCACCGCGCCGCCGCGGTGCCCGGCCGCGCCGAGTACCGAAAGGCGAAAACGTTCGAAAACCGGACGTCGCGCACGAGCGCGAGTGTGTCGTCGAAGTCGCGATCGGTCTCTCCGGGAAACCCGACGATGAAATCGGAGGAGATCGCGATCGAGGGAAGTGCCGCCCGCATACGCGCGATCTTCTCCAGGTATTCGGCCGCCGTGTAGCGGCGCTTCATCCGATAGAGAACACGATCCGAGCCGGACTGAGCGGGCAGGTGCAGGTAGGGCGCGACGTTTCCGCCGGCAGCGATGGCATCGATCATCGGGTCGTCCAGGAAGCGCGGGTGTGACGTCAGGAACCGCAGCCGCCGCACTCCCGGAATCCGGGATGTCCGGGAGAGCAACTCCCCGAACCCGTACCCCTCAACCGGGTCGCGATAGGCGTTCACCGTCTGGCCGAGGAGCGTCACCTCGGTATAGCCGCGCTCGACGAGCAAACGGATCTCCGCGAAGATCTCGGAGGAGCGGCGGCTCCGCTCCCGCCCGCGCGTGAACGGGACGATGCAGAAAGTGCAGAACTGGCTGCAGCCCTCGATGACCGTGACGTGAGCCTGGAACCGTGAGCCCCGCGTGATCTCCCGGAACTGGTAGACCGGCGATTCGAGCGGCAGCTCGAGCGAAAGGACGCGACGCCTCTCCGCCCGCACCTGCTCGACGACGTCTCCGACCCGTTCGACGTTGCCCGTGCCGAGCACGAAGTCGACCCAGGGCGCGCGCTCGAGGATGTCTTTGCCCTCGACCTGCGCGACGCAGCCGGTCACGCCGATGACGAGCTCCGGCGATTCCTGCTTTCGGCGGCCGAGAACGCCGAGAGCGCTGTATACCTTCGCCTCCGCCTTTTCGCGCACGGAGCAGGTATTCAAGATGAGGACGTCGGCCGCCTCGTCCTCGCGAGCCGCCCGGAATCCGCGTCTCTGGAGCTGGCCGGACATGCGTTCTCCGTCGAGGACGTTCATCTGGCAGCCCCACGTCTCGACGCGGTAAGAGGGTCGTGGATCCTTCGGCAGCTCGGCCGCGTCACTCCCCTCACTCCGACCCTCCGGCGGCTCGCCTCGCGAGAAACGCGGCCCGGGGTCGCGGCCGGGGCTGTTTGCGGCGAGAGGAGACCCCTCGCCCGCCCGCGCGAGGGGAGAGAGGAGATAGCTTCTGCTCATTCGCGTAACCATCCGGGGAGGGCGCCCGCCTTCCGCGCTCGGTCGGGTAGATCCGCCAGCTCCTTCTCGGCGATCGGGAGCTCGCGTCGTGCGGTCGCGAGCTGCTCCCGCGCCTTGTCCCATGCCGGCTTGATGACACGGTCGCGGTAGGCGCCGTCGTCCCATGAGTAGAAGTCGCTTTCGAGCTTTCTCGTTTCAGGCTCGAGCCGTGCGATGGCATCCTTCAACTCGGCCACGCGATCGCGCAGGCGCCGCGCTTCCCCGCGCCAGTACGGCTCACCTTCCCCGGCGGTCGGGGCCTCGGCCGCGCTCTCGGGCGTCGTCGCCGCGCCGCCCGGTCGGGGCGTCTCTTTGGGGCTCACGGTCGGCGCCGGCCGCACGTCGGAGGTCGTGAGCTTCCCCTTGTCCGGCTCGGTGATCAGCGACTCGTTCGTGATGCGGACCTTGGTTTTCTGCCCCGGCTTTCGAGAGGCCGCGCCCGGGGCGGGTGTCTTTCCAAAGCCGCCGGTCAGGCGAGGCTCGGGAGTCGGCGTCGGCGTGGGCGCAGCCGCGACCGTCGCGAGAGCCGCGACGACGAGGACGAAGAGGCGCCGGCCGCGAAAAGAGGTCGTCATGGAACCGAGGGAGTAATTATGGCGCGGTCGTCCCCGCCCGACCGTAAGCGTCCTCGAGGCGGACGACATCGTCCAGCTCGGGGGACGAGACCTCGATCAGTTCGCAGGCGGCCTCGGCGCGCATCCGGTGCCGGACGCCCGGCCGGATCCGGTACGAGCTCCCCTGCGTGAGGAGCATCTCCTTCAACTCCCCGTCGACCTCGATCGTCAGGTTCACCTCCCCCTTCAGAACGTAGAAGGTCTCGTCTTTTCTTTCATGGTACTGGAGCGAGAGAAGCTCGCCCGGCTCGATGTGGAGGATCTTTCCGGCATACCGGTCGTTCTCCGCGAAGATCAGCTCGTGCCCCCAAGGCTTCGCGACGGCTCTCACGTTCGACCTCGGAACAATCTCTCCACTTCGACGGCCTCCGCGGCGCCGAGCGCCTTCTCGGCCAGGACACAGACCCGCGCCGAATCGATCGCGGAGAGGGACTCCTTCACTTCCGCGATCGCCACCGGCGTGACCGAGAGGTCCAGGATCCCGAGGCCCACCAGGACCGCGATCCCGATCGGGTCCGCGGCCAGCTCGCCGCAAACCGCCACGGGCCTCGCACACGCGCGCCCGGCTTCGACCACCGATCGTACCATCCGGAGGATCGCCGGATGGAGGGGCTGGTACAGAGACGCCACGTCCGGGTTGGCGCGATCGACCGCGAGCGCGTACTGCGCGAGGTCGTTCGTTCCGATCGAGAAGAAATCGGTCTCGGGCGCCAAACGATCGGCGAGGACAGCGGCCGAGGGGACCTCGACCATCGCGCCGAGCGGTGGCGGCTCGGCCAGCCCGACATGCCGGGCGGCATTGCCGAGAGCAATCCGCGCTTCCCGGATTTCGCCGAGGGAAGACACCATCGGGAGCATGACCGAGAGCGGACCCTTGCGCGATGCGAGGCAGAGCGCGGTCAACTGCGCGTCGAAGAGCGCCCGGTGCGCGAGGCAGTACCGCAGCCCTCGCAGCCCGAGCGCCGGGTTATCGCCGCGCGCCGGACCGATCCCCTTCGCCCCACCGATGTCGTAGGTCCGCACGACGACGGGATGCGGCGCCGCCGCGGCGAGAAGATCCTCGTAGACCGCGCGTTGCTCTTCGATACCGGGCGGTTCGGGCGCAGCCCGCAGATAGAGAAACTCGGATCGGAAGAGGCCGATCCCCTCGGCGTGAAAGCGCTCGAGCGCGCCGATCTCTTCGGCGAGCTCCAGGTTCGCCCGGACGGCGACGCGCAGACCGTCCTTCGTCATCGCGGGACGAGGCGTGCGGGCGCGCAGGCGTCGCGTCTTCTCGCGGCCCTCGCGGACGCGCAGGAGGCTTCTGCGGAGCCGTTCCTTCGAGGGGTTCGTGTCGATGGTTCCGCGGTCCCCGTCCACGACGATTGGCGTGTCGGGCGAGATCGCCTCGCACAGGCCCTCGATCCCGACGACCGCGGGGAGGCCGAAGGAGCGCGCAATGATCGTCGCGTGCGACGTCGGGCCGCCGGACTCGAGCGCGAGCGCCCGGACGCGCCGCGGATCGAGGCGAGACGCGTCTACCGGTGAGATCTTGTCGGCGACCAGGATCGATCCGCGGGGCAGCTCGGATGGCAGTAGGGGGCCACCGCCCGAAAGGTGCCGTGCGATCTCTCTGCCGACGTCATAGATGTCGGCGGCGCGCTCCCGCATCGCGTCGGAGTCGGCCGCTTCCAAGCGCTTCCCGAGCTCCCGCGTGACCTCGGCGAGCGCCCACTCGACGTTCACGCGATCGCGCTTCACGCGTTCGAGGATCGCCTGGAGGTATGTCTCGTCGGAAGCGATCAGGCCGTGGGCTTCGAGGATTGCGGAGAGCTCGGCACCGATGTCGCCGCCGGCCTCGCCGGAGTGACGGCGGAACTCCTCGGCGGCGAGGCGGGAAGCGCGCCGGAGCCGCCGCTCCTCGTAGTCGAGCTCGTCGGGCGAGACCGCACGGCGAAAGGCCGGAAGGCCGCCGAAGCGAACGATGACGGCGCGGCCGACCGCAATGCCCGGGGAGACGGGAAGACCCTGAAGCATAGGTGTCCGGTGGTCAGGGTTCAGGGCTCACACCTGGCACCCGGAACCGGTCCTCTGATACCGACGCCCCGGCTCATTGTTCCTCGTCGAAGCTCCGGGCGATCAGCTCTTCCACCGCGGCGAATGCCGCGTCCTCGTCCTCGCCGGAGACCGCGACGGTGATTTGCGTCCCCTGAGAGGCGGCGAGGAGCAGGAGCCCGAGGATGCTCTTGCCGTCCACCTCTTCGCCGTTCTTGCGGATCTTGACCTCGGACTTGAAGCGGCTCGCCGTCTGGACGAATTTCGCCGCCGCGCGGGCGTGGAGCCCGAGACGATTGCGAATTGCGATCTCGCGCTCGATCACGCGCCCTCCCGCTCGTCCGAGGCCGAGGCGATCGCCTCGGCGTCAGCGAGGAGGTCCGAGGCGACGTAGATCGAGCGCTGACCACGGTCCCTCGCGACGTGCGCGATCTCGACGACCGGCTTACCGCTCTTCTGGAGCGCGGCGCACTTCAAGAGCATCGGCAGGTTGACTCCGGTGACGATCTCCACGCGGTCCCGTTTCAGGAAGGGCAGGGTCAGATTCGTCGGGGTTCCCCCGAACATGTCGGTCAGGATCACGGCGCCGTCGCCGCGATCCGCCTCCTCGAGCCCTTCGGCGATCCGGCGGCTTGCGTCTTCGCCCACCTGGCTCCAGTCGAGGGCCACGGCCACGACCTGCTCGATACCGGGCTGAATCGTCAGCGCGGCGGCCTTGAGCTCCTCGGCCAGCCGGCCGTGAGTCACGAGCAGGATCCCGATCATCCGAGGCGGACCGACGCGACGCCTGTCGCTTGGCCGTTCAGCGGCGAGCCGAGCGAGTTCAGCGAGCGGCCGGAGCGAAAGCGACGGCGGCGAGTCCGCTGCAACGCCATCCCGGAAATTATCTCACTCGCGCGTCGCGTCCCGGTGCGATACGCGCACCGGGAGCCCGCGCTCTTTCAGAATCTTCGCGAGCTGATCCGCCACGTAGACGGATCGGTGCTTGCCGCCGGTGCAGCCGATCCCGATCGAGAGGTAGCTCTTGTGCTCGCGCTCGTAGAGGGGAAGCAGGTAGTCGAGGAACTCGGCGAGCCTCTTCAGGAACTCCGCCGTCTCCGGGTCCTTTTCGATGTACGCGGCGACCGCGGGATCGCTGCCCATCTTGGACTTCAGCTCCGAAACGAAGTGCGGGTTCGCGAGGAAGCGCACGTCGAAAATCAAGTCCACGTCGTGTGGAACTCCGAACTTGTAACCGAACGAGGTCGCCGAGACGACCATGCGGGCGGCACTCTCCTCCCCCACGAAGGTCTTCTGCACGAAGGAGCGCAGCTCGTGAACGGTCATGGCGGAGGTGTCCACCACGACGTCGGCAAGCGCGCGGACGTCCTCGAGGAGCTCGCGTTCGCTGCGGAGCGCGGTCAGGAGGGGTCGGTCGACGGAGAGCGGGTGCGGCCGCCGCGTCTCGGAGAATCGCCGGATGAGCGTCTCCTCCGAGGCGTCGAGGAAAAGAAGGCGCGTTCCCGGCACGCGCTCGCGCAGTCGGGCGAGGACCGGCGGGAACCGCGAGGCGAAGTGGGGATTCCGCACGTCCAGAATGACGCCGACGCGCGGCGCCGAGACCTGTGAGAGGAGCGGCTCGACGAGCGGCAGCGGAAGGTTGTCCACGCAGAAGTAGCCCATGTCCTCGAGGCACTTGAAGACGTAACTCTTGCCCGAGCCGGAGAGCCCGGTGACCACGACCAGGCTCTCCGGGACCGCCTGCTCTTCACCCGCTCGCTCGGCGCCGAGCGGCGTCGTGATCCTTCTTTGCCCGGCCGGCGGAACGGCGGTGCGGCCGCCGCGCTCGGCCGCTGTGCGTCTCGCCTGCCGCGCCGGCGCTCGATTCGAGCCGCGCCGCCGCGGTCCTCGCGAGGACGCGCTCAAGCGCGCTTCAACCCGGGCGAGATCGCGTTGCGGGCGATCTCCTCGTCCACCTTGAGCGCAAACTCCTTGGCCGCGTCGTAGCCCTGCGTCTTCAGGAGCTCGTTGCGGGCAGCGATCTCGATCAGAAGGGCGATGTTCCGTCCCGAGGCGACCGGGAGCTTCCGGAACGGCCGGGCGCGATCGAGAATCGAATACGTCTCCCCATCGAGCCCGAGGCGGTCGTAGGTCTTCGTCGGATCCCAGCGCTCGAGCTCGATCACGAGCTCGATCGACTTGGAGGCGCGGACCGCAGAGACACCGAAGAGGTGTTTGATGTTGATAATCCCGATCCCCCGCAGCTCCATGTGGTAGCGCAACATGTCCGCCGCGCGGCCGACGAGAGCGCCGTTCGGGTACTTGCGGATCTCGACGACGTCGTCCGCGACGAGCCGGTGGCCCCGCTGGATCAGGTCGAGCGCCGATTCGCTCTTGCCGATGCCCGACTCGCCGAGCAGAAGGACGCCCATTCCATAGACATCGACGAGCACGCCATGCAGTGTCGTCGAGGGCGCGAGCTCGTCTTCGAGGATCCGCGTGATTGACTGGATCACGACCGAAGTGGTCTGCGGGGAGACGAGCAGAGGGACGCGGCGGGCGCGACACTCGCGGACGAGCTCGTCGGGCACATCTTGCCCCTTGGTCACGACGAAGGCGGAGACCGGCAGCGCGCAGATGAGCGCAATGCGCTCCCGGCGGAGATCCATCGGCATCGTATCGAGGTAGTTCAACTCGCTCTCTCCGAGGATCTGAATACGCCCCGGCTTGATGAACGAGAGAAAACCCGCGAGCGCGAGCCCGGGCCGCTGGATCCGGCCCCACGAGATCGGCCGGTCGAAGCCCGACTCGCCCGCGATCACCCTCATGTCGAGGTCTGAGAGAGCGGGAGAGCGAAGGACGTCGGCGGTCAAGTGGGTCATTTCGTCAGCGGATCTCCGCGATCAGGATACGCCCGAACCGGCGTCGCGCCGGCGGCGACTTCCGGTAGACGGCCCGGTCAAACCGGCACGGCCAGACGTCCTTCGGCCTCGCGGAGCGCCGCCGCGATCCCTTCGGCCGTCTCCTCGCGATGGAGCCTCTCGGCGACGCCGGGCATTCGGATGACGCGCGAGATCCGCGCGAGCGCCTGGAGGTGGAGCGCCGGGGCGTCGGCCGGCGAAAGGACGAGGAAGATCAGGGTGACCGGCAGGCCGTCGGCCGCAAGGAAGTCGACGCCGCCGCGGGAAACCCCCACCGCGAAGACGAGGTCGGAGAGCTCCCGCACCTTGCAGTGCGGAATCGCGAGACCGCCTCCCAGTCCCGTCGAGCCCATGCGCTCGCGTTCGACGAGCCGCCGCGCCACGCCTTCGGCGTCCTGGACGACGCCGGCGCGCGCGAGGCCGCGGGTCATTTCGGCGAGCACCTCCTCGACCGTCCTCCCTGTAAGATCGGGAAAGACCAGCCGCTCGTCGACCAGTCTCGGAAAGAAGCCGGCCTCGGTGGAACTCATCGGCCAAATAGTGGCGGAGACGCTTCCGGCCGGGGACACGCCCGGGGCGCGGTCAGGCAACCGGTTCCGTCTGACGCCCGAATTTCGATCAGCATTCGATCAGGCCGAAGTTGCCGTCGCGGCGCCGGTAGAGCACCGACATCTTCTCGGTTCTGGAGTCGCGGAAGACGAGGAACTCCTGACGCGAACCCTCGATCCGGAGGAGCGCTTCCTCCGGACTCATCGGCTTGACGGACAGCTTGCTCCCCCGGACGATCCGTCGCTCCGGCGCCGCAAGAGTCGCCGCAGAGACCGTCGTCCGACGCGCCGGGACCTCGGGCGCGGCGGCGGCCGGAGGGAGCACCCGCGGGGAGGTCCGGTGCTTTCGGTTGCGCCGCTTCTTCGCGTCCTTCTTGGCCTGGGCGTCGATCTTCTCGAAAGCGAGTGCGACCGCCGCGCGGGGATCCACCGTGTACTCGTGGGCGTTCCACCGCCGGCGGCGATGGATGGCGATGATCTCGGCGCCGAATCGGTGCCTCTCGTGAGAGAGGACGACCCGCACGTCGGTCGGGCCTCCGAGATGGCGCTCGAGACGCTGCGTCCGTCGGCGGGCCAGGTTCATCAATGACGGGGTGACCTCCACGTTCCGACCGGTGCATTCGACGGCCATGAATCCTCCATGAAGGTGCCGTTCCGGGAGTCCGAGACTAGAAGGCCTGTTTTCTCTGCGATGACGAGGGAATCCTCAGCTCCTCGCGGTATTTCGCGACGGTTCGACGGGCGATCTGGATCCCCTCCGCCCGGAGCTTCTGCATGATTCGCGCGTCCGAATGGGGCCGGGTCGCGTCCTCCTCCGACACGATCTTCGCGATCTTGCTCTTGATCGACAGGGATGAAACCTCGCTCCCCTGCGTCGAGTCGATTCCACTGTGGAAGAAGTACTTCATCGGGAACAAACCCCGGGGCGTGTGGATGTACTTGTTGGAGACCACCCGCGAAACGGTCGACTCGTGCATGCCGATGTCGTTCGCGACGTCCCGCAGCACGAGCGGCCGCAGGTACTCGATCCCGTTCTCGAGGAATCCCCGCTGGTGGCGGACGATCGAGTCCGCGACCTTGTAGATCGTGCGCTGCCGCTGGTCGAGGCTCTTGATCAGCCACACGGCCGAACGCATCTTGTCGCGGAGATAGGTCGCCGCCTCCTCGCCGATCGCGCCATTGCCGCCGCGGAGCATCCGCCGGTACGCCGCCGAGATCCGCAGCTTCGGGAGCCCGTCCTCGTTCAGCTGGATGATGTATTCGTCTCCGATCTTCCGGACGGCGACGTCCGGCTCGACGTAGATCGTTCGTTCGTCGGAGTATTTGCGGCCCGGCTTCGGCTCGAGATTCTTGATGATCTCGACGACCGCCTGAAGCTGGGAGAGCCCGACGGAGAGCGTCCTCGAGAGCTGCGCGAACTGACGGTTCAGGAACTCCGGCCAGTGGCGGGTGATGACGTTCTCGATCAACGGGTTCTCGATGCCGAGCGCGTGGATCTGGAGCATCAGACAGTCGGGCAGATCGAACGCGCCGACGCCGGGCGGATCGAGCGATCGGACGAGCGCGAGCGCATTCTCGACGTGGTGGTCGTTCTCGAAGCCGGCCGCGCGGATCTCATCGCGCGAAACGCGGAGGTATCCGTCCTCGTCGATGTTGCCGATCAGGTATTGCGCGATTTCTCGAACCGGCGGCTCCTCGTCGGAAAGCGAGAGCTGCCAGTTCAGGTACTCGTGGAGACCCTGCGGCCGGGAGAGCGTGTTCTCGAGCGGAACCTGTTCACCGTCCTCGTACTGCCGCGGGTTGTAGGCGCTGTCCAGGTAATCCTCGAAATAAGAGTCGAAGTCGATCTCGTCGAAGGAATCTCGCTCCTTTTCCGCCGGCACTTCGCCCGCTTCTGCGGAGGCCGGAGCTTCTTCGCGGGTCTCCTTCGCGGCCTCGGTTTCGGCCGACTGCTCGGCTTCCGCGGCCGCCTCTTCCTCCTCTTCGAGCAGGGGGTTCTCGACGATCTCCTGAGTCAAAACGTCCTGGAGCTCGAGCTTTGACATCTGCAGCAGCTTGATCGCCTGCTGCAGCGACGGGGTCATGACCAGCCGCTGGGAGAGCCTGAGGTTGAGCTTTTGCTCTAGTGCCATCGACGATGAAAACCCCTAGCGGAGCTGAAACGCCTCCCCCAGATAGACCTTCTTTACGACGGCGTCATTCGACAGAGCAAGCGGCGTGCCTGCCCGCAAAATCTCGCCAGCGTTGATTATATAGGCGCGATCCACGATGGACAAAGTATCCCGGACGTTGTGGTCCGTGACCAGGACGCCGATTCCGGAAGACGCCAGACGGCGCACGATCGATTGGATGTCGAGCACGGCGATCGGGTCGATTCCGGCGAACGGCTCGTCGAGCAGGAGGAAGTGGGGAGACACCACCAGGCTGCGAGCGATTTCCACGCGCCGCCGCTCGCCGCCTGAAAGCGTGTAGGCGCGATGGTCGCGGAGGGCCCCCAGCCCGAACTCGGCGAGGAGCTCGTCCGCCCGCTCGCGCTGCGCCGAGTGAGAAAGGTCGAGGGTCTCCAGAACCGCGAGCAGATTCTGCTCGACCGTCATCTTCCGAAACACCGACGGCTCCTGCGGGAGATAGGAGATCCCGGCGCGCGCCCGGCGGTACATCGGCAAACCCGTCAGGTCGCGCTCGCCCAATCGGACGGTCCCGGAGTCCGGCTCGACTAACCCGACGACGATCGAGAACGTCGTCGTCTTGCCCGCACCGTTCGGTCCGAGGAGACCCACGATCTCTCCCCCCGAGATCTCGAGAGATACGCCGCGGACGACGGTGCGACCGCCGTAGGACTTCACCAGGTCTTCGGCGACGAGGCGCGGAGGCTCCGAGTCAAGTGCGGGGGCGGAGTCAACCCCCTCAGCCCGACCCTCCGGCCGCTCGCTTCGCGAGGAGCGACCTCCGGTCGCGGCCGGCAACGTCCTGTCGGCGAGGGGTGACTCCTCGCGCTCCTCCCGAGAGAGAGGGAGAAAGGGACCGTCGCCTCGGCCTCTCACTCCCCAAGGATAGCGCCGACGGCCAGGGGGTTCGGGGGACCGCAAGGTCCCCCGCAAGAGATTACTCTGCTTTCGTCTTATGGATCGTCTCGGTTCGGCCTCCTTCCGGCGCGGTGACCTCGACGTTCTTTCCCCGCCCGGTGATCGTGAGCGTGGACCCGGCGACGCGATTGCCTTCCGCGTCGGAAACGCGAGCCGGGTTCCCGTGGAGGACGGTTCGGCCCTCGCGCGGAAAGTCTTCCGCGCGGTCTGCCGACCCGCTCCGGCCGGTCGAACGGTCGGCCAGCGTCACTCCTCCTGCGAGCTCGACCTTCTCGAGCTTCTTGTCCTTTCCGAAGGTCGCGACCCCGCGAGATCCCGCGGCCCGCCACGCGCCCCGCGTCACGGTAACGTCGTCCTCGAAGACGGCCGTCGCTTCGCTCTCCCGGTAGATCAGCCGCCGCGCCGTGACGATCGCCGGAGGTTCCTCTTTCGCCGGCGCCATCGTGGTTGGAACGGCCGCGCGGGAGAGAACCGCCCGCACCTTTCCGACGGCTACTGCGCTGCGTTCCTTGTCGTTCAGCGTGATGTCCTCGCCGAACAACGAAGACGACTCCTGCCAGAGGCTCGCGCCACCGGAGAGCGACGCGAGGCGAGCCTCGCGGTCGAGGAGGATCCTCTCCGCCTTGCCGTACGTCGGGCGCGAGGGGTCACCGAGGAAAGACGACGCCTGCGCCGGCCGGTCTTTTTCCGGGATGAAGACGGCACGCGCCTTCCCGTCCGCTCGAAGCGAATTGCGGTTCCGGTCGATCTCGATTCGGGAGGCCGAGATTTTCGAGCCGCCCTCCTCGACCGTGGCGGACGTCTGAGCATTGCCGGTCAAGAGCCAGACGCCGCGATCCGTCAGGTCGACGACGCGGCTGGCGCGGCCGGTCCGGCCCTCCCCCTCGAGATGTACCTCTCCCTCGAGCTCGAGCGTCTGGAAGTCTCCCGCCGGCGCGAAGGAAGCGGTCGCGCGCTGCGACTCGGCGTTTCCCCGGTCGGAGCGAAGGCGCACCTGTCCGTTCGCGCGCGCCGAGACCGGCCGCCCCGCGGCGAAGTCGAGGTCGACCGATCGCGCTGCGAGCTGACGACTCGGCTCGGTCACAGCGGCCGGAGATCCGGTCAGGTTGATCGAGCGGACCTCCCCCGCCGCGTCGAAGAAGAGCGTCGCTTCTCGCGCGGAGTACGCGCGCTCGCCTGCGCCCGCGCCGGTCGCGGCGATCACGCCGCGCACGGATCCGTAGGCACGCGCCCACTCGGACCGGTTGCTCTCCGGCGAGAACTTCAGAAGCATCCGATCGCTCGCGACCCGGTCTCCCCGTGCGGAAGAGGCGGACACGTTTCCGCGGAGCTCGACGACGGCCTCTTCCCGCCGGTATTCGCCGGAGTCGGCGGCGATCGAAGACAGCCCGCCGCTTCCCTCCCCGGTTCCGGATCCCCGGATCGGGCCGGAGAGCGACAGGATGCGGCGGCGTACGTCGTAGGAACCCGAGGAGGATCGAACGTCGAAGGTCCCGCGCGTGAAATGGAGCGCCGAAGGCGCGTGGAGCACTCTCTTCGCCGAATCGAACTCGATCTTCTCCGTCTCTCCCAGCGCTCCGTCGCGCGGCTCGACCCAGCGGACGTTCCCGGAGAGGACCGCCGCCTTCGTACGGTCGTCGTACTGGGCGCGGTCCGCCTGGATGGTCACGGGCGCCCCCTCCTCCGGATAGACCGTCAGCGACACCCTCTCGAGGGCGTAGCGGTTCGGCGGGAGTCCCGCGCCCGCTCCGAACCCGACGGTCCGGTCGGATCGGATGCGGAAGAGCGGCCTTTCGCCGACGGATTCCGTGTAGTCGAATCCCGAGAGGACCGTGGTCGGCTGTCCCCCCTCCCCGGCGGCCGGGACGTTTCCGACCGAACGCGGGCGTTCGCTCGCGACCCGGTGCCCGGGGCGAAAGAAAGCGGCGAGCAGCGCGAGAAATGCGACTCCGAAGACGAGGATCGCGATCTCGGCGCGCCGGAGTTTCAAGTGGCTCCCGCGTAATCCGCTGTCTCGATTGAGACCGCGGTTTCGCCGGTCCGCGATTCCGCGGGCCAGGCGCCGACGATCTCGATCTCCGGCCGGCCGCTCCACCGGCTCCGCGACACACGATAGTGAAGGCGCATCCAATCACCTTCCACGGTCCACTCTCCGACAGCGGGCTTCTCGCTCCAGCAGACAGCATCGACGGGGCCGCCGCCGGTCTCGAAGCGGCCGCGCCACCCGCTTTCGCCGAGCGGCCGGAAGGCGCCGGCGGCGCGGGCTTCGCGGCAGGAGAAGACCGGGCGGGTGTTTCCGGCTCCGTGCGGCTCGAACCGCTCGAGGTGCCCGAGCAGCTCGTCGGAAATCCCGTCGAGCGGCAGCTCGGCGAAGGCATCGTCGCGGGGCTCGAGCTCCTCGCGCGAGATCTTCTCCGCGAAGAGCGCCCGCACGTCTTCCCGAAAGGCCGCGAAGGTTTCCGGGGGAAGAGTCCCGCCGACGGCCTGGTCGTGACCCCCGAATTCGAGGAACCGGTGACGCATATCCTTCAAAGTGTCGTGGAGCGAGACGCCGGGCACGCTTCGTCCCGAGCCGCTCGCCCGCTCCCCATCGAGAGCGAAGAGGAGGACCGGCCGGTTGTATTCCCGCGCCAGCCGCGCGGCCGCAATCCCCAGTACCCCGCGATGCCAGGACGAATCGCCCTCCACGATGACGAAGTCGCGTTCGGGATCGAAGGCGGCGGCGACGCGTTCGTGCGCTTCCGCGAAGACACGGCGCTCGATCGCCTGCCGCTCCGCGTTGCGCAGACAGAGCTCGCGGGCGATCTCGCGGCCGCGGGGAGGATCCCGCTCCTCGAAAACTGCGAGGGCGAGCTCGGCCGTGTCCACCCGCCCGGCGGCGTTCAGCCGCGGCGCGACGCGATAGGCGATCTCTTCGGAAGTGGGCGCACGCCCCGGCTCGATCCCGCAGGCTTCAAGGAGCGCGGCGAGCCCCGGCGCCCTCGGTCGACCGAGCGCCGCGAGGCCGAGCGCCGCGATCGCGCGGTTCTCGCCGGTGAGCGGGACGAGGTCCGCGATCGTCCCGAGACACGCCGCGCGCAGAAGCGCCTCGCGTGAAAGAGAGACTCCCGCGCGCCGCGCGATCGCCTCGGCCAGCTTGAACGCGATCCCGGAACCCGAGAGATCCTTCTCGGGATAGCGGCAGCCGGGCTGCTTCGGATTGACGACCACCGCGCCTTCCGGCAGCTCGCCCGCCACGATGTGGTGATCGGTCACGACGACCTCGACGCCGGCCTCGCGCGCGCATGCCACACCGTCGACGGCCGTGATGCCGCAGTCCACCGTCACGATAACGGACGGGGCGAGCTCTCGGACGACCCGTCGCACGGTTTCGGGCTTCAGGCCGTAGCCGTCCCTCACCCTGTGAGGAATGAACGAGAGGACGGGAGCTCCGACTCGCCCGAGAGCCGCCTTGAGCTGCGCGACCGCTGTCACGCCGTCGACGTCGTAGTCGCCGAACACGACGATGCGGCGCCCGGCGCGCGCGGCCGAGACGAGTAGGCCGGCGGCGTCCTCGACACCGGAGAGGAGATAGGGATCGTGGAGCTGCGACTCGTTCGGATGGAAGAACCGTTCCGCCTGTTCGACCGTCGCGATGCCCCGCGCGGCGAGCAGCCGGGCCACGACCGTCGGGACACCGGCCTGCCGGGCGAAGACGTCCGCGGGATCCGGCGGCACGGCGCTCCGCAGCCGGGAAAGAAGATCCGGGATCGCGTTTCGAATCGCATCCATGGGAATGAGTGTCTCCGAAGCGATGGACAAACGATGTCCCTGACCGCCGGGCTTGGAGTCGGGAGGTCGGGCCGAGGGGTGTCCGTGTACTTGTCGGCGAGGGACCTCAGCGGTCCCTCGAAGCCCCCTGGGACCTCTACCCCCCTTCCGGCAGGACTTCGTATCGCCCCATCGCGCGGAACTTCCGATAGCGGCGCTCACGTCGCTCCTCGGGCGTCAGATCGGCCACCTCGCGGAGGTGTCTCTCGAGCGCCTCCCCCACCGCCGCCGCGGCGCCGGCCGGGTCGGCGTGCGCCCCGCCCGGCGGCTCCGGGATGATCTCGTCGATCACGTCGAACCCCTTCAGATCCCCCGCCGTCACTCGAAGGGCCTCTGCCGCCTCCTTCTTGCGTGATGCGTCCTTCCAGAGGATCGCGGCGCAACCCTCGGGAGAGATAACCGAATAGATCGCGTGCTCGAGCATCAGCACCCGGTCGCCGACGGCGAGTCCGAGCCCGCCGCCCGAGCCGCCCTCCCCCGTTACGACGACGATGATCGGCACGCGGAAGCTGGCCATCGAGCGCAGGTTGACGGCGATCGCCTCCGCCTGGCCCCGCTCCTCGGCGTCGATACCCGGAAAGGCGCCCGCCGTGTCGACGAAGGAGAGGATCGGACGGTCGAACTTCTCGGCGAGCTGCATGACCCGGAGAGCCTTGCGGAAACCTTCCGGCCGCGGCATCCCGAAGTTACGCCGGATCTTCTCCTTCGTGTCGCGCCCCTTCTGGTGTCCGACGAGCGCAACCGGCCGCCCGCGGAATCGCGCGAGCCCGGCCACGATCGCGGGGTCGTCGGCGAACCTGCGGTCGCCGTGGAGCTCGACGAACTCGGTCATGAGGGCGGAAACGTAGTCGAGCGTGTACGGACGCGCCGGATGGCGGGCGACGAGCGTCTTCTGCCAGGGCGTCAGGCTCGCGTAGATTTCCCGGGAGACCCTTTCCAGCTTCTCGCGGAGACGTTCGATCTCCTTCCGGTGGGTCGCGTCGTCGGGGAGCGCGGACAGCTCCTCGATCCGATGCCGCAAGCGCAGAATCGGCTCTTCGAACTGGCCGTCTTCGCCATTCATCCGCGTGGATTGTAGGGGGTCAGGTCTCCACTTGCCACATTGAGGGTCAGGTCTCCACTTGCCACATTGTCCCTTGTCGGTGTGGGACCTTGCGGCCCCCACGCCCCCTGGTCACATCAGGTCCTGCGGGTCGACGTCGACGGCGACCTGCGCCCCGGCGGGGGGCCTGTCGGGGATCGCTTCTTCGAGGACCGACAGGATCAAGGGCCGTTCGGCCGCCCGAACGAGGATCTGGAACCGCCACTTGCCCTGCAACCGCTCGAGCGGCGCGGCAGCGGGGCCGGACAGGCGGACGTTTCTCCCGCGGGAGGCGGCCGCGAGCGCGCGGCCAATCTCGTTGGCGGCCTCCTCCGCCTTCTCGCGGTCGGGCGAAGACACGAGAACAGATGCGAGGTCGGAGAACGGTGGATAGAAGAACGCTCGCCGGAACTCGAGCTCGTGGGCCGAGAACCCGTCGACGTCGTGCGCGGCCGCGCGCCGGACGGCAGGATGGTCCGGGTGAAACGTCTGCACGTGCACGGTGCCCGGGGCATCGCCGCGGCCGGCGCGGCCGGCCACCTGGGAGAGGAGCTGGAACGTCTTCTCGGCCGCGCGGAAGTCCGGGAAGTTCAGGATCGAGTCCGCGGAAAGCACTCCGACGGCCGTGACGTTCGGGAAATCGTGGCCCTTGGCGACCATCTGCGTCCCGATCAAGCACTGCGCCCGGCCGGAAAGAACATCGTCCACGACCGCTTCCACGCCGCGCCGCCGCGCTGCGTCCCGGTCGAGGATCGTCCACGGGACGCCGGGAAAGAGGCCCGCGAACCGCTCCGCGACGCGCTCCGTGCCGGCACCGATCGCTTCGAGGAGCGCCCCCCCGCATTCCGGGCAGCGCTCTGGCCGCGGGATCCGTTCTCCGCAGTAATGGCAAACGAGCCGCCGTCCGCGGTCGTGCACGGTCCGGCAGACGCTGCAGCGCGAGCAGCGGAAGTCGTGTCCGCAATCGCGGCAGAGGAGAAACGGGGCGAAGCCGCGGCGCGGCTGGAGGAGAATCGCCTGCTCGCCGCGGGAGAACGTCTCACGAAGCCGTTCGACGAGAGCTGTGGAGAAGAGCGGCACGCCTTTTTCCTCGGGGACGGCTCTCTCCCGGCGCAAGTCGACGACGAGCACTCCCGGCAGCGGGCGCGATTCGACGCGGGCCGTGAGCTTCAGCGAGACCATCCGTCCGACGCGTGCCGCGTGGTAAGCCTCCATCGAAGGCGTCGCCGAGCCCATCACGAGCGCCGCTCCGTTCGCCTTCGCACGAATCGCGGCGACGTCCCGCGCGTCGTACCGCGGGTTCTCGCGCTGCTTGTAGGAGGAGTCGTGCTCTTCGTCGACGACGAAGAGGCCCGGGTCGGTGACGGGAGCAAAGGCGGCGGACCGCGGCCCGATGACGATTCGCGCCTCTCCCGACCGCACGCGGTCCCAGGCGCGCCCCCGCTCCCCATCCGTGAGCGCCGAGTGGAGCACCGCGGCCCGATCGCCAAACTGCCGGCGAAGCTGCCGGGCGAAAACGGGCGTCAGCGCGATCTCCGGAACGAGCCAGACAGCGCCACGGCCGAGCCCGATCGTCGCAGCGATTGCGCGGACATAGATCTCGGTCTTGCCGCTCCCGGTGACTCCCTGCAGCAGGGCAGGCAGGTAGCGGCGAGCGCGGATCGCCTCGGTGAGCGTCTCGAGCGCGCCGGATTGCTCTGCGGTGAGCACGAAGTCGGATGGCCGGTGGGATCCGGCCGTTGAAGCCGGCTCCTCGCGCCCGAGCTGCTCGAAGGTGAGAAGGAGTCCTTTCGTCGCGAGACTTCGAAGGATCGCGGGCCCGGCGCCCGTCGCGAGCCGGAGTTCCTGGGCCGTCGCCGGCCGACCGAGCGATGCGAGGTGAGAAAGTACCTCACGACCCCTCCGGCTGCGGCCGAGCCGCTCCTCCCGTTGCTTCGCATCGAGCCGGCTCGGCACGTATGCGAGCTCGGGCCGTCGCGGCGACCGCCGCTCCGGCGATGAGGCGCGGATCCATCCCCTCTCCTCGAGCGCGCGGACTACTTCCCGACGCGGGCGGGCCTCGACGGGCAGCTCGGCGAGGCGTACGGCGCGTCCGCCGGCAATCGCCTCGAGCAGCCGGCGCTCCTCGTCCTCCGCCCGGGCGGCGGCGAGCGCGCCTTTCTCGGTGATCCGATATCGGACGGACCCGGCGGCCGGAAGGCGTGACGGCAGGGCGCTCTTCAAGATCTCGCCTTCCGCCGAAAAAAAGCGCTGCGCGACTCTCGCGGCGGTCTCCAAGAGCTCCGTCGGGCAGACCGGCTCCTCGTCGAGCACTTCGAGGATGTTCCGGAGCGTCGCGTCCGTCTCGACGGAAGCTTCCGTCGAGAGGTCGGCGACGACGACGCCGGTCAGGACCCGCTCACCGAAAGGCACGCGGACCCGCGTGCCCGGCGCGGGAAAGCCAATCGTGTCGGGGACGCGGTAGGTGAAGTTCCTCCGGATCGGAAGCGGCAAAGCGACCCGCACCGCGCGCACGGGCGCACTCTACTCGGGACTCGGGATCCGGAACTCGGACGAGATCCCTCGCTTCGCTCGGGATGACCGCTTCGCGGTCAGGTCTGGGCAGCCGGCGCCCGCTCTTCGTCGTCCGACTCCTCCCGAACGAAGACGTAGGAGCGCTTGACGGGGTCCCACCGGTATCGTCGGGTGCCCTCCTCCTCGTCCAGGTCCGGAGTGATCACGATCGAGTCGCGATCCACCGAGAGGTCTCCGTCGGCGAGCGAAACGTCGCGCTCGATGAACGTTCCGGCTCCGAATGCGGAACCGTCCTTCCCGGTGAAGACGACGACGGAGAACCAGGGCGAATCGCGGTCCGAGTCGCGGCGCACGAACGCGAGCACGAAGTCGAGGACTCCATCGTCGTTCAGGTCGCCGCGGAGGAAATAGGGATGGTAAACGCCGTACAGCTTGTGGAGATCCTCCCCGTCCGACGGGCGGCGATCGTCGTCGGTCGCGATGCGCAGGTCGCCGTTCGCGCGCAGGAACTCCTCGATTGCCTCTTTCTCCCCGGGGCGAAACGAGTATCGCGACCAATCGCGCGGGGCCGGCGGGCGCGCGACCCGGCCGGCAGGAGCAGCGGCGTCGCTCTCGGCAACCGGCCGCCTCCGGCACGCGTTGGAAGAAAACGAGAGGGCCGCTCCGAAAACGAGCGCGGCGGCCGCCAGCCGCCGCGCCCGCCAGAACGGACGCGTCAGGCGGCGCGCGCTCTCTGCATCGCCTGCGCGAGACGCGCGGCGACGACTTCCCAGTTCACGTTCTTCAGGAAGGCCGTCAGGTAGGACTTCTTGTCCGTGCCGAAGTCGATCATGAAAGCGTGCTCCCAGGTGTCCAGCGCGAGCACTTGCTCCTGGTTCAACATGATTCCGATCGAGTGCTCCCACACCTGGTTGTGGTGCAGCTTCCCGTCGATCCGGTCGTAAGTCAGGAGGACCCACCCGCCGGTCGCCGTTTCCGCGCATGCCCTCAGATCCTCTTCCCAGTTCGACTGGCTGCCGAACGAGCCTTCGATCGCCCGCGCAAGCTCGCTCTTCAGCTCCCGGGCGGATCCGCCGAGATTGTCGAAGTACATCTCGTGCAGGTAGACGCCATTGTACGGCACGGCCTCGCGGCGCTTGAGCTCCGAGAACTTGCCGAACGAGAAGTTCGACTTCTCCCTGCGCTCCTCGAACGGGATCTTCTCGATCTCCGCCCGGATCTCGTTGATCTTCTTGACATAGCCCTCGTAGAGCTTGATGTGCAGCTCGATCTGTCGGGGAGAGAAGCCGGGCAGATTCCCCACGAGCTGGTCGTACTTCTTTGCCTGAATCGTCATCGCGTCCTCCTTGTTTTTCTCCGGCCGATACGCCGGCCTTCCGCGATCTCGTCGCTTCGCCCAACAGTGCTAGTCTTTCACAGGCGCGCGCGAGCGCGCCATGAGACACGCGGTCGTGGCAGTCGGGCTCGACCGGCAGCTGCGGCGCGCCCCGCCCGCTAGGAGGAACCTTGAGACAGGAAAAGGACAGCCTCGGGGTGCGCGAGATCCCCGACGATGCCTACTGGGGTGCCCAGACGTCGCGCGCGATCGATAACTACCCGATCTCGGGCGAGCGGGCGCATCCGGAGATGATCCGCGCCTACGCGCGGATAAAGAAAGCGTGCGCGGAGACGAACTTCGAGATGGGGCGGCTCGACGCGGAGAAGGTCCGCGCGATCGTTCAGGCCTGTGACGAAGTGCTCGCGGGCAAGCATCTCGACCAATTCGTGGTGGACGTTTACCAGGCGGGGGCCGGAACCTCGTTCCACATGAACGTCAACGAGGTCATCGCCGGGCGCGCCGCGGAGCTCGTGCGCTCCTCGCGCGGCGACCGCAAGGCCGTCAACCCCAACGACGACGTCAACCTCGGGCAGTCCACCAACGACACCTTCCCGACGGCTCTTCACCTGGCCGCGATTGCCGTGGGCCGGGTCCTCGCCGCGGAGGTCGGGAAGCTCGCAGCGTCCTTCGAAAGGAAGGGAAAGGAGTTCGACGGAATCGTCAAGTCGGGGCGCACCCACCTGATGGACGCGGTCCCCGTTACGCTCGGGCAGGAGTTCCGGGCG
>DASWIB010000311.1:0-1887 GCA_036397915.1 Thermoanaerobaculia bacterium | reverse complement strand
ATCCGCTCGCCGAGAAGGAGCGACTCCCAGTAGTCCGAACGGTAGTGGATGCCCCCGGCGTTGCGGCCGAGTGCAACGTTCGCGGCGAGCTTGTCGAGCTCGTTCTCCACGGTGAGAGGCGCCTCCTGGTAGCTCATGAGGGTCGTCCCGGAAGCGTCCGGGACGACCGGATGGGGAAGCGCGAACGAGCCGTCGAACCACGCCTTCATGATCGTGACGCAAGCGCCCGCCACCGTCGCGTGACCGGCGCCGTACGACGGGTGGGTCGGGCTTCCCTCCGGCGCCGCCGTCGGAAGCAGGTACGTCCCGTTTCGCGAGAAGAGCACGTCGAGAACGGCGGAGTTCAGAATGTCGGGGCTGACCGGGTAGGTCTTCGAGCCCGACCGCGTCGCGTGGACGAGCCCCGCGAATGCTTCGGGCCGAAGCCGGCGATGTACGAACCACTTCTGGTACCAGACCGCCTTCAACGCGCGGGTCGCGACCTCGGTGACGAGCGAGAGGATGTGCGGACCGCCGAAGGTCCCGAACCCGATCTGGGTCGGTGATCCGATGTAGGGAAGTCCCGCCGAGAACGGCGCGCCCGAGCCGAGGAGGATCAGGCAGGCCTGGTGGTATGCCTGATAAAGCGCGTCGACGTGAACCCACTCCGCGAGATCGCGAAGGTTCCGGATGTAGCGGGCGGTCGAGTCGATGGGGTAGCTGTAATCCTCGGCGCCGTTCTGCGACGCGAGCCAGTCGGGATACGCGGTGAGGAAGTCGGAGCCTGCGGGAAGCGTCCACATCCTCTGCGGGATCCGGAGAGCCCCCATCGGGATGTTGGCCCAGAGAAACTGCGACAGATAGGGTCCGAAGAGATCCCCCGGAGTCGAGCCTCGGAAAACGGTCTCCGGAGTGACCTGGCCGCCGATCTTCGGACCTCGAAAATCGGGAAAGCGCGACAGGTCCGCCGCCGCGTCGGCGACGATGGGGCTCGACCCGTAGTCGCTGAAGTGGACGTCGCGGCAGAGTGCCATCCAGTAGACCTCGCCGAGCTCCGACCCGCCCTCGCTACTCGCGATCGTCGGGGCCGGCCGCATGGCCAGGTGATGAGAGTCCGGACCTTCGAGGTCGAAGGCTATTCCGGCGAGAGGATTGGTCAGCCTGCGTCCAAGACCCATCGGAAGCCGATCGAAGTCGGCCATGTCGGTCGACTGCAGCGCCGCGAGAAGAGCGTCGTATGCCGCCGGATCCACCTCTCCCAGGGCATCGTGTGGAAGACCTTTCGAGAAGCTCGCGATGCGGTTTAGATAAAGGCCCTCTTCCCCGTTGGGCGTCTGAGAGACGGCAGTTCGGCTCCGCGCGAGCTGCGCCGCCCGCATCCGGACCTCGAACGCGCGGGCTCGCCGCACGCCACCCACGTCGAGAAACGGGCCGCCGCCCTTTCCCGGCGGCGGATCGACCTTCGTCGCCGCTCCGGTCAACCCGACAACGGACGCCGCGCCGAGGCCGAGCTGTCCGAGGAACCACCTTCGATCGAGTCCGGCTCGACGCCCTTCGCGGCTCGAGAGACGCGGGGCAAGCTTCTCAGGAGCCTGGGCCGAGAGGCCGGTCGGTTGGGACGCCATGTTGTTCCTCCGTGGATTGCGCGATTGTGCACCTGGACGGCGGCCGCGGGCAAGCCGCGCGTCAGAAGCTCAGTCTTTCGGCGTGGCGGTCGGCAGCGGTCGGCCCTCCTCGTCCTCGTAATAGACGCCGGGTTTCAGCGTTGCGACGGGAGTCGGAGTCCGCGGCGGGCGCGTCGAGCGAGGAGAGGCGGCACGTGTCGCCAGCGGGCTGACGGAAGGCGTCGCGGCAACGACCGTGGGCACGTACTGCTCGTAGAGCACCCCCGGAGTGCGCTCCTCGCGC
>DASWIB010000310.1:0-2273 GCA_036397915.1 Thermoanaerobaculia bacterium | reverse complement strand
CGACTCGCCCGGTTCGAGCATCACGCCCTGGTTCTCCGCGAGCAGGAACTGATCGGCGGCGCCGGTCTCCACGTTCAGGGTCCGCACTCCGGCCCTCCCCGCGAGCAGGTAGAAGAACACCCGCGTCCGGCGATGATAGTGGTTTCCCATGACCGCGCCCGCGCCCATCTGGCCACAGACCACCGTCCCCGCCGGAAAGCCGGTCAGAACCTCGCGGAATATCCCGCGGCCGTCGCGCCGCTCGAAACGGGGACCGAAAACTTCGTGGGCCACGTCCGATTGTCTCAATCCGACGAGCGCAACGCCGTATCCGCGATCACAGGAGCTCGCTTCGAACTCAGTCTTGTCTCCTCAGCCGTGCCGTGAAGATGCGCGTGACGTACTGGAGCCCCGTGCGGAGGAATCGCCGGAGACTCGGCGCGGACTTGGAGATCCCCTTCTGGCGGTCGCAGAACGTGTAGGGGACCTCCTTCACCGTCAGGCCCTTGCGCCGGCAGGTGTAGAGGAACTCCATGAAGTAGGCGCCGTATCCGGTCGGGATCAGCGAGACCTTGTCGAAGACCGACCGGCGGAGCACCACGAATCCGCTGTCGTAGTCGCGGATCCCGTACCCGAGCACGATGGTGGCGAGGCCGTTGATCAGGCGGCTCGCGGCGACCCGGAGCCATGCGCGTTCGTCCCGACCGCCCGGGGCGTAGCGTGAGCCGACGACCACGTCGGAGTCGTCGAGGAGCTTCACCATGGCCGGCAGCATCGCCGGGGGCATGCACATGTCGGCGTCCATCCAGCCGACGATCGCGCCGCGGCTCTCGAGGATCCCGCGGTTGAATGCGGAAGCGAGACCGCGCGTGCCCACCCGACGGATGACCTTCACCCGGGGATCGGCGAGGTCCTGCGCGAGCTTCCAGGTTTCGTCGGGAGAGTCGTCGTCGACGACGATGACTTCGGTCGATTCCCCCAGGTTTCCGAAGACACCGCGGATCGTCTCGAGGATACTCTCCCGCTCGTTGAAGGTGGCGAGCACGATCGAGACCCGGGGATCGCCCGGACCGGCGCGCTCGGCGTCCGTCAATCCCGGCACTCCACGAGCTTCGCGACGACCTCTTCCACCTGAGCCCGCGTGAGGCCGAGCCCCGACGGAAGATAGAGTCCCCGCTTCCAGAGATCGTCCGAAACCGGGTACTCGCCGGAGACATCCGGAAAACGGCGGTCACTGCCCTGAAACACCGGCTGCCGATGCATCGGGCAGAAGAAGGCTCGCGTCTCGACCCCCTTCTCCTTCATTGCGGCCATCACCCCGTCGCGTCCGCGACGAAAGCGATCGCCGAGCTTCACGGCGTACATCCAGTACACGTTCTTGACACCCGGCGCTTCCCACGGCAGCTCGACGTCTTCTACGGCCTCGAACGCGTCGGCATACCAGCGCGCGATCTCGCGCTTCTTCGCGATCTTCTCCTCGATTTTCTCGGCTTGAGCCAGACCGATCGCCGCCTGCACGTTCGTGATCCGGTAGTTGAAGCCGATCTCGCGATGTACGAAGCGTGGATGGTCGAAGGCCTGATTCCGCAGAAGCCGCATCTTCTCGGCAAGGCCCGCATCGGAGCACAACACCATTCCGCCCTCGCCCGTCGTCAGGATCTTGTTGCCGTAGAAACTGAAGCACGCGGCGTCCCCGAAGCTGCCAACTTTGCGGCCGCCGACCTCTGCGCCGTGTGCTTCGGCGCAGTCCTCGATCACGACGAGATCGTGGCGGCGGGCAATCTCGCAGATCTTCGGCATGTCGCACGGGTGGCCGTACATGTGAACGAGCATGATCGCGCGCGTGCGGGGACCGATCTTCTCCTCGAGCTTCGTCGGATCGAGGCACCACGTCTTCGGGTCCGCGTCGACGAGCACCGGGCGGGCGCCTGCCTGGATTACGGTGTTCGCGGAGACGATCAGCGTGAAGTCGGGGATCAGTACCTCGTCGCCGGTGCCGATTCCGAGTGCGACGAGTGCCAGGTGAAGGCCGGTCGTGCAGCTCGAGCAGGCGACGCCGTGCGGGACGCCGCACCAATGCGCGACGCTCTCCTCGAACCGGGTGATGTAGGAGCCGAGGGAGGAGATCCAGTTCGTCTCGAGGCAATCGAGAACGTAGCGCTTTTCGTTTCCGTCGAGGACCGGCTCCCAGACCGGAATCATCCCGTCCTCCTCCCCGCCTCTCCGGCCGGAGCGCGGATGGTATCCCGCAGCGCCAGGGGGTGCGGGGGACCGCAAGGTCCCCCGCCGACAAA
>DASWIB010000309.1:0-5068 GCA_036397915.1 Thermoanaerobaculia bacterium | reverse complement strand
AACGAGAAGTGGATCGAGGTCTCCCGCGTGGCGGCCTGCAACACTCGTCCACCAGTCAACGTCTTCGCTGCCGCTCGCCAGGATATGGAGGTATCGCCGGACGACGCCGGAGGCAGTCCATACACGCTTGGCGAGATGTTGTGTGAATGTCGGGTTGCCCCATCGAACTGACATCCCGGTCATCCGCCCTTGAAAGACAACCCGATTCGAAAAGCCGCAGTTATGCCCCTTCGGACCCGCCGATCGCCCGCGTCCGCTCCTCGACGAGCCGGTCGATCTCCGCGATGAACTCGTCCAGCATGTTCGGTCCGCCGATGCGGCGGTAAGGCTCGCCGTTCTTGTAGATCATCCCCATGTCCTTGCCGGCGGCGAACCCGATGTCGGCCTCGCGCGCCTCGCCGGGACCGTTCACCGAGCAGCCCATGATGGCGACCTGGAGTGGCAGCTTCACGCCCGCGAGGTGCTTCTCGACGCGCTCGACCATCGGGAGCATGTCGACCTCGAGCCGCCCGCACGTCGGGCAAGCGATGACGTTGACGCCGTCGTCGCGCAGGTGAAGACCTTTCAGGATCTCGCGGCCGACGCGCACCTCCTCGACCGGATCCGTGGCGAGAGAGACCCGGATCGTGTCGCCGATTCCTTCGGCGAGCAGGATCCCGATCCCCATCGCCGACTTGACCGTGCCGGCGAACTGCGAGCCGGCCTCGGTGACGCCCAGGTGGAGCGGGTAGTCGCTCTGCTTCGAAAAGAGTCGGTACGCCTCGACCATCATCGGGGCATTCGACGCCTTGAGGGAGACTTTGGTCTCGAAAAACCCGAGCGACTCCAGGATCTCGAGGTGGCGGAACGCGGACTCGACCATCGCCTCCGGCGTGGGCTCGCCCGACTTCTTCAAGAGGTCCTTCTCGAGGGAACCGGCGTTGACGCCGATGCGGATCGGGATGCCCTTGTCCGCCGCCATGCGCGTGACTTCCTCGACCTTCCATCGCGCGCCGATGTTGCCGGGGTTGATGCGCAGGCCCGTGACGCCCCTCTCCATCACGCGAATTGCGCAGCGGTAGTCGAAATGCACGTCGGCGATCACCGGAACGGAAGAGCCGGCGACGAGCCGATCGAAAACGTCGGCCGCCTCGATCGTGTTCGCGGTGACGCGGACGATCTCGCAGCCGGCCATGATCATGTCGCGGATCTGCCAGAGAGTCGCTTCGACGTCGGCGGTCTCGGTCTTCGTCATCGACTGAACCGGAATGGGCGCTCCGCCGCCGATCAGGACGTCGCCGAGACGGATCTGGCGCGTCAGCCGCCGGGGCGCGAGCGTGCGCTTCGCCGGGGCGGCCGTCTCGGTCGAGGCGTTCAGAACGGGAAGCTGGCTCATCGCGACAATCCTACGACCTCCCGCGACCTTGAAACTTGAACCCCGAACCGTTTCTCAGAATGGCCACCACGTGGCGGGGAGGTTCTTCGCCAGGTCGTTGTACAGCACGACGGTGATGAGGGCGAGAATCATCAGGAACCCGATCTGGAGGATGCGCTCCTTCACCCTGAGCGAGAAGTCCCGCCGCGCGATTCCTTCGAGGCCGATCAGGAAGAGATGACCGCCGTCCAGCACCGGGATCGGCACCAGGTTGAAGATCCCGAGCTGGAGCGAGATCGCCGCCATCAGGGCGACCAGCGGCACCGCGCCCGTTCGCGCCGCTTCTCCCGAGAACTTGGCGATGTCGAGCGGCCCCGACATCGACCGCATGCTCGCCTTCCCGCGGAAGAGCCGCCCGATCACCAGGAGCGTCATCCGGAAGTCCGATTCGACGCGGCGCCATCCTTCGAAGAACGCCTGTCCGATCGGAAACCGCTCCAGGACTTCCGGGAGGTCCGGAACGACCTGCACGCCGACTTTCCAGGAGCCGTCGGGGTCCCGCCGCGGCTTGATGCGGGTGTCGGCGGTCTTGCCGGAGCGCGAGTACTCGATCGGAAAGGGACCCGGCGCGGCCGATCCGACGGCGGAGACGAAGCTCGAGAAGATCTCGTCCGGCGCGCCACGGATCTCGCGTCCGGCGACGGAGAGAATGATGTCGCCCGACTTCAACCCCGCCCTTTCGGCGGGCGAGCCGGAGATCACCATCGCGATTCGCGGCCGCACCGAACGTCCAAAATCGGGGAGCAGGCCGACGTAGCCGAGGTCGTATTTCGTGCTCGGCCGGGGAACGACCTCGATGGCCGTGCGCCCGCCGCTTCGCTCGACTTCGACCCGCAGCCTCTCTCGGGCGTTCATTCCGAACAGGAACTGGGCGTCGCGCCAGCGCCGGGTCTCTTTCCCGTTCACAGAGATGATCCGGTCGCCCGGCAGAAAGCCGGCTTCTGCCCCCGGTGACTTCTCCTCGACGACCTTCACGACCGGCGCCTCGAGCTCGTACTCCGGGACCCGGACTCCGACCGCGAAAACCGCGCTGTGGAGGAGGATCGCAAGGACGAGGTTCATGCCCGGCCCGGCGATCAGAATGAGAGCCCGTTGCCAGCGCTTTCCGACCGGCGCCGCTTCGCGCGAGCTTCCTTCGGCGAGCGTCGATTCGTCGGGACCGAGACCGATCACCCGCACGTAGCCTCCGAGCGGGATCGCCGAGACGCGATAGTCCGTGCCTCTCCACTTCTTGCCGAAGAGCCGCTTTCCGAACCCGAAGGAGAAGACTTCGACGGGGAACCGGAACATCTTCGCGACCGCAAAGTGGCCGAACTCGTGGAACACCACGAGCACCGAAAGCACGACGAGGAGTGCAAGTGTGTTTCCCAGAATTGTCATGGCTGTTACTGACTGTTCTCCTCAGCTCGCCGCAGCGAGAGTCCGGAGGATCCGCGACGCCGCCCTCCGGGCCTCCCGATCGATGCTCTCGGCTTCCTCGACGGTCGCCGGAGCGGGCAACCGGCCCTGGGCGGCAGCGGTCTCGGACACCACCGCAACGATGTCCGGAAACGAAATCTTCCCCTCCAGAAAGGCTTCGACAGCAACCTCGTTGGCGGCGTTCACGACCGCCGGAACGCCGCCGCCCGCCTCGAGCGCCGCGCGCGCCACACCGAGCGCGGGATAACGCTCCCGATCGACCTCGTGGAACTCCAGATGCCCCAGCCCCACGAGGTCCAGCCGGCCGAAGGGATTCGGCAGCCGCTCGGGGTACGAGAGCGCGTAGAGGATCGGAAAGCGCATGTCGTTTCGGGCGATCTGCGCGACGAGCGAGCCGTCAACGAACTCGACGAACGAGTGGATGACCGACTGCGGATGGATCACGACGTCGATCTGCGACGGCGCGACACCGAAGAGGAAGTGCGCCTCGATCACCTCGAGTCCCTTGTTCATCATCGTGGCCGAGTCGATCGAGATCTTCGGACCCATCTTCCACGTCGGGTGCGCGAGCGCCTCCTCGACCGTGATCGCGGCGAACGTCGAGGGGTCGCGTTCCCGCAGCGGACCCCCGGACCCGGTGAGCACGAGCCGGTGGATCTCCCCGGGGCGCCCGCAGCGGATCGCCTGGTGAATGGCGCTGTGCTCGGAATCCACCGGAAGAATCTCCGCGCCGCTCTCCCGCGCGGTCGTGACCATCAGCTCTCCCGCGACAACGAGGGCCTCCTTGTTCGCGAGCGCGAGGCGCTTGCCCGCTGCGAGAGCCGCGTACGCGGATCGCAGTCCGACCGCCCCAACGAGCCCGGCGACGACGACATCCGCTTCGGGAATGGACGCCGCCTCCTCGAGACCGGCGGAGCCGGCGACGATGCGGCCGCGGAACGCCGCGGGCAGCCGCGAGCGGAGGCTCGCAACGTCTTCCTTCCGCTCGATCGAGACGAGAGACGGCGTGTGGCGCTCGACTTGCTCCGCGAGCTTGTCCAACGAGCGGCCCGCCGCGAGCGCGGCGACGCGGAAGCGGTCCGGGAAAGAGCCGATCACGTCGAGGGCAGCGCGGCCGATCGACCCGGTCGAGCCGAGGACGCTGATCAATTTCATGATGAGTTACCGATTATACGGAGACCGAAAGCTTCAGAATCGAATCGCCGTAGAACTGCGCGACAGCCATGGGATGTAGCGCCGCCGCCGTTTGCTCTCTCACGGCGGCGTCGAGCCGCCGGTACAAGAACCCTCTCACGGCGGCGTCGAGCCGCCGACAAAAACGGCCAGGACCGGCCCGGCGAAGAGCAGCGAGTCGATTCGGTCGTAGAAGCCTCCGTGACCCGGCAGAAACGTCCCCGAATCCTTGACGCCGGCACCCCGCTTCCAGAGCGATTCGACAAGATCGCCCAACTGCCCAGCCGACGTCGCGAGCGCGCCCGCGAGCGCCCCCCGGAACGGCCCGAGCTCGGGAAAAATCCACCACGTCCCCGCCGCGGCGCCGATCACCGCGCCGGCGATGAATCCGGCGACCGTTCCCTCGATGGTCTTCTTCGGCGAAACGCGCGGCGCGAGCTTGCGTCGGCCGAAGCGGCTGCCGAAGTAGTACGCGGCCGAGTCGCACCCCCATACGAGCAAAAAGAGGAGAAGAACGGCGCGCGAGGAAGTAACCCGGAGCATGCACATCGCGGTCGCCGGCAGGGCGATCGAGAGAACGCCGAAGACCGTCCCGCTTGCCCCGCCGAGCGCCGACTGGAGATCGACGCCCGCGAAAAGTGGCGCGACCGACGCGAGAAAGACGAAAACGAGCAGAGCGCCGAGCACGACGGTTATCCCGGGTTGCGCGGGGTGCAGATCAAATCCCCAGAACGCTGACCACCACAGCAGAATCGCCCCTCCGATCACGATCCCGACCGTCTTCGCAACCGGAAGTCCCGTCTTTTCGGCGAGTCGATAGAACTCCCAGAGGGCCGCGAGGGTGACGGCTGCCACCAGCAGATTGAAGGCGATCGGTGGAGCGAAGAAGAGGACCGCGAGGACGATCGGAATCGCGACCGCCGCGGCGAGCTCTCGGCGACCGACCTTCATCTCTTCCTGTCATCCCGAGCGTAGCGAGGGATCTGGCGCTGTTCTGTGACGCCAGATTCCTCGTCGCTTCGCTCCTCGGAATGACAGAAAGGGTTCAACCGGCTGCCTCTC
>DASWIB010000308.1:0-3364 GCA_036397915.1 Thermoanaerobaculia bacterium | reverse complement strand
AGGTCGAGACGGCCGAGGGTCAACGCGGCGTCGTCCCTTCTGTCATCCCGAGCGCAGCGAGGGAACCGACAGCGAAGCTGTGGTCCTGAGCGAAGCGAAGGATCTCTCTCGTCATTGGAGATCCTTCGGCGCTTCGCGCCTCAGGATGACGCGGGACGTAGCGGCCTTCTGGATCCCGCACCCCCGCTCCGCGACTCCCGGAATCGTCACCGGCAGGCGTCCGGAGATCTCCGCCTCGCCGAAAAGCGCTCGCGCCACCGCGGCCTGCATCACCGGCTGATCGCCGTACGCGGCGAGGTAAGTCGGGAGTCCGGGCAGGTCGGCCGCGAGATAGGGGTTGCCGAACGAGACGCCGACCAGCCGGGCCCCCGACGCAGCGAGGCTCTCGACCGCCGTCCGCGCGGCATCCGGCAGAACGAGCTTGCCCGAGCCGGCGCGGACCCGCACGAAAAGCGAAACGAGCACCGTGTCCGCATCGGCCGCCGCCGCGAGAACCGGCTCGACGTCGTCCGCTCGCGCTTTTGGATCGAGGAGAAACGTCTCCGGGGGCGCGCCGAGTCGCTCCACGAGTCCGCGCGCGAGCTCAGAGCCGGGAGGGTTCGCCACCGGCACGTCGCTCACGACGACGTGGACGAGCCGCGTCGACGGCGCGAGCGGCAACGCTCCGGGAGCCTCGCGCACGAGCGTCACCGCGCGCCGCGCGATCTCTTCGGCGAGCCCTCGATGCTCGGGGCTGTCCACGACACGGAAAACCGCCTCCAGGTCGGGGACTGCCGCCGGAAAACGCCGCTTCGTCTCGAGGACCCTCGCGACTGCACGGTCGAGAAGCTCGTCGGAAATCCTGCCATCGGCAACCGCCCGCCGCACGCCGGCGATCGCCGCGTCCGTGTCGGGCGACTTGATGACCTGGTCAACCCCGGCGAGGATCGCGCGGACCGCTGCCTCGCCGGGATCGAAGTGGTCCACGATACCGCCCATGTCCAGCGCATCGCTGACGATGAGCCCGGTGAAGCCGAGCTCGTTGCGGAGCAGACCCTCCACGACCGGGCCGGACATCGAGGCCGGGAGCGTCGCATTGCGCGACATTTCCGAAACGTCGTCGGTGTACGGGTTCTCGCCGGGCGCGATGGGACGCACCGGCGCCGGCGTGGGGTCGATTGCCGGAACGGAAAGGTGAGCCGTCATGACCGCTCCGACGCCCGCGGCGATCGCCGCGCGGAACGGGACGAGCTCCAACCGGTCGAGACGCGCGCGGTCCACGGCGAGGACCGGCAGCGCGCGGTGCGAGTCGGTACGCGTGTCGCCGTGGCCGGGGAAGTGCTTGACCGTAGCGAGCACTCCGCCCGACTGGACACCGCGCACGAACGCGCAGACGAACCGTGCCACGTCCTCCGGATCTTCCCCGTAGCTGCGCACGTTGATCACCGGATTGGCCGGATCCACGTTGACGTCCGCGACCGGCGCGTAAATCTGGTTCACGCCAATCGAGCGCGCCTCTTCGGCAACGACCCTCCCCTGCCGTTCGGCGAGCGAGGGATTGCCCGTCGCCGCGACCGCCATGGGCCAGGGCCAGCTGGTCGTGTCGAGGAAGCGCATTCCGACTCCCGCCTCGAGGTCGGCCGCGATGAGGAGCGGCTGCGCGGCGAGCGCCCGGAGGCGCCGGTTGAGCCGCGCGGTCTCGTATACGTCCGAGAGAAGAAACCAGAGGACTCCCCCGACGTGGTTGTCGTGGACCTGGTGCCGGAGCGCGCGATACTCCGGAGACGCCTCGTTCATGAAGCGGCCGGTCGCCGGGTAGACGAAGAGCTGCCCGATCTTCTCGTCGAGGGTCATCGCCGACGGACCTCGCCGTGCAGCGGTCGCGCAGCCGAGAGCGGTGAACAACGCGAAGAAGACCGCGAGACGCCTCACGTCAGGCCCTCGCTCCGCGGGGGCCGCGCCGACCCGAGGAGCGTCCCTACCGCGAGCGTCGTCATGCTCCCCGTGAGCGTGTACCACGGCCACGCCACGGGCGTGAGTCTCCACACGCAGACGACCGCAATGAGCCCTGCCGCCATTCCGGCGAAAGCCGCCGCAGTTCCCGCCCGCCGCGAAAATGCGCCGAGCAGGAAAACACCGAGCACGGGTCCATTCAGGACCGAAGCGACCGACAGCGCGGCGTCGAGCGCCGAGCGCGTCATGTGCCGGATCCCGATAGCGACGGCGATCTGCGCGGTCCCCGCGACGAGCGTCAGCCACCGCGACACCGCGAGGTAGTGACGGTCGCCGCGGTCGGGGGCGAGAGGCCGGTACAGGTCGGAGACGGCCGTAGCGGCGATCGAGTTCAAGGACGACGACATCGCCGCCGCGAAGATCGCCGCGACGACGAGCCCCGAGAGCCCGGACGGGAGGTGCTTCGTGATGAAGTCGGGAAACACGCGGTCCCCCGTGAGCGCCCACCCGTTCTCGAACGGCCGGTAGAAGGCAAAGAGGAGCAGCCCGATCAGAAGGAACCCGGTGAACTGCGCCAGTACGACGGCTCCTGACGTGAGGAGGGCCGCGGTCGCCTTGCGCGGCCGGTCGGTACAGAGGTACCGCTGAACGAGGTACTGGTCCGTGCCGTGTGTGCTCATCGTCAGAAAGCAGCCGCCGAAGAGGCCCGCCCAGAACGTGAACGGCTTTGCCCAATCCCACTCGAAGTGGAAGAGCCGGAACTTGCCGGAGGACTCGCCGAGTGCGCGAACCGCGTCCCAGCCTCCCGGGATTTTGGAGATCAGCACGATCGCGGCGGCCACGGCGCCCGCGATGTAGATGCCGAGCTGGACGACCTCGATCCAGATCACCGCCTCCATCCCGCCGAAGAAAGTAAAGGCGATCATCACGATCCCGATGACGAGAATCGACCCGACGACTGCGGCGTCGGCGCCGGCGCCGCCGAAGAAAGCGGCGTAGACCGCCGCGAGGACGAAGGCGGTCAGAAGCAGCCGCACGCCGTCGGCGACCGTTCGCATCGTCACGAAAAGACCCGCCGCGAGCGCTTTCACCGCGCCGCCGAACCGGGTCTGGAGGAGCTGGTAGACGGTCAGGAGCTCCCGGCGGAAGTAGGACGGGATCAGGAGCACGGAGATCACGACGCGTCCCAGGAGATACCCGAAGACGAGCTGGAGGAACCCGAAGTCACCGCCCTCGCGGTAGAGCAGACCCGGGACGGAGATGAAGGTGATCGTGGAGGTCTCCGTGGCCACGATCGAAGCAGAAACCGCCCACCAGGGAACGTGACGGCCGCCCAGGAAGTACTGGGCAGTCGTCTTCTGCCGCCGCGCGAAGAAGGCGCCGGCTGCCACGACCCCCGCGAGATAGCCGAGCACGATGACGAGGTCGAGCG
>DASWIB010000307.1:0-8742 GCA_036397915.1 Thermoanaerobaculia bacterium | reverse complement strand
CTTCCAGCTGTCATCCCGAGCGCAGCGAGGGATCTGACCGCGAAGCGGTCATCCTGAGCGAAGCGAAGGATCTCTTTCCTCTCGAGGGAGAGATCCTTCGTCGCTGCCCTCCTCAGGACAAGGATTCCTCGGGCCTCCGGCCCTCGGAATGACAGCAGGGCAGGAACCCCTTACCGTCGCACGGACAGCTTCTCGTAGGCGACCGTCGGCAGCGAGAAGCCGAGCGAAAGGCCCTCGACCTCCGGCTGGACGAACCGGTAGACCTGCTCGTGGAAGAGCGGGAGCAACAGCGCGTCGCGCACGATGATCTCCTCGACCTGCCGGTAGATCGAGTGACGGAGCCGCGGGTCGATCTCTGCCCGGCCCCGCTCGGCGAGCTCGTCGATTTCCGGGGTCCCGCTGAAGGGGCCGAGAAATCCCTCCTGGGTCTGCATGACGCCGTAGACGAACGTGTCGGCGTCGGGATAGTCCGATGCCCAGCGCCCGATCACGAGGTCCATGTCGTGTTTCCGCCGCATCGCGACGTACTCGGCCATGGTCTTGTTGAGAGGCCGGATCGAGAACCCCATCTCGCGGAAGATCTGATTCAGTTCCTTGATGAGCGCCGCGTACTCGCTCTCGAACGTGGGATGTACGAGAGCGGTGACCTCGACCATGTCGCGTGACGTCGTCTTGTCCGAAGACTGCGCCGAGGCGGTACCCTTCGAGTCCACGTCCGGTCGTCCCGAGGACGGCGCGTAGCCGAGCAGGCCCGGCGGAATGAGACCGCTCGCCGGGATTGCCATGCGTCCCAGTGTCCGTCGGACGAGCGGGGCGACGTCGATCGCCCGCTTGATGCCGCGGCGGATCTCCGGGTTGCGAAAGGCCGGGAGATGGATGTTGAAGGCGACGAAATACGTCGAGAGCCGCGGCGACTCCTTGTATCCCGTCGCGTATCGACGGTCCTGTCGCAGTGCTTCCGCGTCGCGCGGGAGGAGGTCCGACGCGACCGAGAAGCGGCCCGCGAGAAACTCCGCGCGCATCTCTTCGGGCTGAACGCCGAAGCGGAAGACGATTCCTTCGCTTCGCGGAAAACCATCCCGCCAGTAGTGGGGGTTGCGCTCGACCTCCAGCCTTTGGCCCGACTCGAAGGCGACCGCCCGGAATGGTCCCGTGCCGACCGACCCTTCCCGCCAACTGTTGCCGAAGTGTGTGGTCCCCTCCGGGACGATCGACGTAACGAGGTCGGACATCAGAACCGGGAAGAAGGAGATCGGCTGGTCCAGGTCCACGTAAAACTCGGTCGGCGAGACGATGTGGAATCCTTCGAGTGCGGTCGCGTCTCCGTTCAGAATCGCTTTCGCGCCGCGGATCGGTGCAAGCGCCCACCGCCGGCCGCTGTCGGCGTTCGCGAGCAGTCGCTCGAAGGTGTAGCGCACGTCGCGCGCGGTCAGCCGCCGCCCGTCGTGGAAACGGATTCCCTGCCGCAGCCGGAACCGGTACCGCCGGCCGTCGTTCTCGACGCTGACTTCGGAAGCGAGCCACGGCACGACCTGGGCGCCCTCGGTCTCCCGCAAGAGCCCCTCGAACACGTTCGGAAGGACCTCGCCCTGCTCGACGGTCTCGGCGAGCGAGGGATCGAGACTCCGCACGACGCCGGCAATCGGCACCGTCAGGACGCCCCCACCCACGGCACGCGCGGGGCCCGGCGCGGGAGCCTCCGCGGCTTTGCCCACCTCCGTGTAGTTGACGAAAGGCGCGGTGCTCTTGAGCGTGATCCCTCGGACGGACGGCGCCGCGATCCGGTAATCCACGTCGTGAAAGAGCGGCACGAGCACGGCGGATTCGAGCATCAGGTTCTCGAAGGAGCGGTAGAGGCCCTCGCGGGCGCCCGCGCGGCTCTCGCGGCGCGCTTCCTCCAGGATCTGGTCCGTCTCGGGAGACGAGAAGTGCCGCCGCAGGCGGCCGTTTCCGGAGTGAAAGAGGGTGAACGTGAAGTTGTCCGGATCGTCGTAGTCGGCGATCCAGCGGCCGACGAAGATGTCGATTCCGGTCGTGTCGTTCCACGACTGGAGGTACTCCGCCATGTTGCTCGTCGCGACCGTCACCTCGACGCCGAGCTCGGCCCAGCTCGCGAAGAGGGCCGAGGTCAGGGCGCCGTACTGGTCTTTCAGGATCGGATGCACGGACGCCCGCAGGCGAACCGGCAGCGGAAATCCCGCCGATCGAACCATCTCGGCCGCTTTCTCCCGCGAGGCGTGGGGCAGCCGGCGGCCGGCGTCGTGCCCGAGGATTCCCGGCGGAATCACTCCGGTCGCGGGAAGAGCGAAACGCCCGAGCGTGCCCCACACGAAATCGCGCGCGCGGGCGGCGTCGGACAGGGCGCGCCGCAACACGGTGCTCGCCGCGGCGGCGCCGGAGCTGCTGAAGAGGACGAAATAAGTGTTCTTCTTCGGCGTCTCCACCAGACCGGACCGGAACCGGGGGTCGCGCAGGATCGCCTCCCGATCCTGAGGCAGGAGATCGCGCGCGACGTCGTACTGGCCGGACCGGAGACCGGCGGCAATCGCCGAGGCGGAAAGCGAGGCCCGAAACTCGATCCGGTCGAGCCGCGACGGCGAGTCCTTCCAGTCGGCCGGATTTCTCTCGAGCACGGCGGAGTCGGCGGTGTGCGAAGTGATCAGGAAAGGTCCGGTGCCGAGCACGCGCCCCGTCGGGTCGGCGTATGCCATGGAAGTGCGTCCGTCCGTCAGGAAAGCGGGGTAGAGCGGCAGTGCCTCGCGCAGCCGGATCTCGATCTCCGATTCGGAAACGGCACTGATTCCCGAGACCGCCTCTGCTCTGCCGTTGACGAACTCGTCGATGCCCGAAATCGCCGCGTACGCCGCCGGCATCGCTTCGCGGGAAAGGCCGATCGATCGCTCGAACGACCGCTTCGCCGCCGGCGCCGTGAGAGGCGTCCCGTCAGAGAAGACGACGCCGCGGCGCAGGCGCAGGCGGACCGTCTTGCCACCGTCCTCCAGAGACCACTTCTCTGCGAGCAGTGGGACGAGCCCTCCCTGCGCGTCGGTCGTGACGAGCGTCTCGAAGACGTTCGCGACGACCTCGTGCTCCTCGGTCGTCTCGTAGTCGCCCGGCTCGATGGAGGCGATCGGGTTGGCCATGGCGACGACGAGAGTGCCGCCGCTCGGGATCACTTCGTCCTGAGCTTTTTCCCTGGGCCTCAATCGTTCGATCTCGGAGAGATACGACGCTGCCTTTGCGTACTCCCCGCGGAGGTTGGCGACGGTCGCCGCCAGCGAGAGGAGCTTCGTCAATGGCTCGCTCTTTTCGAGCGAACGGGCCGCTTCGAGGCCCCGTTCCGCCCAGCGCCGGGTCTCCTCGGTGCGTCGCCCCTGCCAGGCGGTCTCCGCAGCGAAGAGAATGGCGCCGACGGCCTTTTCCGCCTTGAGCTCCCGCTCGAAGACGCGAACGGCCGTCTCCGCGTCGCGCAGCGCTCCGTCGGCGTTGCCGGCGATTCGATGGGCTTCGGCCAGCAGCAGGCGCGCATCGCCTTCGAGGGAACGGTCCCCGGTCCACTCCTCGTCCTCCAGGTACTCGAGAGCGGTCTTCGCGGCGCGGCTCGCATCGTCCGCGCTGAACGCGTCGAGCGACTTTCGTGCGAGCTTCACGCCGTACTCGACGGTCTTCTCGGCGACGTCGGCCTGCGAGAAGTGGTGGAGGAGGTCGGGATAGATGCGTTCGAGACGCCCGGCGTAGCGCCGCTCGAGCAGCTCCGCATACTTGCGGTGAAGCGACCGGCGCTTGCGGCGCGAGAGCGCTCCGTAAAGGACGTCCCGCACGATCCCGCTCGAGAAGGCGAGCCGGTCGCCGCGCGACTCCCGCTCCTCCTCGAACACTCCTTCGCGGACGAGCCGATCGATCGAGTCCTCCACTTTGCCGGTCCCTTCCGCGAGGGTTTCCAGGTCGGCGAAGTCGAAGCTCCGTCCGAGGACCGAGGCGATCGAAAGAAGGTCGCGCAGCTCTTCCGGAAGCCGCTCGATCCTCTTTTCGACGGCCTGCTGGATCGTCGCGGGCAGCGCGTCGGAGGAGATGCCGGTCCCCTTGGAGAAGCTCCACTCCCCGGTGTCGTCCCGGCCGATCCCGCCGGAATCGATGAGCGACCGCAGCAGCTCTTTCGTGAAAAACGGGTTGCCTTCCGTCGCCTCGTGAATCCGCTTCGCGAGCTCGCCGGAGAGATTGGGCGCGCCGACCACGGATTCGACGAGCGCGCGGTGCTCGGTCGGAGAGAGCGGCCCCAGCGTGATCGAGACGAAGCGCGGGTCGTCGGCGAACGAGTCGAGCATCCGTGCGAGCGGATGGTGCTTGTCGACTTCCGTCTGCCGATAACTCCCGACGAAGAAGGTCGGCGTCGGCCCGAGGCGCCGCACGATGTACTGGAGCGCCTCGATCGAGACCTCCGCGGCGTGGAGGTTTTCAAGGATCAGGACGAGCGGCTTGCCCGCCGCCATCCGGGTCAGGGTGCGCGCCAGCAGCTCGAAGATCTGGATTCGATCTTCGGCCTTCCGCTCCCCCGCGGGAGAAGCGACGCGGGAGTCTCCGCTCGCGGCGGAACGGAGCTCGCCGATCTCGGTCAAAAGCGGGAAGAGAGAGAGGAGGTCGGGTGCGAGGTCGGAGAAGTCGGGGCGTTCTCCGGCGGAGCTTCCCGGGTCGCGGAAGCGGAAGTAGTCCTGAATCAGCTCGCAGAACCCCTGATACGAGAACGCCTGGTCCTGCTCGACGAAGCGGCCGTAGAGCACGCGGAACTTGCGCATCGAGGCGAGCTTCTTCAGCTCTTCGAGAAGGCGGGTCTTCCCGATTCCGGGCTCTCCCGCCACGACCGCGAACTGGCAATCGCCGACAACCGCGGCGTTCAGGCGCCGCTGGAGTTCGGCGAACTCCCTCTCCCGCCCGACGAAAGCAGAGGCGGACGGCCGCTGAAGAGTGCGGCTCGCCGTCATCACGACCGACTTCGCGAACTCATCGCTGTGAAGGCTCGAGCGGTGGCGCCGCAGCGCCTCCGCGACCTGCACCGCCCGCTGGGGGCGGCGCGCCGGATCCTTCTCGAGGCACTGGAGGACGATGTCCTGCAGCTCCTCGCGGATCTCCGCGCCGAGGGCGCGCGGCGGCTGCGGAATCTCGTGGACGATTCGGTAGAGGACCGACTGCACTTCGCCGGTGAACGGTGGCTCGCCGGTCAGACACTCGTACATCACGGTGCCGAGCGAGTAGATGTCGGAGCGTCCGTCGAAGGCATGCGAGGTGACCTGCTCCGGGGAAAGGTACGTGACGGTTCCCACGAGAGTGCCCGTCTTGGTCAGCCGGTTCTCGGTCGTCGCGTGTGCGAGCCCGAAGTCCATGACTCGGATCCGCGGCGCACCGCCCTCCTCGCGCGCGACCATGATGTTCTCCGGCTTGATGTCGCGATGGACGACGCCGCGCGAATGGCTGTACTCGAGCGCATCGGCGACCTGGATCGCGATGTCGAGAACTTCCCCGAGGCGAAGCGAGCCGTCCCAGAGGATGCGGCGCAGATTCGTGCCTTCGACGAGTGGCATCACGAAAAAGAGAGAGCCGTCGTGGCGGCCCACGTCGTAGATCGGGACGATCCCGGGGTGGTCCATCTGCGCAACGATCTGCGCTTCGCGCTGGAAGCGCTCTTCGATCTCCGGGGTGAGCTCGGTCGTGGCGAGAAGCTTGACCGCGACCTCGCGGTTCAGCATCGGATCGCGCGCGCGATAGACGACTCCCATGCCGCCGCGGCCGAGCTCGGCAGCGACCTCGTAGCGATTGGCGAGCTTCGCGGTGAGAATCGTGTTCGCTCCGATTGACCCTGAGATGAACGCGGGAGCCGACAAGACTATCAGCTTTGGCTACACTCGCCCGACTCCCGGAGGTGATCGATGTTCGCCGGTGTCATCGTCCTCGCCCTCGTTCTGTCCGCTCCGACCGTGCCTCAGTCGGCCATCTTCGACCTGGTCTTCGCCGGCGGACGGGTCATCGACGGCACCGGCGCTCCCTGGTTTCGCGCCGACGTCGGGATCATGGGCGACCGCATTGCCGCCGTCGGCGACTTGTCGCGAGCCGCCGCGAAGCGGCGGATCGATGCCACGCGTCTGGTCGTCGCGCCCGGTTTCATCGACATGCTCGGGCAGTCCGAGTACAGCGTGCTCGTCGACAACCGCGCAGCGAGCAAGATCACCCAGGGGATCACGACCGAGATCACGGGCGAGGGCCGCGCCATCGCGCCGCTGAACGCCCGGATGATCGCCGACGCAAAGGACACCTGGAGCCGTTACGGCGTCACCCCCGACTGGACGGCGCTCGCCGGTTACTGGAAGGCGTTCGAGCGCGCGCGGCCGACGATCAACCTCGGGACGTTCGTCGGCGCGGGCGGCGTGCGGGATCTCGTCATCGGCAAGGAGGATCGGCCGGCGACGCGAGAGGAGCTGTCGGCGATGGAGGCAGCCGTGGCGCACGCGATGGAAGACGGCGCGTTCGGCCTCTCGACCTCGCTCCGGTACGTCCCCGACCGGTTCGCGTCTACCGAGGAGATCATCGCTCTCGCGAAAGTCGCAGCCCGATACGGCGGCACGTACATCACCCACCAGCGCGACGAAGGGGACGGAATCGACGCCAGCCTGGACGAGGTCTTCCGAATCGCGCGCGAGGCGCGAATTCCGACTCAGATCCACCACCTGAAGACCGCGGGCAAGCGGAACTGGGGCCGGATGCCGGCGGTGCTCTCCCGGGTCGAACAGGCGCGCGCCGAGGGTCTCGACGTCTCCGCGAACCAGTACCCCTGGGCGGCGAGCTCCAACAACCTCGACGCCAGCCTGCCGCTCTGGGTGCGGGAGGGCGGACGGGAGAAGCTCGTCGCGCGCCTCAAGGATCCGGCCACCCGCGCCCGGGCGCGCGCGGAATTCCCCGAAGAGAATCCCGACTGGAGCGACGAGCCGGGATCCCGGATCCTGATCACGAGGATCCTGAATCCCGCGCTGAAGAGTTACGAAGGCAAGACCGTGGCGGAGATCGCCCGTTCGGAAGGCAAGGACCCGCTCGACGTGCTCATGGACATCGTGATCGCGGACCGGGCGAACACCGGGCGGGTCACGTTCTCGATGAGCGAGGAGGACGTGCGTGCGGCGCTCGCGCATCCGCTCGTGTCGATGTGCACCGACTCGGGTGCCAAGGCGGAGGACGGGATCTACTCGCAGGAGAAATCTCACCCGCGCGCCTGGGGCTCGGCCCCTCGAATCCTCGGCCACTACGTTCGCGAGGAGAAGCTCCTCACCCTCGAGGAGGCGGTCCGAAAGATGACGTCGCTGCCCGCGTCGCGGATGCGGCTCGCCGACCGCGGCATCTTGATACCGGGGATGGCCGCGGATGTGGTTGCCTTCGACCCGGCCGCCGTCCGTGAGCGCTCGACGTATGCAGACCCGCTGCACTACAGCGAGGGAATTCCGTTCGTGTGTGTCAACGGGCAGCTCGTCGTGGACGGCGGCCGGATCACCGACGCGCGACCCGGCCGGGCGCTCAAGGGCACGGGGTACCGGAGAGGAGGTCGACCGTGAGTTCTGACGACGCGGTGTCGGGGGAACGCGAGGAAGGTGTTGTCGTCGTTCGGGGAGCCGCCTCGGGCTTCGCGCAGGAGATCGTCTCCGGAAGGCACCGTCTCGCGGCGGACGAGCCCCGCGTTGCCGGTGGCACCGATACCGGCCCGACACCCTACGACCTGCTGCTCGCTGCGCTCGGAACCTGAACGTCCATGACGGCTGCGCTGTACGCGCGGCGAAAGGGTTGGCCGCTCGAATCGGTCACAGTGCGTCTGCACCACTCGCGCGTCCACGCCTCCGATTGCGCGGATTGTGAGACGAAGGAAGGCATGCTGGACCGAATCGACGTGGAGATCGAGCTCGCGGGGTCCCTCTCCGAAGAGCAGCGGCGCCGCCTGGGCGAGATCGCGGAGCGCTGCCCGGTCCGCCGGACTCTCGAGTCCGAGATCGAGATTCGGCCCCGGCCAGCCGGGGGCTCCCCCCACCCCGGGTCCGGGTAGCGGCCGGTGCCGGACCGCGGAACGTGACAGCTTTTCAATGACATAGCACGGTGCACGTGCGGCGCTCGGCGGGCCGAGCCCAGGGGGTTCGGGGGACCGCAAGGTCCCCCGCTGAAAGATTTACTCACACCCCGGGATTCGATAACCTGCACCAAACGGAGGACAATCATGGCGTTGAGGATCAACAGCGAAGCCCCCAACTTCTCGGCGGACAGCACGCAGGGGAAGATCGACTTCCACGAGTGGATCGGCAATGGGTGGGCCGTCCTCTTCTCGCATCCGAAGGATTTCACGCCGGTCTGCACGACCGAGCTCGGCTACATGGCGGGTTTGAAGCCCGAGTTCGAGAAGCGCAACTGCAAGATCCTCGGTTTGAGCGTGGATGGCGTGAGCGATCACGAGAAGTGGTCGAAGGACATCGAGGAGACACAGGGTCATGCGATCAACTACCCCCTGGTCGGCGACCCGGAGCTCAAGGTGGCGAAGGCCTACGACATGCTGCCGGAAGACGCCGGTAGCACGTCTCAGGGCCGGACGCCCGCCGACAACGCGACCGTGCGCTCGGTGTTCGTCATCGGACCGGACAAGAAGGTCAAGGCAATGCTGACCTACCCGATGTCGACCGGCCGCAATTTCGACGAGGTCCTGCGGCTCGTCGATTCCTGTCA